>NZ_JAOEEE010000001.1:0-314868 GCF_029837675.1 Pseudomonas sp. GD04015 | reverse complement strand
TCCCAGCCAGCAGGATGGGTGGGGGTTGCTGGGTATCACGAGGCTCAACCCATCCTACGAACCGGTGCCGCCGACGGTGATCGCATCGATCTTCAGGGTCGGCTGGCCGACGCCCACCGGCACCGACTGGCCGTCCTTGCCACAGGTGCCCACGCCGCTGTCCAGCGCCAGGTCGTTGCCGACCATGGACACCTTGCTCATGGCTTCCGGGCCGTTGCCGATCAGGGTCGCGCCCTTGACCGGGGTGGTGATCCTGCCGTCCTCGATCAGGTAGGCCTCGCTGGTGGAGAACACGAATTTGCCACTGGTGATGTCCACCTGGCCGCCGCCGAGGTTGGCGCAGTAGATGCCGCGCTTCACCGAACGGATGATTTCTTCCGGCTCGCTCTCGCCAGCCAGCATGTAGGTGTTGGTCATGCGCGGCATCGGCAGGTGCGCGTAGGACTCGCGACGGCCGTTGCCGGTCGGCGCCACGCCCATCAGGCGGGCATTGAGCTTGTCCTGCATGTAGCCCTTGAGCACGCCGTTCTCGATCAGCGTGGTGCACTGGGTGCGGGTGCCTTCGTCGTCCAGGCTCAGCGAACCGCGACGGCCGGCCAGGGTGCCGTCGTCGACGATGGTGCACAGCTTGGACGCCACCGGCTGGCCGATACGGCCGCTATAGGCCGAGCTGCCCTTGCGGTTGAAGTCGCCTTCCAGGCCGTGGCCGACCGCCTCGTGCAGCAGCACGCCGGACCAGCCGGCGCCCATCACCACCGGCAGCGTACCGGCCGGCGCGGGGACCGCTTCCAGATTGATCAGCGCCTGGCGCAGCGCCTCGCGGGCATAGCCCATGGCGCGTTCCTCGCCGCTGCCGTCGCGTTCGAGGAAGTAGCGGTAGTCGGTGCGCCCGCCGCCGCCGTGGCCGCCACGCTCGCGGCGGCCGTTCTGCTCGACGATGACGCTGACGTTGAAGCGCACCAGCGGGCGGATGTCCGCGCCCAGGCTGCCGTCGCTGGCGGCCACCAGCACGTGGTCCCAGACCCCGGCCAGGCTGACGGTGACCTGTTTGATGCGCGGGTCGAGGGTGCGGGTGAACACGTCGATGCGCTTGAGCAGCTCGACCTTCTCGGCGCGCTCCAGCACTTCCAGCGGGTTGTCCTGGGCATAGAGCGCGGTGACCGCCGGGCTGGCGAACGCCTGCACCCGGCCCTGCTGGCCAGCGCGGGCGATGGAGCGGGCGGCGCGTGCCGCCTGGCCCAAGGCCTCGGCATGGATGGCGTTGCTGTAGGCGAAGCCGGTCTTCTCGCCGGACTGGGCGCGCACGCCCACGCCCTGGTCGAGATTGAAGCTGCCTTCCTTGACGATGCCGTCTTCCAGCACCCAGGACTCGGAGACCTGGCTCTGGAAGTACAAGTCCGCCGCGTCGATGCCGGGGCCGGCGAGTTCGCCGAGGATGGCCGGCAGCTGCTCGATGGTCAGGTTGCCGGGGGCCAGCAGGTGGCCGCTGACGCGGCCGAGGATGTCGCTCATAACTGCTCCGTGGGCGCCGGACCGGGCTGGACCGGCGCGATGAATCGTCTGTGACGTGCCACCGGCATGCGCTGGCGCACGGCCGCCTGCTCGGCGGCGTCGCGTTCGGCGAGCAGAACCGCTTCGCCGCTGGATCGTTCGGCCAGCACCCGCCCCCAGGGGTCGATGATGGCCGAGTGGCCGAAGGTCTCGCGGCCGCCCGGATGGCTGCCGCCCTGCCCCGCCGCCAGCACGTAGCACTGGGTCTCAATGGCGCGGGCGCGGGTCAGCACCTGCCAGTGGGCGGCGCCGGTGACGGCGGTGAAGGCCGCCGGCGCGCTGATCAGTTCGGCACCGGCCTCGCGCAGCCGGGTGTACAGCTCGGGGAAACGCAGGTCGTAGCACACGCTCAGGCCGAGGCGTCCCACCGGCGTATCGGCCACCACCACCTGTTCCCCGAAAGCATAGTCGTCCGACTCCCGGTAACGGCCGCGGCTGTCGGCCACATCGACGTCGAACAGGTGCAGCTTGTCGTAGCGGGCCGCCCGTTCGCCATCCTCGTCGACCAGCAGCGAGCAGGCGTGGGCGCGGGCCTCGGGCCGGCCGTCCGGCGGCAGGGGAAGGGTGCCCGCGACTATCCATAACCTGAGGTCGCGGGCCGTGCGCTTCAACCAGGGCAGGATGGGGCCGCTGCCGTCGGCCTCGGCGCGACCGAGGGCGGCCTGGTCGCGGCGGCCCATGGCGGCGAAGTTTTCCGGCAGCACGGTCAAGCGCGCGCCACGCTCGGCCGCCTCCTGCAACAGGCGACGGGCGGCGGCGAGATTGGCCGGGACATCGTCCTGGCTGACCATCTGGATTACGGCGAGGGACATGAACGCCTCCTTGCCCGCATGCTAACCCATGTCGCCTGGGCTGGCTTCACCGCGGCGCCTCGAAGGGCTTGTCGAAGCTGATCTCGGGCTCCTGCCAGGGGCCCTTGACCCGGTACTGCACGCTGGCGAAGCGGGCGACCCGGTCGCCGAGCAGCTTGTCGACCACGAACAGCGCGCCGCCCACCGCCGGCGCGCCGACGATCAGCGCGGCCAGCGGCAGGTTGTTGGTCACCGGCAGGGTCACCAGCAGCTTGGCGTCGATCTCGTCCCGCGCCATGTCGAGGGTGCCGTCCAGCTCCAGGGTGCTGGAAGGGCCGACCACGCGCAGCGGCTCGCGGGTCACGAACACGCCGCTCTTGCCGACCAGCAGGGTCTTGGTGGTGTCGTAGCTGAAGCCCTTGCCGAGCAGGTCGGAGAAGTCCAGGCGCAGGCGGCGGCTGATGGAGTTGAAGTTGAGCAGGCCGAACACGCGCAGCGCGGAGGCCGAGCCCTGCACCTCGACGAACTGGCCGTGGCGCAGGCTGGCGTCCAGGCGGCCGGACAGGCGCTTCATGCTGAACCAGGCCGGCGAGCCGGGCCAACTGCCGTCCACGTCCAGGCGGAAGCGCTCGCTGGTGGCGCTGGGCGCGTAGCCCCAGGCCTTGAGCACGTCGGCCAGGTTCTCCCCCTCCAGGCGGCCCTTGTACCAGCTGCCACTGGCGCCGGGCGCGCCATCCCAGCCGGCGCTGCCGCCCAGTTGCAGGCCCTTGAGCTGCAGGGACAGGTCGTCGAAACGCACGCCGGTCGAGGTCGGCCGCGCCTTGAGCGACCAGGCGCCGACCAGCACGTCGCCCTGCATGACCCGGGCGATGCGCAGGTCGAGCGCGGGAATCTGCCGCGGGTCGACGGCGGCCAGCATGTCGGGGGCATCCGGCTCGTCGGCCGCTGCCTCGCTGCGCGGCTCGGCGGGCGGGAAGCTCAGGCGCGCCAGGTCGATGACCATGGGCGCGCCGCCAGCGTCGGGCAGCGTGACCCGGCCCTCCAGCAGGGCGCTGTCGAGGTCCAGACGCCAGGCCGCGTTGGCCCGGGCGAGCTTGACGCCGAGGTCGTCGACCTGGGTGCCGAAGCCGTCGAAGCGGCCGATGCGCAGGTCGGCGCCACGGAAGAGCTGGCGGCTCTGGCCGTCGTCGGCCAGCCCCAGGTAGGGCTTGGCGGCGGCCTGCCAGGCGCTCCAGTCCAGCTCGTCGACGCGACCGACCACGCGCAGCCCCTGCCCCGCCGGCAGGCTGGCGGACTGGCCGCCCAGGCGCAGCTCGCCGCGCCCCTGCTGGGGCTGCTCCGCCGGCGCGACGAAGGCCAGGCTGGCGACGCCGCCGTAGTCGAACCAGTAGCGCCGCTCCGCGCCCTGCAGGGTCATGCGCCAGCTGGCGGCACGCGAATCCGAAGCGGCCTTGGCGAAGGGCGCCGGCAGCTCGACGGCCAGGCCCTTGAGGTCGGAATCGACGCGCAACTGGCTGTTGCCGCCGTCCAGGGCCAGGTCGAGCCGGTAGGGGATTTCCCCGCTCACCGGCAGTGGCTGGGTCACCCCCAGCCAGCCGGTCAGCTGCTCCAGCGGAATCCGGCCGCTGGCCTCGATGCGGGTACGGGCGTTGCCTCGCGCGCCCTCGGCCAGGGCGCGGCCGCGCACCGCGTGGCCCAGGGCGTGGGCACGGATGTCCGGCGCGCTGAGGCCGCGGGCGGTGTCGAAGCGGAAGGCGCCCTTGAGCTGGGTGAAGGCCAGTTTCGGCGTGGCGATCTCCAGCCGCGCGCCCTCGGTGGCGAAGTCCACCCGCACCTGGGGCTTCTCGCCCTTGGCCAGCGGTATGTCCAGCTTCAGCCTGCCGCTCAGCGGGCCCTGGCCCTGCCAGCCGGCGAAGATGTCGGCGGTGCCGATCGGCGCCTCCCGCAGGATCTTCAGCGCGTCGGGCAGGCTGCTCTGCACCTCTCCCTCCAGGGCCAGGCGCGGCACCTGGCCGCGCGGCGCCCTGGGCACGTTGACCGTGACGTTGCTGACGCGGCTGTCGAGGATGCGCGCCTCGGGCACCCGTACCTCGACGCCGTCGTCCTCGATCAGCACCTCGCCGCGGGCATCGCGCAGCACCGGCCAGCCCGGCTGGAAGGCCAGTTCGGCGTTGTCGACCAGGAAGTACAGGCCGATGCTGCGCGCTTCGTCGGCCGCCTCCTTGGCCAGGGCGCCCTGGTACTCGAACCAGCCATCCTCGATGTGGCCGCCGCGGATGGCGGTCTGCAGCCATTCGGCCAGCGCCGGGCTGAGCCCTGGCGAGCGGGTCGGCAGGTATTTCTTGGCCTTCAGGGCGTCGCCGTCGTGCAGGCCGACGCGCAGGTCCATGTAGTCTTCCTGGGCCGGGTCCTTCTTCAGCCGCACCATGAAGTCGCCGGCGATCCGCCCCTCCTCGCCCACCACCTGCAGGTAGGGGCTGTACAGGGTGAAGCCCTCGTCGTCCAGCTCCCAGCGCAGCCGGGCGCCGGCCTGGCGGTAGTGCCACATCTCGGGGAACAGGTTGGGGAAGTGCAGGCCGAAGTTCTCGCTGTCGGCCAGGCCCTCGCCACCGCCCAGATCGCCGCGCACGCTGCCGCTGGCGTTTTCCACCGCCGGCACGCCGTGCCACGCGCCGATGCTGACCCGGTCGAGGTTGCCGGAGAAGCGCACGCGGCTGGCGTCGGTCAGTTGCGGGAAGTATTCCAGTTGCACGTTGCGCAGCGTGCCGCGCGGGTCCAGTTCGCCGACGGCCTCGCCAGCCGCCTCCGGCAGCGGCGCCAGGGCCAGTACCACCGGGGTCAGCGGCGTGAGGTCGAGGTGGTCGGCGCTCAGCCGCCAGCGCTCGACCTGGCCGCTCGCATCGAGCTGCTGGGCCAGCGCCAGCTGCACCTCGCCCCAGCGCGTCTCGCCGAGGCTCAGGGCGAGGGAGTCGAGCAGCAGGTCGAAGCCGTCGGCGCGGCGCTCGAAGTAGGCGTTCAGGTTCAGGTCGTCGATCTCCACCGGCTCTTGCCCGGCGTAGCGACCGGCGATCTCCGGCGCGTGCAGACGGGCGACGCCGCGTTGCATCTGGCCCTGGTCCCAGTCCAGCCAGAATTCGCCACCGGCCTGGGCCTTGCTCAGCTGCCAGTCGCGGGTCAGCCCTGCGGGCAGCCAGGCGGCCCAGTCGCTCTGCGGCAGGCTGAGGTAGGCCTGGGCGCTGCTCGCGCGCCAGTCCGCGCGGTCCAGGCGCGTGCGCAGGCTGAACGCCAGCGGCTGGCCGTCCGGCAGGCGCAGGCGGCCGTCGAGGCGATGGCGCACCACGCCGCTGCGCAGGGTGACGTCGATGTAGGTGAGGCTGCGCGGCGCCTGCTCGAAGGGCTCGAAGGTCAGCTGGCTGCCCAGCAGCGAGACCCGCTCGACCATGGCCAGGCCGTCGATCAGCTTCTGCGGGTCGAGCGGGCGGGCGGGCTCGCGCTTTGGCAGCCCTTCCACCGCCCAGCGCCCTTCCCCGTCCTGCCGCAGGCTGAGCTGCAGCCCTTCGAGCTGCAGGTTGGCGAGGCGTGGCTGGCGCGCCAGCAGGCTGGCCAGCACATCCGGCACCACCCGCACCTGGTCCAGGCGCACCGCGCTGTCGCCTTCGCCCAGCAGCACGTCGTGGGCGGTGAGTATCGGCGAGAAACCGCGCCAGCCGCCCTCCAGGCTGCCGATGGCGAGCGGCATGTCCAGCGCCGTCGCGGCCCTGGCCTCGACTTCTTCGCGATACTCGGCCACCAGCGGCACCAGTTCGCGGCCGAGGCTGACGTAGAGCGCGGCCAGCACCAGCCCCAGCGCGCACAGCCCCAGTCCCCAGCGCAGCAGCCTGGCGACCAGGCCAAGGAGGAAGTTCATTCGGCGCGCCGGTTCACAGCAGCACCACGTCGTACTGTTCCTGGGAATACATGCTTTCCACCTGGAACTTGATGGTGCGGCCGATGAAGGCCTCCAGGTCGGCGACGTTGCCCGACTCCTCGTCGAGCAGGCGGTCGACCACCTTCTGCTCGGCCAGCACCAGGTAGCCTTCCGCCTGGTAGGCGCGGGCCTCGCGCAGGATCTCGCGGAAGATCTCGTAGCAGATGGTCTCCGGCGTCTTCAGCTTGCCGCGCCCCTGGCAGGCACTGCACGGCTCGCACAGCACCTGTTCGAGGCTCTCGCGGGTGCGCTTGCGGGTCATCTGCACCAGGCCCAGCTCGGTGATGCCGATGATGTTGGTCTTGGCATGGTCGCGCTCCAGCTGCTTTTCCAGCGTGCGCAGGACCTGGCGCTGGTGCTCCTCGTCCTCCATGTCGATGAAATCGATGATGATGATCCCGCCCAGGTTGCGCAGGCGCAGCTGGCGGGCGATGGCGGTCGCCGCTTCGAGATTGGTCTTGAAGATGGTCTCTTCGAGGGTGCGGTGGCCGACGAAGGCGCCGGTGTTGACGTCGATGGTGGTCATCGCCTCGGCCGGGTCGACGATCAGGTAGCCGCCGGACTTGAGCGGCACCTTGCGCTCCAGGGCGCGCTGGATCTCGTCCTCGACGCCGTACAGGTCGAAGATCGGCCGTTCGCCGGGGTAGTGCTCCAGGCGGTCGGCGACCTCGGGCATCAGCTCGTCGACGAACTGGGTGATCTTGCCGAAGGTTTCCCGCGAGTCGACGCGGATCTTCTCGATCTTCGGGTTGACCAGGTCGCGCAGCGTGCGCAGGGCCAGGGACAGGTCCTCGTAGATCACCGAGGGCGTGGTGGCGGTCTGCATCTGCCCGGCGATCTGCTCCCACAGGCGACGCAGGTAGCGGATGTCGGCGAGGATCTCGTCGGCACCGGCGCCTTCGGCGGCGGTACGCAGGATGAAGCCACCGACTTCCTCGATACCCTCGGCCGCCACGCAGTCGGCCACTACCTTCTTCAGTCGCTCGCGCTCGCCTTCGTCCTCGATCTTCAGGGAAATGCCGACGTGGCTGGTGCGCGGCATGTACACCAGATAGCGCGACGGGATGGACAGGTGGGTGGTCAGGCGCGCGCCCTTGGTGCCGATCGGGTCCTTGGTCACCTGCACAACCAGGCTCTGCCCCTCGTGGACCAGCGCGCCGATGGACTCCTGCGCGCTGCCCTCGCGGGTCGAGATCTCCGCCGCATGGATGAAGGCCGCGCGCTCCAGGCCGATGTCGACGAACGCGGCCTGCATGCCCGGCAGCACCCGCACCACCTTGCCCTTGTAGATGTTGCCGACGATGCCGCGCTTCTGGGTGCGCTCGACATGCACCTCCTGCAGCACACCGTTTTCCACCACCGCCACGCGCGACTCCATCGGCGTGATGTTGATCAGGATCTCTTCGCTCATGCGTCCTACTCTGCGTGGCGGCCAGGCGCCGCGCGCTGTCTGTTGTGGGCCGGCAGATCAGCTCTGCCAGCACGGAATGCCGAACACCTCCAGCAACTGCGCGGTTTCGCACAGCGGCAGGCCGACCACGGCCGAATAGCTGCCTTCGAGCTGGCTGACGAAGACCGCCGCCAACCCCTGAATACCATAGCCGCCGGCCTTGTCGCGCGGCTCGCCGGTGGCCCAGTAGGCCTCGGCCTCGCCGGGCCGCAACGGGCGGAAGCGCACCCGGCTGACCACCACCCGCGATTCGACGCGATCGGCGGTGGCCAGCGCCACGGCGGTCATCACCTCGTGCTCGCGTCCGGACAGCGCAGCCAGCGTAGACAAGGCGTCGGCGCGGTCGTTCGGCTTGCCGAGAATCCGCCCGTCGAGCACGACGGCGGTGTCGGCGCCGAGCACCACGGCGCCTTCCGCCCCCTCCAACGTGGCCAGCCCGGCCTGCGCCTTCTCCCGCGCCAGGCGCTCTACATAGCGCTGCGCGGGCTCGTCGGGCAATGCCGTTTCATCAATGGAGGCGATTAGCGTGACGAAGGGCACACCGATCTGCGCCAGCAGTTCGCGCCGGCGAGGGGAACCCGAGGCCAGGTGGAGCGTGGCCATGTGACATCTCCCTGTCAGAGTGGATGGGCGGCCCCGCCGCGGACACGGGACGCTCGAGAAGGACGAACGGGCGGCCTCAGCGCACGGCGAAACGCTGCTGCAGTCCCCGCAGGATGGCGAACACCCAGGGCCAGAGCAAGGCGCTGATCAGCGCGGGCAGGACGAAGGCCAGGGTCGGCGGCCGATTGCCGGTCAGGGCGTTGAGCCACAGCTGCACCAGCTGGGCGATGCCGAACACCACCAGCAGCACCAGGCTCTGCTGCCACATGGGGAACATCTGCAGGCGCCGGTGCAGGGACAGCACCAGGAAGATGATCAGGGTCAGGATCAGCGCGTTCTGCCCCAGCAGGGAGCCGAACAGTACGTCTTCCACCAGCCCCAGGCACCAGGCGCTGATCATGCCGATGCGATGCGGCAGCACCAGTACCCAGAAGGTCAGGAACAGCGCCAGCCATAGAGGGCGGCCGATTTCCATGAACGGCGGCATGGGGGCGACGCTCAGCAGCAGTGCCAGTACCAGGGTCAGCCAGATCACCCAGCCATTGCGTGCCCTCGCCTGCGCCATCAGCGACTCCCTCGTTCTGCAGCCGGTGCGGAAGGTGCGGCGGGCGGCGCAGAACCGGCTGGCGTCTGCGACGGTTGCGCGGCGGGCGCCGGCTGCGCGCGGGCGGCATCGGCGGCCTCGCGATCCGCGGCCTCCTGCGCTTCGGCCGCCTCGGTGGCGCGCTCCTCCGGCGTCCTGTCGTCGGTGAACACCAGCAGCATGTAGCGGCTGCGGTTCAGCGCGGCGGTAGGCACGGCGCGGACGATAGCGAAGGGCTGCCCCGAGTCGTGGATGACCTCGCTGACGGTCGCCACCGGGTAACCGGCCGGGAAGCGCTGGCCCATGCCGGAGCTGACCAGCAGGTCGCCTTCCTTTATATCCGCCGTGTCGGCCACGTGGCGCAGCTCCAGCCGCTCCGGATTACCGCTGCCGGCGGCGATGGCGCGCAGGCCGTTGCGGTTCACCTGCACCGGGATGCTGTGGTTGGTATCGGTGAGCAGCAGGACACGCGCGGTATAGGGCATCACCTCGACCACCTGGCCCATCAGGCCGCGGGCGTCAAGCACCGGCTGGCCGAGGAACAGGCCGTCCTTCTCGCCCTTGTCGATCAGGATGCGGTGGGTGAAGGGGTTGGGGTCGACGCCGATCAGCTCGGTGACCAGCACCCGCTCGTCCACCAGGGCGGCGGAATTGAGCAGCTCGCGCAGGCGCACGTTCTGCTCGGTGAGGGTGGCCAGCTTCTGCAGGCGGCCCTGCATCAGCAATGCCTCGGCCTTGAGCTTCTCGTTCTCGGCCATCAGCTCGCTACGGCTGGTGAACTGCTGGGTCGCCCCTTCCCACAGGGTCAGCGGCATGCGCGCCACGCGGTAGGCGGGCTCGGTGATGACGCCGACCTGCGAGCGCAGCGGATGAAGCACCTCGAAACGCGCATCCACCACCATCAGCACGACCGAAAGCACGACCAGCACCAGCAGTCGTACTCCCAGCGATGGCCCCTTGGCAAATAGCGGTTTGATGATGGCTACCCTCGGCTGACGGCTGGAAAACACGAAGCCGGAAGAACCAGCTTCCGGCTTCGGGTCACCACTTCAGGATCACTCGGTGGACAGCAGGTCCATGGAGTGACGGTCCATCATCTCCAGGGCACGACCACCGCCACGGGCCACGCAGGTCAGCGGGTCTTCGGCAACGATCACCGGCAGGCCGGTTTCCTGGGCCAGCAGCTTGTCCAGGTCGCGCAGCAGCGCGCCGCCGCCGGTCAGCACCAGGCCGCGCTCGGCGATATCCGACGCCAGTTCCGGCGGGGACTGCTCCAGGGCGCTCTTGACCGCCTGGACGATGGTCGCCAGCGACTCCTGCAGAGCCTCCAGCACTTCGTTGGAATTGAGGGTGAAGCTGCGCGGCACACCTTCGGCCAGGTTGCGGCCACGGACATCGACTTCACGCACGTCGCCACCGGCGTAGGCGGTGCCGATTTCCTGCTTGATGCGTTCGGCGGTGGACTCGCCGATCAGCGAGCCGTAGTTGCGGCGCACGTAGGTGATGATGGCTTCGTCGAAACGGTCGCCGCCGACCCGGACGGATTCGGCGTAGACCACGCCGTTCAGCGAGATCAGGGCGATCTCGGTGGTGCCGCCGCCGATGTCGACGACCATCGAGCCGCGGGCCTCTTCGACCGGCAGGCCGGCGCCGATAGCGGCGGCCATCGGCTCTTCGATCAGGAACACTTCACGGGCACCGGCACCAAGGGCGGACTCGCGGATGGCGCGGCGCTCGACCTGGGTCGACTTGCACGGCACGCAGATCAGCACGCGCGGCGACGGCTGCAGGAAGCTGTTCTCGTGAACCTTGTTGATGAAGTACTGCAGCATCTTTTCGCAGACGCTGAAGTCGGCGATCACGCCGTCCTTCATCGGACGAATGGCGGAAATGTTGCCCGGGGTCCGGCCCAGCATGCGCTTGGCCTCGGTGCCGACGGCGACCACGGATTTCTGGTTGCCACTGCTACGGATGGCGACCACGGAAGGTTCGTTGAGGACGATGCCACGCTCGCGGACATAGATCAGGGTATTGGCCGTGCCCAGGTCGATCGACAGATCGCTGGAGAACATGCCACGCAGTTTCTTGAACATGGGAAAGAAGCCCTAGACAGAGCGCGATGAAAACGCTGGGTAAAAAAGTGCGGCAAACTCTATCAATGAGCGGCCTTTTGGGCAAGGCGCGCTCTGTGCTAAATTGCCCGCTTTTCCGGGCTTTAGGCCCACAAAACGCGGCATCTGACCGCCCCGCGCGGTATCCGTTCCCCGTCCCGCTTCCGCCCGGTCATCCGCCCGCTTCCTGGAGAATCACGATGGCGCTCGAACGCTCCGACGTGGAAAAAATCGCCCATCTGGCCCGTCTCGGCCTGAGCGAAGGCGAAGTTCCACAAACCACCGCGACCCTCAACAGCATCCTCGGCCTGATCGACGCCATGCAGGCGGTCGATACCACCGGCATCGAGCCGCTGGCCCACCCGCTGGAAGCCACCCAGCGCCTGCGCGCCGACGTGGTCACCGAGAAGAACCAGCGCGACGCCTACCAGGCAGTCGCCCCGGCCGTGGAAAGCGGCCTGTTCCTCGTGCCGAAAGTCATCGAATAAAGGAAAGGGTTTTCCCATGCATCAACTGACCCTGGCCGAGATCGCTCGCGGCCTGAAGGACAAGACCTTCTCCTCCGCCGAGCTGACCGGCGCCCTGCTGGCCCGTATCCAGCAGCTCGACCCGCAGCTGAACAGCTTCATCACCGTCACCGCCGACCTGGCGCTGGAGCAGGCCAAGGCCGCCGACGCCCGCCGCGCCAATGGTGAAGACGGCGCCCTGCTCGGCGCGCCGATCGGCCACAAGGACCTGTTCTGCACGAAAGATGTGCTGACCAGCTGCGCCTCGAAGATCCTCACCGGCTTCAAGGCACCCTACGACGCCACCGTGGTCGAGAAGCTGGCTGCCGCCGGCACTGTGACCCTGGGCAAGCTGAACATGGACGAGTTCGCCATGGGCTCGGCCAACGAATCCAGCCACTACGGCGCGGTGAAGAACCCCTGGGACCTGACCCGCGTACCGGGCGGCTCCTCCGGCGGCAGCGCCGCCGCCGTGGCCGCGCGCCTGCTGCCGGCCGCCACCGGCACCGACACCGGCGGCTCGATCCGCCAACCGGCCGCGCTGACCAGCCTCACCGGCATCAAGCCCACCTACGGCCGGGTCTCGCGCTGGGGCATGATCGCCTACGCCTCCAGCCTCGACCAGGGCGGCCCGCTGGCCCGCACCGCCGAGGACTGCGCCCTGCTGCTCGGCGCCATGGCCGGCTTCGATCCGAAGGATTCGACCAGTGTCGACCAGCCGGTCGACGACTACCTGGCCGCCCTGACCCAGCCGCTGGCCGGCCTGCGCATCGGCCTGCCGAAGGAATACTTCGGCGCCGGCCTCGACAGCCGCATCGCCGACGCCGTGCTGGCGGTGGTCGAGGCGCTGAAGAAGCTCGGCGCCACGGTCAAGGACATCAGCCTGCCGAACATGCAGCACGCGATTCCCGCCTATTACGTGATCGCCCCGGCGGAAGCCAGCTCCAACCTTTCGCGCTTCGACGGCGTGCGCTTCGGCTACCGCTGCGAGAACCCGAAGGACCTCCAGGACCTGTACAAGCGCTCGCGCGGCGAAGGCTTCGGCGCGGAAGTGAAGCGGCGCATCATGGTCGGCACCTACGCCCTGTCCGCCGGCTACTACGACGCCTACTACATCAAGGCCCAGCAGATCCGCCGGCTGATCAAGAACGACTTCGTCGCCGCCTTCAACGAGGTCGACGTGATCCTCGGCCCGACCACGCCGAACCTGGCCTGGAAGCTCGGCGCGAAGAACGACGACCCGGTTTCCGCCTACCTGGAAGACATCTACACCATCACCGCCAACCTGGCCGGCATTCCCGGCCTGTCGATGCCCGCGGGCTTCGTCGACGGCCTGCCGGTCGGCGTGCAGTTGCTCGGCAACTACTTCCAGGAAGGTCGCCTGTTGAATGTCGCGCACCAGTACCAGCAGGTCAGCGACTGGCACAAACAAGCACCGAGCGGCTTCTGAGGAAGGATCAAGACATGCAATGGGAAACCGTGATCGGGCTCGAGATCCACGCTCAGCTCAGCACCCAATCGAAAATCTTCTCCGGTAGCGCCACCACCTTCGGCGCCGAGCCCAACACCCAGGCCAGCCTGGTCGACCTGGGCATGCCCGGCACCCTGCCGGTGCTGAATGCCGAGGCCGTGCGCATGGCCTGCAAGTTCGGCCTGGCGATCGACGCCGAGATCGCGCCGACCAACGTCTTCGCGCGCAAGAACTACTTCTACCCGGACCTGCCCAAGGGCTACCAGACCAGCCAGATGGACCACCCCATCGTCGGCAAGGGCTTCCTCGACATCACCCTGGAAGACGGCACCGTCAAGCGCATCGGCATCACCCGCGCGCACCTGGAAGAAGACGCCGGCAAGAGCCTGCACGAAGACTTCCACGGCATGAGCGGCATCGACCTGAACCGCGCCGGCACGCCGCTGCTGGAAATCGTCTCCGAGCCGGAAATGCGCAGCGCCAAGGAAGCCGTGGCCTACGCCAAGGCGATCCATGCACTTGTTCGCTACCTCGGGATCTGCGACGGCAACATGGCCGAAGGCTCGCTGCGCTGCGACTGCAACGTCTCGGTACGGCCCAAGGGCCAGGCCGAGTTCGGCACCCGCCGCGAGATCAAGAACGTCAACTCGTTCAAGTTCATCGAGCGCGCCATCAACACCGAGATCGCCTGGCAGATCGACGAGCTGGAATCCGGCCGCAAGATCGTCCAGGAGACCGTGCTGTACGACGTGGCGGCCAACGAGACGCGCTCCATGCGCAGCAAGGAAGAAGCCAACGACTACCGTTACTTCCCCTGCCCCGACCTGCTGCCGGTGGTGATCGAGCAGAGCTTCCTCGACGAGGTGCGCGCCGGCCTGCCGGAGCTGCCGGTGCAGAAGCGCGAGCGCTTCGAGTCGCAGTTCGGCCTGTCCGCCTACGACGCCAGTGTGCTGGCCGCCAGCCGTGAGCTGGCCGACTACTTCGAGCAGGTCCAGCAGACCTGCGGCGACGCCAAGCTGGCCGCCAACTGGGTGATGGGCGAGCTGTCCAGCCTGCTCAACGAACTTGGGATTGAGATTGAAGAGTCGACGGTTTCCGCCGAGCAACTGGGCGGCATGATCCGACGCATCCAAGACAACACAATTTCCGGAAAGCTTGCTAAAGATGTTTTCAGATTCATTGCTCGTGGTGATGACAATATCCAAGGCGATGACCTGAACAGTGCTGACCGCATCATTGAGATGCATGGCCTCAAGCAGGTCACCGACTCCGGCGCCATCGAGGCCATGCTGGACGAAGTGCTGGCGGCCAACGCCGAGCAGGTCGAGCAGTACCGCGCCAGCGACGAGGCCAAGCGCGGCAAGATGTTCGGCTTCTTCGTCGGCCAGGCCATGAAGGCCTCCAAGGGCAAGGCCAACCCCGGCCAGGTCAACGAACTGCTGAAGAAAAAACTCGAAGGGTGAGCCGGCCCTTCTTTTCCTGAGAGCGCCAACCCATGCGTTGGCCGCTCCATGCCCTGGAGAATCGCGCGATGCTCACCGGTAGCCCGGATACCATCCGGGAACGCGCTCCCCGGATTGCATCCGGGCTACGGACACTGGCATTGCTCGGCCTGCTCGGCACTGTCGCCGGCTGCTCCACCCTGGGTGGCGGCGCCGGCGAGACCGGCAAGGCCTCCTACTACGGCGCCCGCCATCACGGGCAGAAGACCGCCAGCGGCGAGCGCTTCGACCAGCACGCGCTGACCGCCGCCCACCGCAGCCTGCCCTTCGGCACCCGGGTCCGGGTGACCAACCTGAACAACGACCGCAGCGTGGTGGTGCGCATCAACGACCGCGGCCCGCACACGCGCGGACGCATCATCGACGTCTCGCGCCGGGCGGCCGAGCAACTGGACATGCTGCGGAGCGGCACCGCGCCGGTCCGCGTGCAATCACTCGACTGACGGAGCATTGCTCATGAGCGAAGAACGCAAACCAGGCCTGCAGGTACGCCGGGAAGTCATGGGCGACGCCTTCGTCGACCGCGCCCTCGGCAACGCCACCGAATTCACCCAGCCGCTGCAGGACTTCGTCAACGAGCACGCCTGGGGCGGCGTGTGGAACCGCGACGGCCTGGACCGCAAGACCCGCAGCCTGATCACCCTGGCCGCGCTGACCGCCCTGAAATGCCCGCAGGAGCTGAAGGGCCACGTGCGCGGCGCGTTGAACAACGGCTGCAGCGTGGAGGAAATCCGCGAGGCGCTGCTGCACTGCGCCGTCTACGCCGGCGTGCCGGCGGCCATCGACGCCTTCCGCGCGGCCCAGGAAGTGATCGAGCAGCAGGGCTGAGGCCCGGCGGTCAGATCCAGCCGCCCCAGCGCAGCACGAACAGCCCGACGTTGGTGGTCACCACCGCCACCAGGGTGGTGATCACGATGATCGCCGCCGCCAGTTCGTGGTTGCCGCCGGCCGCCCGGGCCATGACGAAGCTGGCCGCCGCCGTCGGGCTGGCGAAGTAGAGGAACAGGATCGCCAGCTCGGCGTTGCGGAAGCCCAGGGCGAAGGCGCCGGCGGTGGCCAGCAGCGGCAGCCAGATCATCTTCATCAGGCTGGCGCCGATGGCCAGCCCGCTGCTCGCCCGCAGCGAGGCCAGCGACAGGGTGCCGCCGATGCAGATCAGCGCCAGCGGCAGGGTCAGCTCGGCCAGGTACTGGCCCGAGGTGGTCAGCCAGGCCGGCAGGCCGATCCGCCAGTAGGCGAACGGGATCGCCGCCAGCACACCGATGATCAGCGGGTTGCGCAGGACGCTCTTGAGCAGCGCCCAGGGCCGGGTGCTGCCCGCAGGGTTGTAGGTCTCCAACACGATGACCGAGAGGGTGTTGTAGCAGAGGATCACCACCCCGCCGAGGATGCCGCCGAGGGACAGGCCGTAGTCGCCGTACAGGCTGGTGGCCAGGGCCAGGCCGATGATCCCGTTGTTGCCGCGGAACGCCCCCTGCACGTAGACCCCGCGCTCGGCGCGTGGCACCCGCCAGATCGCCCAGCCCCACGCCAGCAGGAAGCCGAGCAGCGTGGCGACGGCGAAGTAGCCGAGCACGGCCGGCTGCAGCGCCGTCGCCAGGTCGGCGTGGAGGATGGCGAAGAACAGCATCACCGGCATGCTGACGTTGAACACCAGCGACGAGGCGGTGGCGATGAAGTGCGCGTCGATCAGGCCGAGGCGCTTGAGGGCCACCCCGAGGAACAACATGGAGAAGACCGGCGCGGTGATGGCGACGGTCTGCTGGATGACGGCAAGCATGGGAGCCCCGAACCTGACTATTTGGTTAGGGGGCTAATGATAACAGCAGGAAAGCCGTAGGGCGGGTGCAACCCGCGCGGTTCGGCGCGGGGTTTCACCTGCGATCAGCGGCGGACCGGGCGCTTCTGCAACTTGCGCTGCAGGGTGCGGCGGTGCATGCCCAGGGCGCGGGCGGTGGCGGAGATGTTGCCGTCGTGCTCGGCCAGCACGCGCTGGATGTGCTCCCACTGCAGGCGGTCCACCGACATCGGGTTTTCCGGCACCAGGGTGTTGAGGTCAGCATGCTCGGAAAGCAGCGCGGTGAGCACATCGTCGGCGTCGGCCGGCTTGCACAGGTAGTTGGTGGCACCGCGCTTGATCGCCTCCACCGCGGTGGCAATGCTCGAATAGCCGGTGAGGATCACCACACGCATCTCGCCGTCCAGCTCCAGCAGCTTGGGCAGCAGCACCAGGCCGGAGTCGCCGTCCATCTTCAGGTCGAGCACGGCGTAGTCGGGCAGATCGTCCTTGGCCAGCACCAGGCCCTCCTCCGCCGAGTTGGCCACGCTCACGCGCAGGCCGCGGCGCTCCATGGCCCGCGCCATGACCCGGGTGAAGGTGGGATCGTCGTCCACCAGCAGCAGGTGCGGCTGCTCTTCCTGCTCGTTCAACTGTTCGTCAGACATGTCGTTCTCCCGTAGTGTCGCGTCCGAAGCCGCCGTAGGGTGCGCCGCGCGCACCGCAGGCGACACCCGATCGATGTTCGCCCGGCTACGCCAGCCTGGGCAGGCGCAGTTCCGTCAGCGTCCCGCCCTCTTCGTGGTTGTAGAGTTTCACCGAACCGCCGGCCCGCGTCACGCTGGCCTGGCTGAGGAACAGGCCGAGGCCGAAGCCCTTGCCCTTGGTGGTGAAGAAAGGCCGGCCGATCTGCTCGGCGATGGCCAACGGCACACCGACGCCGTGGTCGCGGATGCTCAGGGCGATCCACTGCTCGTCCCAGTCCAGGCGGATGTCCAGCTTGTCCGGGCAAGCGTCGGCGGCGTTGTTGAGCAGGTTGAGCAGGGCCTGGGTCAGGTCCGCCGGCGGCAACAGGCGCGGCATCGCGCCCGCGCCCAGGCACTGGAAGCGGTAGGTGGCCTCGGGACGCATCAGGTGCCAGCGGTTGAGGGTCGTCTCCAGCCACTGCACCGCGGTCTGCTCCTCCACCGCCTGGCGGCGCTCGGCCTCGGCGGCGCGCACCAGTTGCTGCAGGGTGTCCTTGCACAGCTTGACCTGTTCCTGCAGCAGGGCCAGGTCGTCCTGCAGGGCGGGCTTGTCGCGGTTCTCCTGGCGCAGTTCGGTGAGCAGCACGCTCATGGTCGCCAGCGGCGTGCCCAGCTCGTGGGCCGCGCCGGCGGCCTGGGTGGCCACGGCCAGCAGTTGCTGGTCGCGCATGCCCTCCTCGCGGCGCAGCGCCTGCAACTCGTCCTGGCGACGCAGGGCGCCGGCCATCTTGACCACGAAGAAGGTGATGAAGGCGGCGGACAGCAGGAAGTTCAGCCACATGCCGAACAGGTGCAGGCTGATCAGCATGGCCTCGTGCTGCACGTTGTTCAGGTGCAGCGGGTGGTACCAGATCAGCAGCGCCGTGTAGCCGGTCAGCGCCAGCCCGGCGAGGAACATGGAGAAGAACCACGGCAGGGTCGCCGCGGCGATGGTCAGCGGCACCAGGTAGTAGGAAACGAAGGGGTTGGTTGAACCGCCCGAGTAGTACAGCAGGACGCTGTGGATCACCAAGTCGCAGGCCAGCTGCACCGTGTACTCCAGCTCGGTGACCGGCCACGGCCCGCGCAGGCGCAGGGCGGTGAGCAGGCACAGGCAGAGCGACACGCCGAGGGTGATGCACAGCGGCAGCCAGGGCAGCGGCAGCAGGTCCGACAGGTAGGCGATGCCCACCGAGCCGGCCTGGGCGGCGAGCACCAGCAGGCGGATCAGGGTCAGCCGCCAGAGATTCTGGCGGCTCGCGGACAACAGCTGGACGGGGGCGTACATGGAGGAAGGCGACATGCCGGCGAGTATAACCAGAGGTCCGGGGTGGCCGGCTACCTGCGTCAACCGGACGCAGCGGGCGCGGGCCAAGCCGGAGGTACAGATTGCCCGTACCTAGATCAGGTCTAGACCACTACGGCAGCCTAGGCACCACGCGCTAGCGCGGCCCCCGTCCTCTGGTGCGGGTGCGGGATAAGGCCTGGATGGACAGCCACATGAAGGACTTGAAGCGCAACGCCTATAGCTCCGTGGAGCTCTGCGTCGGCGCCAAGGCCTCGGCGAACCGCAACAGCCCCTTGACTACGAGCGCCTCGCTCGACTTCCCTTTCCACAATTGCACTTCACCCGCTAGAAGGCGATAAGTCTCATATTTACCCGCCCCGCCGAGGAAAGCACCGAATCCGAGCTTAAGGAGTCAGGGCCACCCCCCCTCACTTCACATCCCACTCCGGCGCCCTCTCACAAAGCACCTCAAGCGCCCCCACCCACCGCGGATGATCATTCAGGCAAGGCACCAGCACCAACTCCTCCCCCCCCGCCGCGCGGAACTGCTCCTGCCCGCGCTGGCCGATCTCCTCCAGCGTCTCGATGCAATCGGCGACGAACGCCGGGCACATCACCAGTAGCCGCTTCACCCCGGCCCGGCCCAGCTCGTCCAGCCGCGCCTCGGTATACGGCTCGATCCACTTGGCCCGGCCCAGCCGCGACTGGAACGACACCGACCACTTGCCCGCCGGCAGCCCGGCGCGCGCGGCGAATAGCTCGGCGCTGCGCAGGCACTGGCTGCGGTAGCACACCGCCAGGGTCTCAGCACTGACGCCGGCGCTGCTGGTCGCCGTCAGGCTGTGGTCGGGGTCCTTCACCAGCTTGCGGATGTGCCGCTCGGGCAGGCCGTGGAAGCTCAGCAGCAGATGGTCGAAATCCTGTTCCAGATAGGGCCTGGCGCTCTCCACCAGGGCATCGAGGTATTCCGGCTGGTCGTAGAACGGCGGCAGGCTGGCGAACTGCAGCGGCAGGCCGCGCTCGCGCACCACCCGGCGTACCTCCTCCAGCGCGGTCGTGGTGGTGCTGTCGGCGAACTGCGGGTAGAGCGGCGCCAGGGTCACCTTGCGCACGCCCTGGGCCGCCAGGCGTTCGAGCACAGATTCGATGGACGGCTCGCCGTAGCGCATCGCCAGCTCCACCGGGCCGTGCGGCCAGTGCTCGCGCATCGCCTGCTGCAGGCGCCGGCTGAGCACGATCAGCGGCGAGCCGTCCTCCCACCAGATCGACGCATAGGCATGCGCCGACTCGGCCGGGCGCTTGACCAGGATCAGCGAGACCAGCAGCCGGCGCAGCGGCCAGGGCAGGTCGACCACGTAGGGGTCCATGAGGAACTGGTTGAGGTAGCGACGCACGTCGGCCACCGAGGTGGAGGCCGGCGAACCCAGGTTGAGCAACAGCAGGGCATGATCGGTCATACGGTGTCCTTGAATAGATCGGCCAGGGCCGAGTCGAGATCGGTGAAGCGGAATGCGTAACCCTCGGCCAGCGCCTGCTGCGGCACGGCCTTCTGCCCGCCGAGCAGCAGCCCGGACAGCTCGCCCAGCCCCAGCTTCAGCAGCGGCCCCGGCAACGGCAGCAGCGCCGGGCGGTGCAGCGCGCGGCCGAGGGCGCGGGCGAAGGCCTCGTTGCGTACCGGTTGCGGCGCGCAGGCATTATAGGGACCGCGCGCGTCCTCTCGCTGCAAGAGAAAATCGATCAGGCCGATTTCGTCCCGCAGGTGAATCCACGGCATCCATTGCCGGCCGTTGCCGATCGGCCCGCCCAGGCCGAGGCGGAACGGCGGCAGCAGGCGCTTGAGGAAACCACCCTCGCGGGCCAGCACCAGCCCGGTGCGCAGCAGCACCACACGGATGCCCAGTGTCTCGGCGCGTTGCGCGGTCTCCTCCCAGGCGCCGCACAGCTGGGCGGCGAAGTCCTCGATCACCGGCGCGCTGCCTTCGTCCAGCTCGCGCTCGCCGCCGTCGCCATACCAGCCTACGGCGGAACCGGAGATCAGCACCTGCGGCCGGTGGTCGCGGCTTTCCAGCCAGGCCAGCAGCTGTTCGGTGAGGTGGATGCGGCTGGCCCACAGCAGCGCCTTGCGCTTGTGCGTCCAGGGCCGGTCGGCGATGGGCGCGCCGGCCAGGTTGACCACCGCGTCCAGCGGACCGGGGCCATAGTCCTGCAGCCGGCCGATGCCGCGCACGGCCTCGCCGCACAGCCCGGCGACCCGCTCCGGCGAGCGGCTCCAGACGCTCAGCGCATGCCCCTGGGCCAGCCAGTGACGACACAGCGCCCGACCGATCAGCCCCGTACCGCCGGTCAGCAATATGTGCATGGCATCCTCCTCGCTTGGCGTGAACCGCCTGTCAACTCCTAGTCTGAATCATGACGGCGCGGCGTGCCTTTTTCCGCCGAGGATGCCGTCCCAGTTTCAGCGACTCGCGCAATCGGGCACGAGACGAGTACAACCAATGATCGCCCACCCGTGTCCAACAGGTAGCCGGCATCCATCGCTCCGCGGAGCGGCCGGCGTGGGAAACGAGGCTCATGATGAATGCACCCATCGCGATAATCGGTACCGGCCTGGCGGGGCTCTCCGCCGCCCAGGCCCTGCACGCCGCAGGGCTGGAGGTCGAGCTGTTCGACAAGAGCCGCGGCAGCGGCGGACGCATGGCCAGCAAGCGCAGCGACGCCGGCTCGCTGGACCTGGGCGCCCAGTACTTCACTGCCCGCGACCGCCGCTTCGTCGAGGTGGTGCAGCAGTGGCAGGCGCGCGGCTGGGTCGCCGAGTGGGACCCGCAGCTCTACCACTACAACCAGAACGGCCTGCTGCCCTCCCCCGACGAACAGGTGCGCTGGGTCGGCACGCCGCGCATGAGCGCCATCAGCCGCGCCCTGCTCGGCGCCCTGCCGGTGCATTTCTCCTGCCGTATCACGGAGGTGTTTCGCGGCGAGCAGCACTGGAGCCTGCAGGACGCCGAGGGCAACGGCCACGGCCCCTACAGCGCCGTGCTGGTCGCCACCCCGGCGCCGCAGGCGACCAACCTGCTGGCCGCCGCGCCCAAGCTGGCCGGAGCCGCCGCCAGCGTGATCATGGAGCCGACCTGGGCGGTCGCCCTGGGCTTCGCCACGCCGCTGGAGACCCGCGTCGAAGCCTGCTTCGTGCAGGGCGGCGCGCTCGACTGGCTGGCCCGCAACCGCAGCAAGCCGGGCCGCGACGGCAGCTTCGACACCTGGGTGCTGCACGCCACCAGCGCCTGGAGCCGGCAGCACCTGGACCTGCCCAAGGACGCGGTGATCGAACGCCTGCACGGCGCCTTCGCCGAGCTGATCGGCTGCGCCCTGCCTGCCCCGGCCTTCGCCCTGGCCCACCGCTGGCTCTACGCCCGGCCGGCCGGCGCCCACGAGTGGGGCGCCCTGGCCGACGCCGACCTGGGCCTGTACGTGTGCGGCGACTGGTGCCTGTCCGGCCGGGTCGAAGGCGCCTGGCTCAGCGGCCAGGAAGCGGCGCGGCGGCTGCTGGAGCACCGCAACCTGTAGCCCACGCCATTTGCTCTTGCTGCTCTTGCTCTTGTGGGAGCGGCCTTGGCCGCGAAGCTTTGTGCCGGCTCTATCGCGGCCAAGGCCGCTCCCACAGGTGTGTTTGCAGGGGTGAGCCCGCCGGGTCAAAACTCCGCGAGTCGCCACCCGCGCCCACACCGCCTGTGGGACAATGCGCGCCTTTCCCGCCGAACCGCCCGCCATGCGCCAGAAGACTCCGCCCCGCGCCGCGACACCCGCCCCCAAGGGCCAGGTGCATCCGCGCAACCGCCACCAGGGCCGCTACGACTTCCCGAGTCTGATCGCCGCCAGCCCCGAGTTGGCCGAATTCGTCATCCTCAACCCCTACGGCAAGCAGAGCATCGACTTCGCCAACCCGGACGCGGTCAAGGTGTTCAACCGTGCGTTGCTGCGCCAGCTCTACGGCATCCGCCACTGGGACATCCCGCCGGGCTACCTGTGCCCGCCGATTCCCGGACGCGCCGACTACCTGCACGGCCTGGCCGACCTGCTGGCCGAGGACCAAGACGGCGCCCCGCCGCGCGGCGCCGAGGTACGCGCGCTGGACGTGGGCACAGGCGCCAACTGCATCTACCCGCTGCTCGGCCAGGCCGACTACGGCTGGCGCTTCGTCGGTTCGGACATCGACCCGGTGGCCCTCGATTCGGCCCGCGCCATCGTCCGTGCCAACGGCCTGGAAGGCGTCATCGAACTGCGTCGGCAGAGCGAGCCGAAACATATCTTCCAGGGCCTGCTGGCAGCCGACGAGCGCTTCGCCCTGACCCTGTGCAACCCGCCCTTCCACGCATCGGCCGACGAGGCGCGCAGCGGCAGCACGCGCAAGTGGAAGAATCTCGGCCGGCTCGACCCGAAGCGCAAGCTGCCGGTGCTCAACTTCGGCGGGCAGAGCAACGAGCTGTGGTGCGAGGGCGGCGAAGTGGCCTTTCTGCGGCGCATGGCCCGCGAGAGCGCGGCGGTGGCCGGCCAGGTGCTGTGGTTCAGCAGCCTGGTGTCCAAGGCCGGCAATCTGCCCGCGCTGCAGGCGGCGCTACGCCAGGCCGGCGCCCACGCCGTGCGCCAGGTCGACATGGCCCAGGGCAACAAGCAGAGCCGCTTCGTCGCCTGGACCTTCCACGACACGGCCGCGCGCCGCGCCTGGCTGGCCGCCCCCGCTTGAACGCGGTAGCCGCCACGCCGTCGACCTGACTATGCTTACGGGGTAACAGCCTCCGGGAGCCGGGAAATCCCCATGCGCTGGAAAATCCTGCTGACCTTCTGCTGCCTGTCCTGGTGCCTGGCCCTCCGGGCGGAGCCGCGCGAGCTGCAGATCAGCGTCGGCGACTGGCCGCCCTACCTGTCCAGCGAACTGCGCCACAACGGCGTGATCGCCCACATCATCAGCGACCTGTTCGCCGAGGAAGGCTACCGCGTCAGCTTCCGCTTCCTGCCCTGGCCGCGCGCCTACTCGGCCACCGCCGCCGGCAAGTTCGACGCCACCGGGGTGTGGATGCACAAGGGCGAGCGCGAGGCGGACTTCCTGTTCAGCGCGCCGCTGCTGGACGAGCAGTTCGTGTTCTTCCACCTGAAGTCGCAGCCGTTCGACTGGCACCGCTTCGACGACCTCGCCGGCATGACCCTGGGCGGCGGCCTGGAATACAGCTACGGCCCCGCGTTCGACGCCTTCCTGGCCAAGGGCACGGTGAAGATGGAGCGCGTCTCCAGCGACCAGCAGAATTTCGACAAGCTGCTCAAGGAGCGGGTGGTGCTCTACCCGCAGGAGATGAACGTCGGCTACGCCGCCCTGGCCCGCCACTTCACCCCCGCCGAGCGCGCCCGCATCACCCACCACCCGCGGCCACTGCTGGTCAACCGCAGCTACCTGATGCTGCCCAAGCGCCTGGCCGGCAGCCAGGCGCTGCTGCAGCGCTTCAACCAGCGCCTGCAGGCGTTCCGCGACAGCGGCCGCTACGACCGCTACTTCCAGGACCTGCAGGCGGGCAAGTACACGCTCTCAGAGGAAGAAGCGGCGCAACGCTAGCCCGTCGACCTCGCCCAGGTCACATCGCCCACTCGCTGACCACCATGTGCGTCTTCACCCGCTGGATGCCGGGGAAACCCTCGATCACCCCGCGAATCTCGGCCAGGCGCGCCATGCTCGCCGCCTCCACCTGCACCAGCATGTCGGTCTCGCCGCTGATGCCGCAGCACTGGCGGATTTCCGGGAACGCACGCATGCGGTCGACGTACTCCTGGCAGCGGCTGTTCTGATAGAAGAGTTCGAGGAAGGCCTTCACCCCGCCGCTCGCCGGGTCGGCCACCTGGGCGTGGTAGCCGCGGATCACCCCGTCCTGCTCCAGCTGGCGGATGCGCTCACTCACCGCCGAGCGCGACAGGCTCACCTCGCGGGCGATCTGGCTGACGGAGGTGCGCGCGTCCTGACGCAGGAGGGCGATGATCTGGCGGTCGAACTTGTCCACGGTGGCTCTCGCAGTTTGACGGCGGAATCCGTCACTTTGCCATGCACTGGCGGCAACCTGGCCGCGGGAGCCGGCTTAACATGGCGGGATAGAAGAAGGGAGCAAGAATACCTCATGAGCCGCCTGAACAAGGAACTGGGCCTGCTGCAGGGCGTCGCGCTGCTCAGCACCTCGCTGCTGGGCACCGGCATCTTCGTGGTGCCGGCGCTGGCCGCCACCGCCGCCGGCGAGGCCTCGCTGTGGGCCTGGCTGATCCTCATCGCCCTGGTGCTGCCGGTGGCCTTCACCTTCGCCCAGCTCGGCCGCCGCTTCCCCCACGCCGGCGGCGCGCCGCACCTGATCGGCCGCGCCTTCGGCCCGCGCGCCGAGCGGCTGATCGCCTTCCTGTTCCTCGCCGTGCTGCCGGTCGGCCTGCCGGCGGCGCTGAACATCGCCACCGGTTTCTGGCAGGCGGTGCTGCCGGTGAACCGGGGCGAGGCCCTGCTGATCCAGTTCGCCACCCTCGGCGCCATGCTCCTGCTCGGCCAGCGCCCGGCGCGCGCCAGCGGCCTAGTGCAGGGGCTGATCGCCCTGGCCATCCTCGGCACCGTTGCCCTGGTCTGGTGGGTCGGCGACCTGCCGCTGGCGCACCAGCCGCTGCTGCCGGCCCTGGGCGACAACTGGACGCTGATCCCGGCGGCGCTGGGCGTGATGTTCTGGTGCTTCGTCGGCATCGAGGCGTTCACCCACCTGGGCGAGGAATTCCGCAACCCGCAGCGCGACTTCCCCCTGGCCCTGCTGCTCGGCGTGCTGCTGGCCGGCCTGGTGTACTGGGCCTTCTCGGTGGCGGTGCTGAGCTTCCACGTCTACGGCGACGTGCACAGCGACGCCGCCTCGCTGCCGCGGCTGATGGACCAGCTGCTCGGCGGCGAGGCGCGCACCCTGGTGGCGGCGATCGGCTACCTGGCCTGCTTCGCCTCGATGAACGTCTACATGCAGGGCTTCGCCCGGCTGATCTGGAGCCTGGCCGACGAGGGCAAGCTGCCCGCCCCGCTGGGCACCCTCAACCGCCACGGCGTGCCGGCCCGCGCCCTGCTGCTGGTGGTCGTGATCTGCGCCCTGTGCGCCAGCCTGACGACCCTGCTGCAGCTCTCGGTGGACGACCTGATCCGCTACGCCAACGGCAACTTCGTGGTTGTCTACCTGCTCAGCATGGCCGCCGGCGCAGTGCTGCTGCGCGGCGCCTGGCGCCTGCTCGCGGCGTTCAGCACCCTGCTCTGCGCGGCGGTGCTGGCGATGCTCGGCGTCGAGGCGCTGTACGCCCTGGGCCTGGTCGGCCTGTTGCTGCTGCTCGACCGCCTGCGCCTGACGCAGAGATCGCTGACGTAGGGTGCGCCATGCGCACCTTCCAGGATCATGGCACCCCGCACGGGATGACCTGAGCGCGCCAGGGGTTCTATCCTTGCAGCGAGCCCGCCGAAAGGAAGCCCCATGCGCCGCATCCTCCGCGACCTGAAAATCCTCCTCCTCGCCAACCTGTGGATCGTGCCGGTGCTGGCCGCCCTGGTCGGCGCCCTGTTCTACTTCGTCGCCCCGCCGCCGCCGATGCACGCGCGCATGGCCACCGGTGCCGCCAGCGGCGGCTACCACGCCTTCGCCGAGCGCCTGCGCGAGGAACTGGCCCGACAGGGCTTCGAGCTGGAGCTGGTCAACAGCCGCGGCTCGCGCGACAACCTCGCCCGGCTGGTCGACGGCCAGGTGGAACTGGCGCTGGTGCAGAGCGGCCAGGAGCTGACCCTGGACGACGCAGTGCGCGAACGCCTGGCCGGGCTCGGCGTGGTCTACCGCGAGCCGCTGTGGCTGTTCACCAGCCGCAATGTGAAGTTCGAGCGCCTAGCCGACCTGACCAAGCTGCGCCTGGCCATCGGTGCCGAGGACAGCGGCACCCAGGCGGTGACCGCCGCCCTGTTCGCCACCAACCGTATCGAGCCGGCGCAGTACCCGAAAGGCTGGCAGCCGCTGGGCGGCAGCCGCGCCGCCGACGCCCTGCTGGCCGGTGAGCTGGACGCCGCCTTCTTCGTCGGCCCGGCGGAGAACACCCTGATCCAGCGCCTGGCCCGCGAGCCGCGCCTGCAACTGGTCAGCCTGCGCCGCACCGAGGCCTACCTGGCGCGCCTGCCCTACCTGAGCCGGCTGGAGGTGGGCGAAGGCATGCTCGACATGGCGCAGAACACCCCCGAACGCGACATCGTCACCCTCGGCCCGGTCGCCACCCTGGTGGCCGGCGAGAACTTCCACCCGTCGCTCACTCCGCTGATCCTGGAGGCCGCCCGCGAGGTGCTGAAGAACGGCAGCCTGCTCGACCCGGCCGGCAGCTACCCGCAGCGCCCGCCGCGCTCGCTGGCCACCCTGGCGGAGGCGGACTACTACTACGACAAGGGCCTGCCGATCCTGCAGCGCTACGTGCCGTTCCGCATCGCCTCGCTGGCCGACCGCTACATCATCCTCGCCATCCCGCTGCTGGTGCTGCTTTTCCCGCTGTTCAAGGCGGTCGGGCCGATCTACCAGTGGCGCATCCGCGCGCGCATCTACCGCTGGTACAAGCACCTGCGCGAGATCGACCAGCAGTTGTACAAGGGCAAGCTCGACGACGACATCGGCGCCGAGATCGCGCGGCTGGAGAAGCTGGAAGACGAGCTGGCGCGGGTCGAGGTGCCGCTGTCCTATTCCAACGAGCTGTACGAGCTGCACATGCACCTGCGCTACATGATCGAGCGCCTGCGCTCGGTGCAGCAGCGCAGGGCGCAGGCGACATGAGACATGGCGGCGTAGGGTGCGCCGTGCGCACCGATAAATTGGCAACGGGTAGCCCGGATGAAATCCGGGGGCGGTGTTGGGCTGATGTTTGAGTTTCCAGCCGACTGCCGAGTGTTCAGATACTTTCTGCCGCTACGCGGATTTGCTTCGCCATGAAAAGGCTATGTCCCCGTTAGATGTTGTAGTGCCCTGAGCCATTCTGGATCCCCGCCTGCGCGGGGATGACGTGGTAGGGGTGGAGTTTCTTCTGAAACCGTCATTCCCGCGCAGGCGGGACAGCAGCTTTATCGCTGAACAGCGCTTGCGCTGGCCCGAAGGGGAATAATCCAGGGGTAGGCAGCTGCAGTGTTCAGATAGAGGGGCTTGACCGCGCAACGCGTAGGGCCGATCACGCTGATGGGGGATGGCCTGCGACCCGACCACCCTACCGGCTCCCAGGCAGGCCGCTTCCGCAGGGCAGCTGTAGCGTCTGCAACATGTAACGGGTACATAGCCTTTTTAGTGGCCATGTCCACGTTAGTTGTTGCACTCCTCGTGGGAGCGGCCTTGGCCGCGAATGTCGCGGCCAATTGGAATGCCGCCCAGCCACTCCCACACAAAGCATGATTGCGCCACCAACACGTAACAGAAAAAGGCCCCACCGGACGTACCGGCAGGGCCTTTCTCCTTCAAGCGGGGCTCACTTGATCCAGTGCTTGCCCCAGTGGGTGATGTCGTAGGCCCTGGCCGCGCGCTTCAGGCTCGGGCCGGTCGGCTGGCTGGCGGCGATCTCGTCGTCGACCACCCGGGTCGACAGCGACAGCCAGCTGGTGACGAAGGCCATGGCGTCGCCGTTCACTTCCAATGCGCGCCGGTCGATGTTGTTCAGGTCATCGCAGGCCGCGTGGTAGCAGGGGTCGAGCGCGATGCCGGCGGTGCCGCCGTAGCGCGCCGCCTGCTCCTCGGTCTTCAGCACCTCGGCGCCGGTGAACAGGCCGCCGAAGGCGATACCGTCGGTGAAGAACTGCGCGTAGTCCGAGCGGAAGGTGATCTCGTCGCCCTCGAACGGCAAGCCACGCAGCTTGTAGTACTCCTCGAACAGCTTCTCGAGGGCGGCCGAGCCGGGCGGGCCTTCCAGGCCGAAGGCGGAGCCGTCACCGTCATACACGAAGTAGGCGAAGTTCGGCGAGGCGATCATGTCGAAGTTGAGGTACGCCTTGATCTTCGCCTTCTCCTCCGCCGGCAGCTGGCTGACGTAGTAGGTCGAGCCGACCAGGCCGGACTCCTCCGCGCCCCACCAGGCGAAGCGCAGGCGGTTGGTCGGCCGGGCTTTGCTCAGTTGCAGCGCCAACTCCAGCAGCGCGGCGCTGCCCGAGCCGTTGTCGTTGATGCCCGCGCCCTCGTACACCGAGTCCAGATGCGCGCCGGCCATCACCACGTTGCCCGGGTTGCCGTGGCGGGTCTCGGCGATCAGGTTGTGGGTCTCGGTGCGCTTGCGCGTCACGTCCGCCACCACCCGCACCTGTACGTCGGCGGTCTGCGCCAGGGCCACGCCCACCTCGTAGGTGGCGAACAGCACCGGGATGCCGCCGGCATAGGCGTCGCCCAGGGTGGCGCTGATCAGGCCCTTGCGGTCCTCGGTGTCGCCCTGGTTGAACAGCACCACGCCGGTCGCGCCGGCGTCGGCGGCGTTCTGCGCCTTCGTCGCGAAGTCGCAGGCGCCGCGTTGCAGCAGGGCGATGGCGCCGGCCGGGAAACCGGCGAAATCCTCGGCCTCGCAGCCGCTGGTGGAGGTGTTGCCGTCGCCCAGGGCGATGTCCACCGGCACGGCGGCGGCGGTGACGTCGCCCGCTTCGGTCTGCGACAGGTAGGTGAAGTCCACCTCCCACTCGTACTGCGCCGGGGTCGGCGCCACGGCCTGCAGCTGGCCCGGGCCCTGCGGGTAGAAGGCGCTGAACGGGAAGGCCTGCAGGCGCACCTGGTAGCCGGCGCGCTCGAGGGTCTGCTTCACGTAGTCGATTGAGCCCTGGTAGCCCGGCAGGCCGGCGGCGCGGTTGCCGCCGTTGGCCAGGGCGATGTCGTGGAGCATCTGCAGGTGCTGTTCCGTTCGCTCGGCCTGCATGCAACGCGGCAGCAACAGCGGCGTGGCGTTGATCTGGCCGTAGCGGCATTCCAGCGGGCCGAGCCGCGTGGGGCTCCAGAGCTTGTCGAACAGCGAGCCCAGGTCGCGGGCCTCGGTGGCCAGGGCCGGCGCGGACACGCCGGCCAGGAGAGAAGCCAACAACAGGTGAGGTTTCTTGTTGAAGTGCATGGGGGTTCTCCAATCCATGTTTGGAGCAGATGGATGCGCGAGCGCTTGTGGCGCCGCGCGTGCCGTCCCTTACTGCGTCGTGTGGACGAGAAGACGGTAGACGGCGTTTTTTCGGCAAGCGAAGCGGCAGATGTGCGATTTCCTGAAAATGACGACTGATCGACGCATAACCCCTCAAGATGCCAGCACATCGCCAGCACTACCCCACCGGCGCGGCGATGTCGGGTAGACTCTGCCCGCTCTCCTTTCCACAGCCCGAAGACGCCCGCCATGCCGATCCGCCACTGCATCGTCCACCTGATCGACAAGAAGCCCGACGGCTCGCCGGCCGTGCTCCACGCCCGCGACTCGGAGCTGGCCGCCTCGCCGGCCATGGAGAACCTGCTGGCCGATCTCAACGAGAGCTACAACGCCAAGCAGGGCAAGGCCTGGGGCCTGTTCCACGAGGAGTCCGGCGCCTACCCGTTCAGCGGCTGGCTGAAGGCCTACCTGGACGACGAGCAGGACTTCACCGCGTTCAGCCGCCAGGCGGTGGAGCAGCTGCAGAAGCTGATGGAGGAGTCCAACCTGTCCACCGGTGGCCACGTGCTGTTCGCCCACTACCAGCAGGGCATGACCGACTACCTGGCCATCGCCCTGCTGCACCACAGCGAGGGCGTGGCGGTGACCGAGGCGCTGGACGTGGCGCCAGCCAAGCATCTGGACCTCGGCCAGCTGCACCTGGCGGCGCGCATCAACATCTCCGAGTGGCGCAACAACGCCCACTCCAAGCAGTACATCTCGTTCATCCGCGGCAAGAACGGCAAGAAGGTCTCGGACTACTTCCGCGATTTCATCGGCTGCCAGGAAGGCGTGGACGCGCCGAGCGAGACGCGCACCCTGCTCAAGGCCTTCAGCGATTTCGTCGAGAGCGAGGACATGGCCGAGGAGCAGGCTCGCGCCAAGACCGAGACGCTGGTCGACTACGCCACCAGCCAGGCCAAGCTGGGCGAGCCGATCACCCTGGACGAGCTGTCCGGGCTGATCGATGAGGATCGCCCACGCGCCTTCTTCGAGCACATCCGCAACAAGGACTACGGCATGGCGCCGGAATTTCCCGCGGACAAGCGCACCCTCAGCCAGTTCCGCCGCTTCACCGGCCGCGCCGAGGGCCTGTCGATCAGCTTCGAGGCCCATCTGCTGGGCTCGAAGATCGAGTACGATGAGGCGCGCGACATGCTGATCATTCGCCAGGTACCGACCCAGCTCAAGGACCAACTCAAGCGTCGCAAGGAGTGACATGGGCAAACGGATATTCGTGCTGCTGGCGGTGCTCGCCGCCTGGCAGCACTGGGACCGCATCGAGACCTTCCTCGGCCTGAGGCCGACCCCGCAGGTGGCGGCGGCCGAAGCCGGCGTGGTGCTGTACGCCACCGCCTGGTGCGGCTACTGCGCCAAGACCCGCTCCTTCCTCGCCGAGCAGGGCATCCCCTACACCGAGATCGACATCGAGAAATCCAGCGAGGGCCGCCGCGCCTACGAGGCGCTGGACGGCCGCGGCGTGCCGCTGCTGACCATCGGCAACACGGTGGTGCGCGGCTACGACCCGGCAGGGATCAAGGCCGCGCTGCGCTAGCACCTGTTGCCCTGTCGTTACACCTGTGGGAGCGGCCTTGGCCGCGAAGTTCGCGGCCGAGGCCGCTCCCACAGGAGCAGAATCGCGCAGGCTATTGGACGGCCTCGATGCGGAAGCCGAAGCGCGGGAAATGCACGTGGACCGTCCCCGCGCGCTCGTCCTCGCGGCGCAGGATGATCGACTCGTCCGTCACGCCGGCCAATTCGCCTGCCACCGGATCGACGCCGTAGTCGGTAGCCGCGACCTTCACCGACTGGCCCAGTGCCAGCCCCAGCGACGCGCTGGCATCCCCCTCCGGCAGCGCCGCCGGCGTCGCTTCACGGGCGATGGCGATGGCCTCCTCGGCGCTCAGGGCGCTGGACGCGCCATGACCGAAGCCGAGCACCCGGCCCAGCCAGGCGGCCACCGCCGGGTAGTCGTCGACCAGCGGCGCGGTGACGTGGGTGGCCTTGAGGAACCACAGCGAATGGGCCAGGGCGAAGTCCGCCACCGAGGGCTCGCCGAACAGGAAGTCGCCCTCCTCGCGGGACAATTGCTGCTCCAGGCGCGCCATCAGAGTCGGCCATTGCAGCTTGGCCTGTTCCAGCGGCAGGCGGCTGGCGGTGCCGCCGGAGAACAGCGCGGCGCGGTCGGCGGCGAACGCCTGCTGGGCGGCCGGCGGCAGCTTGCCCATGCGCACGGCGATGGAGGCCGGCTGGAACACCAGCGCCACGGCATGCTGGAACACCACCGCATCGGCCCACAGGGCGAAGCTCGCCACGGTGAACTCCTGGCCCTCCGGGAACAGCGCCGGGGTAGCCTTCTCCGCCTCCAGGCGGCGGGCGATCAGCGCGGTGTCGCAGTAGATGTCGGCGCCGACCTGCAGCACCGGAGTCTTGCGGTAGCCGCCGGTGAGCGCGGTCAGGTCCGGCTTGGGCATGACCCGCGGGATGTCCACCGAGCGCCACGACAGCTGCTTGAAGCCCAGCATCAGGCGGGCCTTCTCGGCGAAGGGCGAGGCATCGTAGTGGTGCAGGATCAGTTCGGACATGGCGGGACTCCGCTGATTGTTGGAATTGGAGGCCGCAGCTTAGCCGCAGCCGGTGCCGGGGCCTACCCCGGCGAGACGACTATCAGCGCTTCCTTGGCCGCCTTCTTCAGGCGCTTGATGGCGATCTCCCGGCGCAGCGCAGCGCCTTTGTCGGCGCACGCCTCGACGTAGACCAGCGCACGCGCCGGGCTGGCATGGAAGAAGCGCGCCCCCTTGCCGCTGCAGTGCTGTTCGAAGCGCCGCTGCGGGTCGTCGCTGATGCCGCAGTAGAGCGCACCGCTCTCGGCACGGACCAGGTAGACGAACCAGGGTTTGGCGGGAATGGCGGTCATGACTCGGTGGCTCGCGGTGGGGCTGCCGAGCTTACGTCGTCAGCGGCTGGCCTGCCAGGCGCGCAGGCCGGCCATCGCCTGCTTGCGGATGGCGCCCTGCACCGGGGCCAGCCAGCCCAGCAGCAGGCCCTTGGCGCCGAGCGCCTGGCGCGACCAGCGCCACAGGTCGAAGCGGTCGCGGTGCTCGACGATCCTGCCACCCTGGAAACGGAAGCTGGCCTCGATATGGTTTTCCACCATGCGCCCGGTCTGGCTGAACAGGTAGGTCGCCACCCAGCGCGCGCGGCCTTGCCGGTCGTCGGCCTCCAGCACCTCGTAGGTCAGGGAGAAATCCTTGGCGCGGGCACAGAGCATGCGCCACATGTCGCCGGCGTCGCGGCCCTGCAGATCGCGGAACACCGGGTCGGAAAACACCACGTCGTCGGCGTAGCAGGCGGCCATGGCCTCGGCGTCCTGGCGCTGGAAGGCCTGGTAGAAGCGGTCGATCAGTTCGGCGTTGGGGTGGGCCATGGGGATGCTGCTCCGGGTTGTGATGGGCAGAGTATGGCCGTGCCGGCGACAACCGGCGATTGGCGATAAAGACAACTTTGTGTCAATAATCGCCACATGATGCGCATTGCCCTCTATACCTGCCCACAGACCGTGCTCTCCAGCCTGAGCATGGCCGACGACGCCTTCCGCCTGGCCAACCAGCTGGCCGGCGAGGCGCTGTTCGAGGTGCTGCGGGTCAGCGCCGACGGCGCGCCGGTGCGCAGCGGCTACGCCGAGCTGCGGGTGGACGGCGACCTGGGCCTGGCCGAAGGCGCCGACCTGCTGCTGATCCCCGCCACCGGCAGCGCCCTGCAACGCACCCTCGACGGCAACGCCGTCCTGCTCGCCTGGCTGGCCCGCCGCCCCACTGAGCAGGGCCTGGCCAGCCTGTGCAGCAGCGCCTGCCTGCTGGCCGCCGCCGGCGTGCTTGATGGGCGCCGCGCCACCACCCACTGGGCGCTGGCCGAGACCTTCCGCCGCCATTTCCCGCGGGTCGACCTGCGCATCGACGAGCTGTTCACCGAGGACGCCAACCGCTACTGCTCCGGCGGCGCCCAGGCCGGGCTGGACCTGTGCCTGCACCTGATCGCCCGCCACGGCGGCGACTGGCTGGCCGAGCGGGTGGCCGCCACCCTGGTGGTGGAGCGCGAGCGTGGCAGCCAGGCGCGCTTCGCCCCGCTGCTGCCGGCCGCCGGCCAGGACGACCCGCTGATCGCCCCGCTGCTGCGCTGGCTGCAACGGCACCACGCCGAGCCCATCGACCTGCCGGGCCTGGCCGCGCGCGCCCACTGCTCCACCCGCACCCTGCTGCGGCGCTTTCGCGCCGCCACCGGGCTGACCCCGCACGACTACCTGCAGCGCGTGCGCATCAGCGCCGCGCAGACCGCCCTGCGCCACCCCGGCCGCTCGCTGGAACAGGTCGCCGCCCAGGTCGGCTACGCCGACCGCGCCAGCTTCGCCAAGCGCTTCAAGCAGCTCTGCGGGGAAACCCCGGGCGCCTGGCGCAAGCGCCTGCGCCAGGGTTGAAGGCACGGGCGATCCGTAGGGCGGGTGAAACCCGCGCCGTTCCTCACACGCGGGTTGCACCCGCCCTACACGAAAAAAGGAGCCCGTAGGCTCCCTCGCGTAGGGTGCGCTATGCGCACCGGATGGTTCGACGCCGCCGGGTCGGTGCGCACAGCGCACCCTACCGGGGCTGGTGCAACGCTTAATGCAGGATCTGGCCGAGGAACAGCTTGGTCCGCTCGTTCTGCGGGTTGTCGAAGAACGTGTTGGGCTCGTTCTGTTCGACGATCTCGCCCTTGTCCATGAAGATCACCCGGTTGGCCACGGTGCGGGCGAAGCCCATCTCGTGGGTCACGCAGAGCATGGTCATGCCGTCCTGGGCCAGGCCGATCATGGTGTCCAGCACCTCCTTGACCATTTCCGGGTCGAGCGCCGAGGTCGGCTCGTCGAACAGCATGATCTTCGGCTTCATGCACAGCGCGCGGGCGATCGCCACACGCTGCTGCTGGCCGCCGGAGAGCTGGCCCGGGTACTTGTGCGCCTGCTCGGGGATGCGCACTCGCTCGAGGAAGTGCATGGCGATCTCCTCGGCCTTACGCTTGGGCAGCTTGCGCACCCAGATCGGCGCCAAGGTGCAGTTCTCCAGCACGGTCAGGTGCGGGAACAGGTTGAAGTGCTGGAACACCATGCCCACTTCGCTGCGGATCGCCTCGATGTGCTTGAGGTCGTTGGTCAGCTCGGTGCCGTCGACGACGATGCGCCCCTGCTGGTGTTCCTCCAGGCGGTTGATGCAGCGGATGGTGGTGGACTTGCCCGAGCCGGACGGCCCGCAGAGCACGATGCGCTCGCCGGGCTGCACGTCCAGGTTGATGTCCTTGAGCACGTGGAACTGGCCGTACCACTTGTTCACGCCCTGCAGGCGGATGATCGGCTCGGCCGCGGCTTCTTTCTTAACTTCGGTCATGGTCGATGACTCCTAACGCTTGTGGCCGGTGTCCAGCTTGCGCTCCAGGTGCATGGAGTAGCGGGACATGCCGAAACAGAAGATCCAGAACACCAGGGCGGCGAACACGTAGCCCTCGGTGGCCATGCCCAGCCAGGCCGGGTCGTTGGTGGCGCGCTTGATGCTGTTGAGCAGGTCGAACAGGCCGATGATGATCACCAGGCTGGTGTCCTTGAACAGCGCGATGAAGGTGTTGACGATGCCCGGGATCACCAGCTTGAGCGCCTGCGGCAGGATCACCAGGCCCATCATCCGCCAGTAGCCCAGGCCCATGGCCGCGGCCGCCTCGTACTGCCCCTTGGGAATGGCCTGCAGGCCGCCGCGCACCACCTCGGCGATGTAGGCGGACTGGAACAGGATCACCCCGATCAGCGCGCGCAGCAGCTTGTCGAAGCTCATGCCCTCGGGCAGGAACAGCGGCAGCATCACCGAGGACATGAACAGCACGGTGATCAGCGGCACGCCGCGCCAGAACTCGATGAAGGTCACGCAGATCACCCGGATCGCCGGCATCTTCGAGCGCCGGCCCAGGGCCAGCACGATGCCCAGCGGCAGCGCGCCGGCGATGCCCACGGCGGCGATCACCAGGGTCAGCATCAGGCCGCCCCACTGGCTGGTCTGCACTTCGGACAGACCGAAGAAGCCGCCGTGCAGCAGCCAGAAGGCGAGCAGCGGGTAGACCACCAGGAACGCCAGGCCGTAGGCCGACTTGCGCGGCATCATCGGCACGAACAGCGGCGCCGCGCCAATCACCGCCAGCCACACGGTGAGGTCGACGCGCCAGCGCAGCTCTTCCGGGTAGAAGCCGTACATGAACTGGCTGAAGCGCTCCTTGACGAACACCCAGCAGGCGCCCTCGCCGGTGCAGTCGGCGCGGGTGGTGCCGGCCCAGTCGGCGCTGAAGATGGCCCAGTCGAGCACCGGCGGCACGATCTTCCAGACCAGGTAGATGGCCAGCAGGGTCAACAGGGTGTTGAACCAGCCGGAGAACAGGTTGCCCCGCAGCCAGCCCAGCACGCCCACGCTCATGCGCGGTGGTGGCAGGCTCGGACGGAATTGATGGATTTCCATGCGCCTCTCCTTACCGCTCGATCAGCGCGATGCGCTTGTTGTACCAGTTCATCAGCAGGGAAATGCTGATGCTGATCGCCAGATACACGCTCATGGTGATGGCGATGGTCTCGATGGCCTGGCCGGTCTGGTTGAGCACCGTGCCGGCGAACAGCGAGACCATGTCCGGGTAGCCGATGCCGGCCGCCAGGGACGAGTTCTTCACCAGGTTCAGGTACTGGCTGGTCAGCGGCGGGATGATCACGCGCAGGGCCTGCGGCACGATTACCAGGCGCAGGGTCTTGCCGGCCGGCAGGCCGAGCGAGCGGGCCGCCTCGGTCTGGCCGTGGTTGACCGCCTTGATGCCGGCGCGCACGGTCTCGGCGATGAACGCCGCGGTGTAGATGCTCAGCGCCATGGTCAGCGCGACCAGCTCGGGGATCACCACCCAGCCGCCGCGGAAGTTGAAGCCCTTGAGTTCCGGCACTTCCCAGTGGAACGGACTGCCGAACACCAGCATCGCCAGCCCCGGCAGCGCCACCAGCAGCGCCAGCACGCTGAGCAGCACGGGGAAGCTCTGGCCGGTGGCCATGCGCCGCTTGTTGGCCCAGCGCGCCAGCACGACGCCGGCGACGATGGCCAGCGCCAGCGCCACCGCGAACGGCCAGAAGCCGGCGTCCATGGTGGGCGACGGCATGTTCAGGCCGCGGTTGCTGAGGAAGAAGGTATCGCCCAGGTTCAGGCTCTGCCGCGGGCCGGGCAGCGGCTGGAGGATGGCGAAGTACCAGAAGAAGATTTGCAGCAGCGGCGGGATGTTGCGGAACAGCTCGATGTACACGGTGGCCAGCTTGCTGATCAGCCAGTTGGGCGACAGCCGCGCCACGCCGAGGGTGAAGCCGAGGATGGTGGCCAGGATGATGCCGATCACCGACACCAGCAGGGTGTTGAGCAGGCCGATGACGAACACCCGGCCGTAGCTGTCGCTCTCGGTGTAGTCGATCAGGTGCTGGGAGATGCCGAAGCCGGCGCTCTGCTCGAGGAAGCCGAAGCCGGAGAGAATCCCGCGTTGCTGCAGGTTGGTCTGAGTGTTGTGGAACAGGTACCAGCCGATCGCCACCACGGCGACGACGGCGATGATCTGGAAGACCCAGCCACGCACCTGCGGATCGGTCCAGACCGATGTGCGCGGGCGTGGGATGGAGGCAGGATTTTGCATGTCAGCCCTCTAGGGACCCGTCCGGGCGCCGGCCAGCCGGAACGCGAACAGTCCTAATGGAAACTCCGCGCCCGGTATGCGCGGCGCGGAGTTTGCGGAATCAGAAGCGCCATCGCCCCGCGAGGGGGCGATGGCATGGCGGTCAGCGCACCGGCGGTGCGTATTGCAGACCACCCTTGTTCCACAGGGCGTTGAGGCCACGTTCGATCTTCAGCTCGCTGCCGGCGCCGACGTTGCGGTCGAAGATTTCACCGTAGTTGCCGACTTGCTTGACGATCTTCACGGCCCAGTCCTTCGGCAGCTTGAGATCCTTGCCGAAGTCACCCTCGGCGCCCAGCAGGCGGGCGATGTCCGGGTTCTTGGTGGACTTGGCCATTTCTTCCACGTTGGCGGAAGTCACGCCCAGTTCCTCGGCGTTGAGCTGCGCGAACAGGCTCCAGCGCACGATGTCGAACCACTCCTCGTCACCCTGGCGCACGGCCGGGCCGAGGGGCTCCTTGGAGATCACTTCCGGCAGCACCACGTACTCGTCCGGCGCGGCCAGCTTGATGCGCTGGGCGTAGAGCTGGGACTGGTCGGAAGTCAGCACGTCGCAGCGGCCGGACTCCAGGGACTTGGCGCTCTCGTCGGAGGTATCGTAGGTGATCGGGGTGTACTTCAGGCCATTGGCGCGGAAGTAGTCGGACAGGTTCAGCTCGGTGGTGGTGCCTGCCTGGATGCACACGGTGGCGCCGTCCAGTTCCTTGGCGCTGGAAACGCCGAGCTTCTTGTTCACCAGGAAGCCCTGACCGTCGTAGTAGGTCACGCCGGTGAAGTTCAGGCCCATGGCCGCGTCGCGGGAGCTGGTCCAGGTGGTGTTGCGCGACAGCATGTCGACTTCGCCGGACTGCAGCGCGGTGAAGCGCTCCTTGGCGGTCAGCGGGCTGTACTTGACCTTGGAGGCGTCGCCGAACACGGCGGCAGCGACGGCACGGCAGATATCCACATCGATCCCCAGGTAGTTACCCTTGGCGTCGGCGTAGGAGAAACCGGGCAAGCCATCGCTGATACCGCACTGCACGAAGCCTTTCTTCTTCACCGCATCCAGGGTCGCACCGGCATGAGCGAAACCGCTCACTCCGAGCACCGCAGCCGTGGTCAGTACTGCCAGGGTGGATTTCACCATCTTCATCAAAACCTCCAAGTGTTCTTGTTTGGTCATATCTCGGTCCTGCCGCCGTACCCTTGTGAGGCACGTTCGATCCCGCCAACATGGCGCAATCGACCGGGGTTCGAACCTGAAAGAGTCTAGATGCCGTTCCGCGGACCGGCGAATGAGCCTTTCATCTCCGTAGGTCTTACGGGAAAGAGATACAGCGGGTCCGGTTTTCCGCCTGCAGGCGGCCCCCACCGGACCGGTTTTACAAAGCAAAGCTCGTACCATCCCATTAACCGGAAGCCATCCGGCCCCGGTCAAGAGAAGAAGTTCTAACCGTGCGACATCTTCTTACGTGATTCACCCACGACAGGAAGACGTCCGATTTCCACGAACGACCTTGCGCACCAAATTGGAGCAGACATGCAAGCACCCCTGATACTCGATCCGTCACTCGCGGCAGATTCCTGCGTCATCTGGTTACACGGCCTCGGCGCCGACCGCTACGATTTCGAGCCGGTGGCCAAGATGCTGCAGCAGCACCTGACGACCACCCGCTTCGTGCTGCCCCAGGCACCGACGCGGCCGGTGACCATCAACGGCGGCTGGTCCATGCCGAGCTGGTACGACATCCTGGCCATGAACCCGGCCCGCGCGATCAGCATGGACGAGATGGAAACCTCGGCGCAGACCGTGATCGAGCTGATCGAAGCGCAGCGCGACGCCGGCATCGACCCGGCGCGCATCGTGCTGGCGGGCTTCTCCCAGGGCGGCGCGGTGGTCTACCACACCGCCTTCCTGCGCTGGCAGGGGCCGCTGGGCGGGCTGATGGCGCTGTCCACCTACGCGCCGACCTTCGCCGATGACCTGCAGCTGGACGAATCCCGGCGCCGCCTGCCAGTGCTGTGCCTGCACGGTACCCAGGACCAGGTGGTGCCGCTGCAGATGGGCCGCGCCGCCCACGATGCCCTCGAACGCCTGGACGTGCCGGTCACCTGGCGCGAATACTCCATGGGCCACGAAGTGATGCTCGAGGAAATCCAGGACATCGGCGCCTGGCTCAAGCAGTTGCTGAAGGCCTGACGAGCGCGTCAAAACTCCGTCCGAAGGCGCAATTCAGAGCCTGCCGAGTCAACCGACTGACGGGCCTCCAGGGCCCGTCCATCGCTTGCGACCGCTGGTCGGCGGCGCTCCGCGCCAGCATTGCGCCAGCCTCGGGGCGGGGCTTATGGTCGCATTCAGGTGTTCGCCCTATACAGGGAGTATTTTCGCGATATGCCCCTCCGCCGCCAGCCACATTCATTACCGCGATGAAAAACGCGCCCTGGCCGCAGGATCTCCGGCAGATTCGTCAGCTGCGGCTGTTCCAGAACGTCGCGGCCAACAACCTGCAGCAGCTCCTGAGCGAATTCTGCGCCTGCGACCTCGATAGCAGCGAAATCCTGCTGTCTCCATTCAACCGCAACCAGCACCTCTACCTGCTGCTGGAAGGCGAACTCAAGGTCTACCTCGGCTCGCTGGACAACCAGCCGGTCAGCACCCTGCGCTCGGGCGACTGCGCCGGCGAGATCAGCTTCATCGACAACGAACGGCCCTCGGCCTACGTGGTGGCGACCCAGCCCTCGCGGGTCCTGCGCCTGCACCGCGAATCGCTGGTCAGCCTGTTCGGGCAGTCGCCCGAGCTGATGCAGAACCTGCTGCAACTGCTCTGCGAGCGGGTGCGCCAGGGCAACCGGCTGATCCTCGACAGTGAGCAGAACGCCAACATCGACATCCTCACCGGCTGCTTCAACCGCCGCTGGCTGGAGCACGTCTACGAGCGCGAGAGCACCCGCTGCGCCTTCAACGGCCAGCCGCTGTGCATGCTCATGCTCGACGTCGACCACTTCAAGGCCTACAACGACCAGCACGGCCACCTGGCCGGCGACTACGCCCTGTGCCTGGTGGCCCATACCCTGCGCAACCAGCTGCGGCCGAAGGACAGCATGGTGCGCTACGGCGGCGAGGAGTTCGTCATCCTCCTGCCCGAGCTGGACGCCGGCGACGCACGCACCATCGGCGAGCGGCTGCGCCAGAGCCTGGAACAGGTCGGCTCCTTCTATTCGCCGGTGGGCGTGCTGCCGGGCGTCACCATCTCCATCGGCATGGCGCAGATGCAGGAGAGGGACGGCCTGGAAACCCTCATCGCCCGCGCCGACGCGGCCCTGTACAAGGCCAAGCAGCAGGGCCGCAACTGCCTGTTCGGCTGACACGGCCCCAGCGCCGAACCACCCGGCAAAACCGCCATCCCGTCGCCTTGTCGGCAAGCGTCCTGCTAGAGTCCGGCGCATAACAACAACGATCGGATGCCCCACATGCGCAAGCTGCTGCTCATCCTGCTGATCCTCGTGCTCGTCGGCGCGGGAATCTTCTTCACCCTGCCCACCCTGCTCGACCGCCAGATGAACGGCGTGGCGACACCGGCGCCCTACCCCGCCAGCGACAAGGCCGAGAAGCTGCACCAGACCCTGTTCGTCGCCGACCTGCACGACGACGCCCTGCTCTGGCAGCGCGACCTGCTGGAGCGCCACGGCTACGGCCATTCCGACCTGCCACGGCTGCTGGAAGGACGCGTCGGCCTGCAGGTGTTCTCCACCGTCACCAAGACGCCCCGCGGCATCAACTACGAACGCAACGGCGCCGACAGCGACAACATCACCCTGCTCGCCATGGCCCAGCGCTGGCCCCGGGCGACCTGGGACAGCCTGCTCCAGCGCGCCCTGTACCAGGCCGGCAAGCTGAAGCAGGCGGCCGCCGCCAGCGACGGGCAACTGGTGCTTATCAGCAGTCGCGGCGAGCTGGGCCGCTACCTGGAGGACTGGCGGCGCGACCCGCGGCGGGTGGCCGCCATCCTGGCCACCGAGGGCCTGCACCCGATCGAGGGCAAGCTGGAGAACGTCGACCGCCTGTACGACGCCGGTTTCCGCATCGCAGGGCTGACCCACTTCTTCGACAACGAGGTGGGCGGCTCGGCCCATGGCCTGGAAAAGAGCGGGCTGACCCCGCTGGGCCGCCAGGTGATCGCCCGCCTGGAAGAGAAGCGCATGCTGGTCGACCTGGCCCATGCCTCCAAGCCGTTGATCGACGACGTGCTCGCCGTCGCCACCCGGCCGGTGCTGGTCTCCCACACCGGCGTGGCCGGCACCTGCCCCGGGCCGCGCAACCTCACCGACGACCATCTGCGGCGCATCGCCGCCGGCGGCGGGGTGATCGGCATCGGCTACTGGGACGCGGCGGTCTGCGAGACCAACGTCGGCGCCATCGTCCGCGCCATCCGCTACGCCGTGGACAAGGTCGGCGTCGCCCACGTGGCCCTGGGCTCGGACTTCAACGGCACCATCCGCGCGCCGTTCGACACCACCGGCCTGGCGCAGATCACCGAGGGCCTGCAGCGCGCCGGCTTCGGCGACGCCGACATCGCCGCGATCATGGGCGGCAACGTGCGCGACCTGCTGCTGGCCAACCTGCCCGATTGAACGACGGCCCGCCCGCGCGGCACTTCGCCGTGCGGGCATCTTGCTTTACACTGGCGGCCGTTCATTCCTTGACCAATACGAGACGGCCGTGCTCAAAGCACTCAAGAAAATCTTCAGCAAGGGCGATGCCGAACAGCCCGCCAGCAGCATCCCCGCCAGCACTCCCAGCGCCCCCGCCCCCCAGGCCGGCCCGCGCCAAAACCAACCGAAGCAGGCCAGCGAGGCCAGGCCGGCCAAGGACGCCAGGAAGCCGCGCGCCGACAAGCCGCGCCGCGAGCGCCCGGCCAAGCCGGTGGACACCTGGAAACTGGAAGACTTCGTGGTCGAGCCGCAGGAAGGCAAGACCCGCTTCCACGACTTCCGCCTGGCGCCGGAGCTGATGCACGCCATCCACGACCTGGGCTTCCCCTACTGCACGCCGATCCAGGCCCAGGTGCTCGGTCACACCCTCAAGGGCAAGGACGCCATCGGCCGCGCCCAGACCGGCACCGGCAAGACCGCCGCCTTCCTGGTCTCGACCATCACCCAGCTGCTGCAGACCACGCCGCCGAAAGAGCGCTACATGGGCGAGCCGCGCGCGCTGGTGATCGCGCCGACCCGCGAGCTGGTGGTGCAGATCGCCAAGGACGCCGAGGCCCTGACCAAGTACACCGGCCTCAACGTGATGAGCTTCGTCGGCGGCATGGACTTCGACAAGCAGCTCAAGCAGCTGGAATCGCGCTACTGCGACATCCTGGTCGCCACCCCCGGCCGCCTGCTGGACTTCAACCAGCGCGGCGAGGTGCACTTGGACATGGTCGAGGTGATGGTGCTGGACGAGGCCGATCGCATGCTCGACATGGGCTTCATCCCCCAGGTCCGCCAGATCATCCGCCAGACCCCGATGAAGGGCGACCGCCAGACCCTGCTGTTCTCCGCGACCTTCACCGAGGATGTGATGAACCTGGCACGGCAGTGGACGGTGAACCCGGCCATCGTCGAGATCGAGCCGGAGAACGTCGCCAGCGACACCGTCGAGCAGCACGTCTACGCCGTGTCCAGCAAGGACAAGTACAAGCTGCTGTACAACCTGGTGACGCAGAACGACTGGCAGCGGGTGATGGTGTTCGCCAACCGCCGCGACGAAGTGCGGCGCATCGAGGAGAAGCTGATCCGCGACGGCGTGAGCGCCGCGCAGATGTCCGGCGATGTGCCGCAGCACAAGCGGATCAAGACCCTGGAAGGCTTCCGCGAGGGCAAGATCCGCGTGATGGTCGCCACCGACGTGGCCGGCCGCGGCATCCATGTCGACGGCATCAGCCACGTGATCAACTTCACCCTGCCGGAAGTGCCAGACGACTACGTGCACCGCATCGGCCGCACCGGCCGCGCCGGTGCCAGCGGCACTTCGATCAGCTTCGCCGGCGAGGACGATGCCTTCGCCCTGCCGCCGATCGAAGAACTGCTGGGCCGCAAGATCAACTGCGAGATGCCGCCGGAAGAATTGCTCAAGCCGGTGCCGCGCAAGCACTGAGGCCCTACCGTAGGGTGCGCTGCGCGCACCGATGATGCTATGCGCGCTCGGTGCGCACAGCGCACCCTACGTCGAACGCCGACAAGCCCTTCTAGCGCGATTGCACCAGGCTGAGCACCTCGGCGCCCTGCTGCTGCGGTCGCTGCGCCAGGAAGCGGGTACAGCTGACCCGCAGGAAGGAGGCGAAGTTGACCACCTCCCCGCGGTACTCCATGACCTCGTCGTACAGCTTGGTGATCAGCTGGTTGGTGGTCATGCCGTCCACCTCGGCGATCTCGCGCAGGATGTCCCAGAACTGGTTCTCCAGGCGCAGGGTGGTGACCACCCCGCGGATGCGCAGAGAGCGCGAGCGCGATTCGTAGAGGATCGGGTCAGCCTTCACATACAACTCGCACATCTCATTGCTCCCGAATCTGCTGCGCGTCGGCCAGGCTGTGTTGAGAAGGGGCTCGGGCTGCTCATTTACCTTTCGTAAACTCCGCGCCCTCGCCCCTTCTCGCCTTGCCTGCCTCTAGCTCGCGAGATTCTCTCTTGTTTATTTAGCCCAGGACTTTCAGGAACGCCGCCAACCAGGCCGGATGCGCCGGCCAGGCCGGGGCGGTGACCAGGTTGCCGTCCACGTGCACGCCGTCCATCGGCACTTCCACGTATTCGCCACCGGCCAGCCGCACTTCCGGCGCGCAGGCCGGGTAGGCGCTGCAGCCACGGCCCTTGAGCACGTCGGCGGCGGCCAGCAGCTGGGCGCCGTGGCACACGGCGGCGATCGGCTTGCCGGCCTTGGCGAAGGCCTGTACCAGGGCGATCACCTCGGCGTTCAGGCGCAGGTACTCGGGGGCACGGCCACCGGGGATCAGCAGGCCGTCGTAGTCCTCGGCGCGGGCCTTGGCAAAATCGAAGTTGAGGGCGAAGTTATGCCCCGGCTTCTCGCTGTAGGTCTGGTCGCCCTCGAAATCGTGGATGGCGGTGCGCACGGTCTGCCCGGCACTCTTGTCGGGGCACACGGCATGCACCGTATGGCCGACCATCTGCAGGGCCTGGAACGGCACCATGGTCTCGTAGTCTTCGACGTAATCGCCGACCAGCATCAGAATCTTCTTCGCCGTCATGGCAGGGCCTCCTCGGTGGATGTGACGGCAGTCTGCGCCACTTCGCCGCCCTCAGGGTAACAGCTGGCTACTACACGGGGACGCTACAAATCCCTCAATCACCCCGGAAATAGAAGCTCAGCCCGCGCAGCGGCAGGAAGTCATCAGGCAGCTCGGAGCCGGAGTCCCCGTCAGGAGGCCGAGTGGAGGTGTCGCGCAGGGGGACGAGCCGCAGGGATGCGGCGAGAGGCTTGAAGGGCCATGGATGGCCCTTGCAAGCCGGCCCCCGGAGCGGCGCCGGAAGGAGGGAACCCTTCGCGAAGCGAAGGGCCGGATGCCGGGGTGCGCTTTCTTTTGCTTACTTTTCTTTGCGCAAACAAAGAAAAGTGAGTCGCCCGGGTGGGCGAAACCAGAAGTGTCCGAACGCTCGGTAATCGGCCAGACACCGCATCCCCGGATTTCATCCAGGCTACGAACCGGCCCAACGGTGCGCACGGCGCACCCTACGAAGCACATGCCGCTCAACAACAAAAAGCCCCGCACGAGGCGGGGCTTCGGTCACGGCCAGCCGATCAGAGCGGTTTGCCGCGATTGCCGTGGGCGGCGACGAACTGCTGCACGGTCTTCAGGTCGTTGGCCAGCACGGTGCAGCGCTCGTCGCGCTGGAACAGGTCGGCCAGGTGCGGCGGAAGCGCCGGAACCGCGTCGATGCCGGCCTTCTCCACCGCTTCCGGGAACTTGACCGGGTGCGCGGTGCCCAGGGTGACCATCGGGATGGCCAGGCTGCGCCGGCACTCGCGCGCCGCGCGCACACCGATGGCGGTGTGCGGGTCGAGCAGCTCGCCGCACTCCTTGTACACCTCGGTGATGGTCTCGCAGGTCTGCTCGTCGTTCACCGCCAGGGAGTCGAACAGCTTGCGCGCCTCGGTCCAGCGGTCTTCCTCGACGCTGAAGCCGCCGCCCTGCTTGAAGGTGTCCATCAGCCCGGCGATGGCGGCGCCGTTACGGCCGTGCAGGTCGAACAGCAGGCGCTCGAAGTTGGACGACACCATGATGTCCATCGACGGCGACAGCGTCGGGTGCAGGTCGCCCTTCACATACTGGTTGCCGCTCATGAAGCGGTGCAGGATGTCGTTGCGGTTGGTCGCCACGATCAGCTGGCTGATCGGCAGGCCCATGTTGCGCGCCAGGTAGCCGGCGAAGATGTCGCCGAAGTTGCCGGTCGGCACCGAGAAGGCCACGGAACGGGCCGGGCCGCCCAGCTGCAGTGCGGCGTGGAAGTAGTAGACGATCTGGGCCATGATCCGCGCCCAGTTGATCGAGTTGACCGCCACCAGGCGGGTGCCCTTGAGGAAGCCCTGGTCGGCGAAGCTGGCCTTGACCATCTCCTGGCAGTCGTCGAAGTTACCCTCGATGGCGATGTTGTGGATGTTCTCGCCGAGGATGGTGGTCATCTGCCGGCGCTGCACCTCGGACACCCGGTTGTGCGGGTGCATGATGAAGATGTCGACGTGCTCGCAGGCCTTGCAGCCCTCGATGGCCGCCGAGCCGGTGTCGCCGCTGGTGGCGCCCATGATCACCACGCGCTCGCCGCGCTTGCTCAGCACGTGGTCGAGCAGGCGACCGAGCAGTTGCAGGGCGAAGTCCTTGAACGCCAGGGTCGGGCCGTGGAACAGCTCCAGCACCCACTCGTTGCCGTTGAGCTGGCGCAGCGGCGCCACGGCGTTGTGGGCGAACACGCCGTAGGTGTCTTCGAGGATCTTCTTGAAGTCGGCATCGGCGATGCTACTGGCGACGAACGGGCGCATCACCCGGAAGGCCAGCTCGTGGTACGGCAGGCCGGCCCAGGAGGCGATCTCCTCGACGGTGAAGCGCGGCAGGTTCTCCGGAACGTACAGGCCGCCATCGCTGGCCAGGCCGGCCAGCAGGACGTCTTCGAAATTGAGGGCCGGGGCCTGGCCGCGGGTGCTGATATAACGCATGACTCTCTACCTCAGACCAGTTGCTCGACGCGGATGCGCACGACGTTGCCGACCACGTCGGCCAGCCCCTCGAGGGCGGCGATGGCGTCGTCGATGCGTGCCTCGACGACACGGTGGGTGACCAGGATCATCGGAACCAGGCCGTCGTGCTCCTCGGCCTCCTTCTGCATGATCGATTCGATGTTGATGCCACGCTCGGACAGGATGCTCGCCACCTGGGCCAGCACGCCCGGGCGGTCCTTGGCCTGGATGCGCAGGTAGTAGGCGCTCTCGCACTCGGCGATCGGCAGGATCGGGTGATCGGACAGCGAATCCGGCTGGAAGGCCAGGTGCGGCACGCGGTTGGTCGGGTCGGTGGTCAGCGCGCGGACCACGTCGACCAGGTCGGCCACCACGGACGACGCGGTCGGCTCCATGCCGGCGCCAGCGCCGTAGAACAGGGTGCTGCCAGCGGCGTCGCCGTTGACCATCACCGCGTTCATCACGCCGTTGACGTTGGCGATCAGGCGGTCGTCCGGGATCAGGGTCGGGTGCACGCGCAGCTCGATGCCGGCGTCGGTGCGGCGCGCCACGCCCAGGTGCTTGATGCGGTAGCCCAGGGCCTCGGCGTAGTTCACGTCGGCGCTGGTCAGCTTGCTGATGCCCTCGGTGTAGGCCTTGTCGAACTGCAGCGGGATGCCGAAGGCGATGGACGCCAGGATGGTCAGCTTGTGGGCGGCGTCGATGCCTTCCACGTCGAAGGTCGGGTCGGCCTCGGCGTAGCCCAGCGCCTGGGCTTCCTTGAGCACGTCGGCGAAGGCGCGGCCCTTCTCGCGCATCTCGGAGAGGATGAAGTTGCCGGTGCCGTTGATGATGCCGGCCAGCCAGTTGATGCGGTTGCCAGCCAGGCCCTCGCGGATCGCCTTGATCACCGGGATGCCGCCGGCCACGGCGGCCTCGAAGGCGACGATCACGCCCTTCTCGCGGGCCTTGGCGAAGATCTCGTTGCCGTGCACGGCGATCAGCGCCTTGTTGGCGGTGACCACGTGCTTGCCGTTGTCGATGGCCTTGAGCACCAGTTCGTGGGCCAGGGTGTAGCCGCCGATCAGCTCGATGACCACGTCGATGTCCGGGTTGTTCGCCACGTCGAAGATGTCGGCGGTGATGGGGGTGGCACCGGTTTCACACTTCGGGTTGGGGCGACGGGCGGCAATCTGCGCGACTTCGATTCCACGCCCGGCACGGCGGGCGATCTCCTCGGCGTTGCGTTTGAGTACGTTGAAGGTGCCGCCACCGACGGTCCCCAGCCCACAGATGCCCACTTTCACCGGTTTCACGTTGTCTTCCCCATCTGCCTACACGAAACGGCCGGGGCGAACCCCGGCCGCATACAAAAGAGCCGCACTTTACGAAGCGCCACAACCCAGGTCAATCGGGCCGACCGCCTGATTACTTGGCCTGCAGGGCAACTTCGGCCAGTTGCGGAGCCGGCTGGTAGCCCGGAATCACCTCGCCGTTGCCGAGCACGACGGTCGGCGTGCCGGTGACGCCCACCAGCTGGCCCACCTCGTACTGCTTGGCGACCGGGTTGTCGCAGCTCGCCGCCGGCAGATCCTCGCGGGCCTTGGCCTTGTCCATCGCGGCCTGGCGGTCCTTGGCGCACCACACGCTGACCAGCGTGTTGTAGCCGTGGCTGCCGACGCCCTGGCGCGGGAAGGCCACGTAGCGCACTTCGATGCCGCGACGGTTGAGCTCGGGCACTTCGCTGTGCAGCTTCTGGCAGTAGCCGCAGTCGGTGTCGGTGAACACGGTGATATGGGCCTTGGCCGGAGTCTTGGGCGCGAACACCACCATTTCCTTCAGGGGAATGGACTCGATTTCCTTGGCCACGCCCTTGCTCTCGGCCTGGCGGGTCAGGTTGACGGCATCCTCGCCCTTGATCTGATAGAGGTTGCCTTGCATCAGGAACTGGCCGTCCGCGCTGGCATAGAGCAGGCGACCGCCCTTGAGGTGCACCTGGTACAGGCCGGTCATCGGGCTCTCGGCGATGGCTTCGATGGGCATGTCGGGCTGCAGTTTGGTCAGGGTGGCGCGGATGGCCTGGTCGGGATCGGCGGCCAGCGCCACGGAAGCGGCGAGCCCTAGCACGGCAACGCCCAGAACACGAAAAACGGACATGGGAAACTCCTGTGACAAGCGCGCCAGCCTACCATAGAGCGCTCCGCAAGCCGACCACGGACGTCGGGCGGAACGGCAGAGCGGACGGACTGCGGCGCGACGACCGTTCGCCTGCGACGCCGTGCGTCGCAAGAGGCTCACCCCCTCGGGTGGTGCTGGGCGTGCAGCTCCTGCAGGCGGGCGCGGGCGATGTGGGTGTAGATCTGCGTAGTGGACAGATCGCTGTGGCCCAGCAGCATCTGCACCACGCGCAGGTCGGCGCCGTGGTTGAGCAGGTGGGTGGCGAAGGCGTGGCGCAGGGTGTGCGGCGACAGCGGCTTGGCGATGCCGGCCACCCGGGCCTGGTGCTTGATCCGGTACCAGAAGGTCTGCCGGGTCATCTGCTCGCCGCGCAGGCTGGGGAACAGCACGTCACTGGGCTTGCCGTCGAGCAGGAAGGGCCGCGCCTCGCGCAGGTAGCGCTCGACCCAGACGATGGCCTCCTCGCCCAGCGGCACCAGGCGCTCCTTGCTGCCCTTGCCGAATACCCGCAGCACACCCTGGCGCAGATTGACCTGCTCCAGGGCCAGGGACACCAGCTCGGTTACCCGCAGGCCGCAGGCATAGAGCACCTCGAGCATGGCGCGGTCGCGCAGGCCGATGGGATCGTCCAGCTCCGGCGCCGCCAGCAGCGCCTCGACGTCCGCTTCGGACAGCGACTTGGGCAGCGGCCGGCCGAGCTGCGGCAGCTCCACCTGCAGGGTCGGGTCCTCGGCGATCAGCCCCTCGCGCAGCAGGTAGCGGTAGAAACCGCGCAGGCCGGAGAGCAGGCGCGCGGTGGAGCGCGCCTTGTAGCCCTGCTCCAAGCGCCAGCCCAGGTGGTCGAGGATGCTCTCGCGACCGGCGTGCTGCAGCGCGCCGCCGCGCTGCTCCAGCCAGGAATGGAAGTGACCGAGATCGCTGCGATAGGCGGCGCGGGTATGCGGCGACAGCCCTTTCTCCAGCCACAGGGCGTCGAGGAAGCGGTCGATCAGGGGATGGTCGAGAACGGGCATGCGCAGCTGTATTTCGTCAGGACAGGCGCGCTAGTCTTCCATAGCCCGCAGCACCACCACCAGCGACAAGGAGTCCTGATGAGCGAATCCCATATCCTGCTCGGCCTCGGCGGCATCGGCGCCGCCGCTCTCGCCAGTCAATGGCTGGCCTGGCGCATGCGTCTCCCGGCGATCCTCTTCCTGCTGCTATGCGGCATCCTCGCCGGCCCGATCCTCGGCTGGCTGCAGCCGGAGCAGCTGTTCGGCTCCCTGCTGTTCCCCATGGTCTCGCTGTCGGTGGCGCTGATCCTGTTCGAGGGCAGCCTGACCCTGCAGCTGCAGGAACTGCGCGAGATCGGCAGCGTGGTCAGGCGCATGGTCACTTGGGGCGCCCTCAGCACCTGGGCCGTGATCGCCATCGCCACCCACTACCTGCTGGGCTTCTCCTGGGACCTGGCGCTGCTGTTCGGCACCCTGACCCTGGTCACGGGGCCGACCGTGATCGCCCCCATGCTGAGGGTCATGCGCCCACGCGCCTCGGTGGGGAACATCCTGCGCTGGGAAGGCATCGTCATCGACCCCATCGGCGCCCTGCTCGCCGTAGTGGTGTTCAGCTTCATCGTCAGCCGCGACATCGGAGCCGCCTGGAGCGAGAGCCTCACTACCTTCGCCGCGGTGATCGCCTGCGGCAGTGCCTTCGGCGCGGCGGGAGGCTGGCTGTTCGGCCTAGTCCTGCGTCGCCACTGGCTGCCGGAATACCTGGAGAATCTCGGCGCCCTGGCCGCGGTACTGGCCATCTTCATCGGCGCCAACGAACTGGTGCACGAATCCGGCCTGCTCGCGGTGACCGTGATGGGCATGTGGCTGGCAAACATGCGCGGCGTGGACGTGCGCCACATCCTGCACTTCAAGGAGAACCTCAGCGTCCTGCTGATCTCCGGCCTGTTCATCATCCTCGCCGCCCGCCTGGACCTGGCCGCCCTGCTCGCCCTCGGCCCCGCCACCCTGCTCCTGCTGGCGGTGATCCAGCTGATCGCCCGACCTCTCAACGTTGCCATCAGCACCGCCGGCTCCAGCCTGAGCTGGCGCGAGCGCGCCCTGCTGGCCTGGATCGCCCCGCGCGGCATCGTCGCGGCCGCCGTCTCGGCGATCTTCGCACAGCGCCTGCAGCAGCACGGCTACGAGCAGGCCCACCTGCTGGTGCCGCTGACATTCCTGGTCATCATCGGCACCGTGGTGCTGCAAAGCGCCACGGCACGGCCACTGGCGCGCATGCTGGGCGTGGCGGAGCCCGCCGCGCGCGGTTTCCTGATCCTCGGTGCCAACCCGGTGGCCCGCGCTGTAGGGCGGGCGCTGCAACAGCAGGGCAGCCGGGTGCTGCTGACGGACTCGAGCTGGGAGAACATCGGCGCCGCGCGCATGGATGGCCTGCCCACCTATTTCGGCAACCCCAGTTCGCAGCACGCCGACGCCCACCTGGACCTCACCGGCATTGGCCAGTTGCTGGCGCTGTCGCCCTCCGCGGAACTCAACAACCTGGCCTGCGCCCGCTTCCGCCCGGATTTCGGCAAGAACAACCTCTACTACCTGCAGAGCCCGCGCGAACAGCGGCTGAGCGAGAAGCACAGGGTCAGCGACGAACATCGCGGCCGCCCGCTGGGCCTGCCCGCCCACAGCTACGGCCAGTTGGCCAGCCTGCTGGCACGCGGCGGCGAGGTGCGCAGCACGACCCTCAGCGCCAGCTTCGGCTGGGCAGACTACCGCGCGCTGCACAGCGAGCGAGCGGTCGTGCTGCTGGCCTTCGATCCGCGAGGCTGGGTGCACGTGGCCTGCGACCCGCTGCCGTTCGAACCCGGGGCCGGCTGGACGCTGCTCGCCCTGATCGAGGCCGATACCTGAGAAAGGCGCCCGAAGGCGCCTCTCTCAGGCGAAACCCGGCAGCACCGGCACCGGCTTCTTGTCGTCGCCGATGGCGACGAAGCTGAATACACCGCTGATGGCCTTCTCCCGGCCGCCGCAGTACATACCCTCGACGAACACTTCCACCTCGACCTTGAGGCTGGTGTTGCCGACCGCGATCACCCGACCAATGAGCTCGACGATGGAACCGGCGGGAATGGCGTGCTTGAAGTCGATGCGGTCGCTGGACACGGTCACCAGCGGCAGGCGGCAGAAGCGCGTCGCGGCGATGAAGGACACTTCGTCCATCCAGGCCAGCGCAGTACCGCCGAACAGCGTGTTGTGATGGTTGGTGGTCGGCGGAAACACCGCCTTGGCCACGCGGGTTTCCGACAGGTCGGTGCGACGCTGGATCTCTTGCTCTCTCGGGGTCATGCCACTACTGCTCTCGATGGGATGTGGCTGCCTGTGCTGCGTTGTACTTGTTGTCGCTCGGCAGGAATCGGGTTCGCCGGTCAGCGAGCCCCAGAAACGAAAAAAGCAGCCCGGAGGCTGCTTTCTTCTGCTCGGAAGAGCTGTCCGATCAGGACAGTTTTTCCTTGATGCGAGCCGCCTTGCCGGACAGGTCGCGGAGGTAGTACAGCTTGGCCTTGCGCACGTCGCCGCGGCGCTTGACGCTGACGCTGTCGATCAGCGGGGAGTAGGTCTGGAAGGTACGCTCGACGCCCACGCCGCTGGAGATCTTGCGCACGGTGAAGGCGCTGTTCAGGCCGCGGTTGCGCTTGCCGATGACGACGCCTTCGAAGGCCTGCAGACGGGAACGGTCGCCTTCCTTCACCTTCACCTGGACGATGACGGTGTCACCCGGGGCGAAGGCCGGGATTTCTTTGTTCATCTGCTCGGCTTCGAGCTGCTGAATGATCTTGTTGGTCATGCTGTGCTCCTAAGACAAACCACGGTTTGCCATCGATACGTTAACTATCGTCCCGCTGGCGGATGTATTCCTCCAGCAGCTTCTTCTCTTCTCCAGAAAGCGAGCGGCTATCCAGAAGATCGACTCGGCGCTCCCAGGTCCGACCGAGGGACTGTTGGAGACGCCAGCGCCGGATGTGTTCGTGGTTGCCGCTGAGCAGCACGTCCGGAACACGTTTGCCTTCGTACACCTCGGGTCGGGTGTAGTGCGGGCAATCGAGGAGGCCATCGCTGAACGAGTCCTCCTCGGCGGAATCTGCATGCCCGAGCGCGCCCGGCAGCAACCGCGTTACAGCATCGATCAGCACCATCGCCGGAAGCTCACCGCCGGAGAGGACGTAATCGCCGATCGACCATTCCTCATCGACATGCGCCTCGATGAAGCGCTCGTCGATGCCTTCGTAGCGGCCGGCGATGAGAATCAGCGCCTGCTCGCCAGCCAGTTCACGAACCCCCTGCTGATTCAGCTGGCGGCCCTGCGGCGACAGGTAGATCACCTTCGCTGCGTCCCCCGCATCGGCCTTGGCCGCAACCAGAGCCTCTTCCAGGGGCTTGATCTTCATCACCATGCCGGGGCCGCCGCCGAAGGGGCGATCGTCCACGGTCTGGTGGCGGTCGTCGGTGTAGTCGCGCAGCTGCCGGCAGTTCAACTGCAGCAGCCCCTGCTTCACCGCACGACTGGTAATGCCGTACTGACTGATGGCGGCGAACATCTCCGGGAAGATGCTGATGACTTCGACACGCATGGCCACTCGCTCAGGCAAGAGCCAGGGGCTCAGAAGTCCGCGTCCCAGTCCACCCGCATCTCGCCGGCGGCCAGGTCGACCCGCTGCACGCACTGCTCGGTATACGGCAGCAGGCGCTCGCGATCATCCAGGCTGCCCGGACAGGGCTTGACCACCATCACATCGTTGGCGCCGGTTTCCAGCAGGTGATCGAGACGCCCGAGCAGTTGCCCTTGCAGATCGATCACTTTCAGCCCTACCAGTTGGTACCAGTAGAACTCGCCTTCTTCGAGGTCGGGCAACTGCTCGCGGGGAACACAAATGTCGAAACCCGCGAGAGTGCGTGCCACTTCGCGGTCATCGAGTCCCTTGAGCTTGGCTACCAGCACCTTGCCTTGCAGGCGGCCGCTGACCAGCTCCATCTGCCTGACCTCACCGTCGCGCTTGAGCGTCCAGTGGCGGTAGTCGAGCAGATTGTCGATCGGGTCGGTGAAGGAATAGATCTTCACTTCCCCACGCACGCCGTGCACCGAAGTGATCTTGCCGAGAACGACCAGGTCCTCGGCGGGCGGCGTAGCGTTCATATCACTCAAGCTGCGGACTTGGCAGCTTCCTTCAGCAGCTGAGCAACACGCTCAGACGGCTGAGCGCCCTGGCCGAGCCAGTAGGCAGCGCGCTCCTGGTTCACGGAGAGCTTCACTTCGGCACCGGTGGCGACCGGGTTGAAGAAACCGATGCGCTCGACGAAGCGACCATCGCGCGCATTGCGGCTGTTGGTCACGGTCAGGTGGTAGAAGGGGCGCTTCTTGGAGCCGCCACGAGCAAGACGGATGGTTACCATTGAACTTCGTTCCTGTAATCGGTGCTAACTTGAGGCACACACTTTGAGGGGCCTAGGCCCGAAAGGCCGCATATTCTAAGGATTATCCGGCCGTTTGCAAATCTCTTTTTCGGCCACCCATCGGCGGCCCGTCATCACAGCTTGGGCACGCCACCCGGCATCATGCCGCCGAGACCGCGCATCATCTTGGCCATGCCGCCCTTGGCGGTGAATTTCTTCATCATCTTCTGCATCTGCTTGTGCTGCTTGATCAGCCGCCCGACATCCTGCACCTGGGTGCCGGAGCCGAGGGCGATGCGGCGCTTGCGCGAGCCGCTGATCAGTTCCGGATCGCGACGCTCGGCAGGGGTCATGGAGCCGATGATCGCCTCCATCTGCTTGAACTGCTTCTCCGCCGTGCCCTGAGCGCCGGCCATCTGCGACAGGTTGACCCCGCCGATGGACGGCAGCTTGTCCATCAGGCCGCCGAGGCCACCCATGTTCTTCATCTGCTGCAGCTGGTCGCGGAAGTCTTCGAGGTCGAAGCCCTTGCCCTTCTTCAGCTTCTTGGTCAGCTTCTCGGCCTTCTCGCGGTCGAGGGTCTGCTCGGCCTGCTCGATCAGGCTGAGCACGTCGCCCATGCCGAGGATGCGCGAGGCGATGCGGTCCGGGTGGAAGGGCTCCAGTGCCTCGCTCTTCTCGCCCATGCCGATGAACTTGATTGGCTTGCCGGTGATCTGCCGCACGGACAGCGCGGCACCGCCACGGGCGTCGCCGTCGACCTTGGTCAGCACCACGCCGGTCAGCGGCAGGGCGTCGCCGAAGGCCTTGGCGGTGTTGGCGGCGTCCTGGCCGGTCATGGCGTCGACCACGAACAGGGTCTCGGCCGGCTTGATCGCGGCGTGCACGGCCTGGATCTCGGCCATCATCTCTTCGTCGATGGCCAGGCGGCCGGCGGTGTCGACGATGACCACGTCGATGAACTTCAGCTTGGCCTCGGCGATCGCCGCCTGGGCGATGGCCACCGGTTTCTGGCTGATGTCCGAGGGGAAGAAGGTCACCCCGACCTCGCCGGCCAGGGTCTCCAGCTGCTTGATCGCCGCCGGGCGGTAGACGTCCGCGGACACCACCATCACCGACTTCTTCTTGCGCTCCTTGAGGAAGCGCGCCAGCTTGCCGGCGGTGGTGGTCTTGCCCGCGCCCTGCAGGCCGGCCATCAGCACCACGGCCGGCGGAGTCACGGCCAGGGCGAGGTCCTCGTTGGCCGCGCCCATCAGCTCTTCCAGCTCGGCGCGGACAATCTTCACGAAGGCCTGGCCCGGGGTCAGGCTCTTCGATACCTCGGTGCCGACCGCGCGTTCCTTGACCTTGTTGACGAAATCCTTGACCACCGGCAGGGCGACGTCGGCCTCGAGCAGGGCCATGCGCACCTCGCGCAGGGTGTCCTTGATGTTGTCCTCGGTCAGCTTGGCCTTGCCGGTGACATGGCGCAGCGTCTGTGACAGGCGGTCGGTTAGGTTCTCGAACATGCGCGATCCTTTGAACGGGGTACTTGCGGCAAGCCGCGGAGTATAACCAACTGGCAGGGCCGCCGACACCGCCGGCGGTCTTTCGTGAAACGCTTCTTATGTGCCACACTCACGGCCTTTCGGGCCCAGCCATACACGGATTTATGCACCCTCTGCTGCCCAGTCTCGCCGCCGCCGGCCTCTACGCCGGCGCCACCCTCTACCAGGGATTGCGCTTCGGCCGCCAGCAGGCGCCGGACAAGCGCCTGCTGGGCCTGCTCGGCGCCCTCGCCCTGGTCGCCCATGCGGTCAGCCTCACGCTGCAGCTGCTGCCGGGCGCTGGCCTCAATCTGGACTTCTTCAACGCTTCCAGTCTGATCGCCTGCGCGGTGATCGCCCTGACCCTGCTCGGCTCCGCGCGCATCCCGGTGGAGAACCTGCTGTTGCTCCTGTTCCCCCTCGGCGCGCTGACCGTGCTGCTGGCGGAGTTCGTGCCGGGCGGCACCAGCCAGCCGATCAACGAGGCGCCGGGCATCCTCGCCCACATCCTGCTGTCGATCCTGGCCTATGGCCTGCTGACCATCGCCATGTTCCAGTCGCTGCTGCTGTCGCTACAGGACCACCAGCTCAAGCACAAGCACCCGTCCGGGCTGATCCGCAACTTCCCGCCGCTGCAGACCATGGAGAGCCTGCTGTTCGGCTTCCTCTGGGCCGGCTGGCTGCTGCTGTCGCTGTCGCTGGTGTCCGGCTGGCTGTTCGTCGACAACCTGCTGGCCCAGCACCTGGCGCACAAGACCCTGCTCTCCTGCCTGGCCTGGCTGGTGTTCGCCGTGCTGCTGTGGGGCCGCCACCAGCTCGGCTGGCGCGGGCACAAGGCGATCCGCTGGACCCTCGCCGGCTTCTGCCTGCTGATGCTGGCCTATTTCGGCAGCAAGCTGGTCCGCGAATTCATCCTGCATATCTGACGCCATGAACCTCGCCCCCTACGAATGGTGGCTGCTGGCGGCGATCCTGATCGCCGGCGGCGTGCTGCTGGCCCGTGAACGCCTGCCCCTCCTCACCCGCCGCGCCGCCGGCGGGGCGCAGGTGCAGGACGCCGGCGAGCGCCGGCACCTGCCCGAAGAAGCCCGCGAGCGGCGCCAGCACGCCCTGCTGCAACTGCTGGAGCTAGAGAACGTCACGGTCAACGACATCATGATCCCGCGCGGCGGGGTCATCGGCATCGACCTCGACGCCCCGCTGGCGGAGATCATCGAGCTGCTGCGCCGGGTCGATCACACCCGGCTGCCGGTGTACCGCGGCGGCATCGACCAGATCGAGGGCATCGTCCACATGCGCCGCCTGGCCGCCCTGCTGACCCGCGACCAGCTCAGCCACGAGGCGCTGCTGGCCAGCTGCGTGCCGCCCTACTTCGTGCCCGAGGGCACACCACTGGCCACCCAGTTGGTGAACTTCCAGAAGGAGAAGCGCCGCCTCGGCCTGGTGGTGGACGAGTACGGCGACATCCAGGGCATCGTCACCTTGGAAGACCTGCTCAACGAGATCATCGGCGACTTCAGCTACGAGGAAGACGCCGACAATCCGGAAATCCAGGCCCAGGGCGACGGCAGCCAGGTCATCGACGGCGCCGCCAGCATCCGCGAGATCAACAAGAGCCTGGGCTGGCGCCTGCCCAGCGACGGCCCGAAGACCCTCAACGGCCTGGTCACCGAGGCGCTGGAAAGCATCCCCGACAGTCCGGTGTGCCTGAAGATCGGCCCCTACCGCCTGGAAATCCTCGAAGCCAACGAGAACCGCGTGCTGAGCGTGCGCGCCTGGCGCGCCCGGCCGGGCACGCGCTACTAGCCGTTCGCCCGGTGCGCGCGGCGCACCCTACCTCTCAACGCAGCCCGCCGAGGCGCTCGGCCAGGTGCTCGGCCCAGACGCGGTAGCCCAGGGCCGAAGGATGGTAGCCGTCGCGCGCCAGGTAGTCCGGGCTGAAGCGCAGCGCCACCGGCGCGTACTCGGCCCGTTCCTCGGCGCTGACCCGGCGCAGCGCCGCATCGAGCAGCGCCGCGCGCCGTCCCAGCAACTGCCGCAGCAGCCAGGGCAAGGCGCTGAAATGCTGGATCGGCGGCACGCCGGTGAACACCACCTTCCCGCCCCGCTCGCTCAAGGCGCGGCTGAGCGAGCGCAGCGAATCCTCCCAGCGCGCCAGCGAACTCAGGTGGGTGGTGTCGTTGACTCCGAACACCAGCAGCACCAGATCGGCCGGCTCCGCCAGCGCCACCGGCAGCAGGCGCTCGCCGGCCTCGGCGGCGGTGATGCCGTTCTCGCCGCAGGCGCGCCAGGCCACTGGCCGCCCCTCGCGCAGGGCCAGTGCCCGGGCCAGCTGCCCGGCCAGCGCCACTTCCTGCGCCTCGACACCGACCCCGGCCACGGTGGATTCGCCGACCAGCAGCAGGCGCAGGGGCTCGCCCGCCAGCTCGGCGCCGGCCAGGCCACTCTGCTCCCCGCCCGCCGGCGGCAGGCGCAGCGCCGTGCGCCGGGTGTGGATCGCCAGGGGCAACACGAGCGGCAACGCCGCCAGCGCCAGCCCCCACCACAACCCGGCGCGCAGGCGGCTCACAGCTCGACCTTGACCGCCTCGGACGCGCGCACCGCCTTGGCCCGCGCCGCATCCACGCTCTCGTCGCGGGCCAGGGCCACGCCCATGCGCCGCTGGCCGCTGACTTCCGGCTTGCCGAACAGGCGCAGCGCGGTGTCCGGCTCGGCCAGGGCGGCGCCAAGATTAGCGAAAGCCACCTGGCGCGATTCGCCCTCGACCAGGATCACCGCGGAGGCGGATGGGCCGAACTGGCGGATCGCCGGGATCGGCAGGCCGAGGATGGCCCGCGCGTGCAGGGCGAACTCGGACAGGTCCTGGGAGATCAGGGTGACCAGGCCGGTGTCGTGCGGACGCGGCGACACTTCGCTGAACCACACCTGGTCGCCCTTGACGAACAGTTCCACGCCGAACAGGCCGCGCCCGCCGAGAGCCTCGGTCACCGCCAGGGCGACCCGCTCGGATTCGGCCAGGGCGGCGGCGCTCATCGCCTGCGGCTGCCACGACTCGTGGTAGTCGCCCTTGACCTGGCGATGGCCGACCGGCGCGCAGAACGAGGTACCTCCGACGTGGCGCACGGTGAGCAGGGTGATCTCGTAGTCGAAGTCGATAAAGCCTTCCACGATGACTCTACCCTTGCCGGCGCGCCCGCCTTCCTGGGCGTAGTCCCAGGAGGCCTGCAGGTCGGCGTCGCTCTTCAGCACGCTCTGGCCCTTGCCAGAGGAACTCATGATCGGCTTGACCACGCAGGGGTAGCCGACCGAGCACACCGCCTCGGTGTAGGCCTCGTAGGTGTCGGCGAAGTGGTACGGCGAGGTCGGCAGGCCCAACTCCTCGGCGGCCAGGCGGCGGATGCCCTCGCGGTTCATGGTCAGCCTGGCGGCGCGGGCGGTGGGCACCACGGTGTAGCCCTCGGCTTCCAGTTCCACCAGGGTGTCGGTGGCGATGGCCTCGATCTCCGGCACGATGTAGTGCGGCTTCTCCGCCTCGATCACCGCGCGCAGGGCGGCGCCGTCGAGCATGCTGATCACGTGGCTGCGGTGCGCCACCTGCATGGCCGGGGCGTCGGCGTAACGGTCGACGGCGATCACCTCGCAGCCCAGGCGCTGCAGTTCGATCACCACTTCCTTGCCCAGCTCGCCGGAGCCACAGAGCAGGACGCGGGTCGCGGTGGGCGACAGGGGGGTACCGATACGGGGCATCAAGACATCCTCGAATGAAAAACGCGGTGAAGGGTGAAAGGCAGGGGAAATCAGTGGCCGGCCGGCTGCAGCAACTGGCCGGCGGCGCGGGCGCGCTCCAGGCACAGCGCCAGGACTGCGCGCCGCTCGTGGTTGTCCATCCGGCCCCAGCGGGTGATCTCGGCCGCGGTGCGCTGGCAGCCGATGCAGATGTCCTGCTCGTCCAGCGCGCAGATGCTCACGCAGGGCGACTTGACCGGGCGCTCGTCGCTCACGCCTCGTCCTCGGCCAGGTCGCGGGCGTAGCGCTGGGCGTTGTGCACGTAGTGGGCGGCGCTGCCCTCGAGCATCTTCTTCTGCTGTTCGTTGAGTTCGCGCACCACCTTGCCCGGGCTGCCCATCACCAGGCTGCCGTCGGGAATCTCCTTGCCCTCGGGGATCAGGCTGTTGGCGCCGATGATGCAGTACTTGCCGATCTTGGCGCCGTTGAGGATCACCGCGTTGATACCGATCAGGCTGTAATCGTCCACCGTGCAGCCGTGCATCATCACGTTGTGGCCGACGGTGACGCCCTTGCCCAGGGTCAGCGGGAAGCCCATGTCGGTGTGCATCACAGTGCCGTCCTGCACGTTGCTGTTCTCACCGATGAGGATCAGTTCGTTGTCGCCGCGCAGCACGGCGCCGAACCAGACGTTGGCGCCCTTCTCCAGCTTCACCTTGCCGATCACGCTGGCGGTGGGCGCGATCCAGCTCTCGGGATGGGTCTCGACACGGGCATCGCCCAGGCGGTACTTCATGGGGTGTCTCCTCTCAGACCTTGATGATCCGGACCGACGGCTGCGGTGGCCTCTCCAGGTCGATGCCGGCGTCGAACGCCAGGTTGACCAGCTCGACGATCATCACCGCCGTCAGGCCCCAGATCTTGTAGTTGTCGTAGTGGTAGCAGGGCACGTACCAGCTGCGCCCCTCGTAGTCGATGCGGTGGGTGACCTCGGGCGGGCTCTCGATGAAGAAGCGCAGCGGCACCGAGAACACCGCGGCGATCTCGTCGTCGTTGGGCCGGTACTCGACGTAGTCCGGCACCACCCCGACCCAGGGCGTGACGCGGATGCCGAAGCGCGACACCAGCGGGCTGAGCGGGGCGACCATTTCCACCAGGCCGGGCGGCAGGCCGACTTCCTCCTCCGCCTCGCGCAGCGCGGTGAAGGCCAGGTCGATGTCGTCCGGGTCGCGCCGCCCGCCGGGGAAGGCCACCTCGCCACCGTGGGTGGACAGGCCGCTGGCGCGCAGGGTCAGCACCAGTTCCGGCTCGTCGCAGCGGGTCAGCGGCACCAGCACGGCCGCCTCGGGATGGCGCGGGTCGGTCTCCAGGCTGCGCGGAGTATGGCCGCGCACGCGCTGCAGGAGCTCGTCGAGCATGTCGATTCTCGGTTCTTCGTTATACCCGGCATCATGGCACGAAGGCGCGGAGTGCCCAAGACCTTGCGACGCTCCGCCGTCTGGAGCCAAGATGGCGAACCTGGGGTCTGTTGACGTTTCGTTCACGGCCGCGACGGCGCCTGTTGTTGCGCGGGGCTAGGCGCGAGACGCGAAGTTTGGTCGTCCAAATGAGCCGTCGAGTAACAACGCTCCGCGCAACAACAGGCCCGTCCCTTCGAGTTGCGCGCAAAATCGCGCCAGGCTAGGCGCGACTTTGCGCAGCAACGCGGTTCGCGAACGAAACGTCAACAGGCCCTAGTGGAGAGCCCACATGAAATTCTGCTGCAACTGCGGCAGCGCCGTGGAACAGCGTATTCCCGCGGGCGACAACCGCATGCGCTTCGTCTGCACGCAGTGCCACTTCATCCACTACCAGAACCCGCGCATCGTCGCCGGCTGCCTGCCGGTGTGGGGCGAGCAGGTGCTGCTGTGCCGCCGCGCCATCGAACCGCGCCGCGGCTTCTGGACCCTGCCGGCCGGCTTCATGGAGAACGGCGAGACCATGGCCGAGGCGGCCATGCGCGAGACCGACGAAGAAGCCTGCGCGCGAGTGCGCGACCTGCACCTGTACACCCTGTTCGATCTGCCGCACATCAGTCAGCTCTACGTGTTCTTCCGCGCCGAACTGGCCGACCTGGACTTCTGCGCCGGCGAGGAAAGCCTGGAGGTGCAGCTGTTCCACGAGCGGGAAATCCCCTGGAACGAGCTGGCCTTCCCCACGGTCGGACGTACTCTGGAATGTTATTTCGCCGACCGCCGCGAGCAGCACTATCCTGTGCGCAACGAGGGTCTGGCCGCCTTTCGCCCTCTCAGGTAAACGTCACTCACCCGAACGGGAGCATTGCCATGGACACCAGCAACCACCACAGCCTGCGCACCTTGTTCGAGCAGCTCGGGCTGCCCTCCAGCAACGAGGAGATCGCCGCTTTCATCCGCGACCATCAGTTGTCCAATGGCGAGAAGCTGGCCAAGGCGCCGTTCTGGACCGAGGCGCAGGCCAACTTCCTCGCCGAGTCGCTCAAGCGCGATTCCGACTGGGCCATCCAGGTCGACGAACTGGCCGTATCACTGACCCAGAAGCCCTGACAGCGACAGACGCAACAGGCTGGCCGCCGTCGCCGGATCATCCGCGTCGGTGACCAGCAGCAGGTCGTCGCCCGCCTCGCCCAGCGCGATGCCCTCCACTTTCCAGCGGCCGTCCAGCTCGGCCAACCGCCGCACCCGGCCGTCATGCCCGACCAGACCGATCACGGCGCCCAGGCAAGCGCCATCGTTGTAGCTGTCCGCCGTGTTCTCCGCCACCGCGCTGAACAGCCAGCGGCCATCCGCCAGCGCCGCTCCGTCGGTGAAGCCCAGCGCCACGCCCGCCAGCTCACCCAGTTCGAGCGGCTGGACGGCGCGAGGCGCGGGAGCACTCCCTCCGCCATTCAGCCAATCCCGCAGCTCGGCCCAGCAGTAGCGCACGGCGGCATTGGCAGCCCGGCCCTGGTTGCCACGCTGCAACAGGAGCAACTCGTCACCGAGCAGGAAGCCGCCCTCGATGTTCAGGTCGGCGAAGCGCTGCCGCAGCGGCTGATACAGCGGAGCCAGGTCGACCTGCCGAGGCCGCGCGCCCTCTGCCAGCCCCAGCAGCACGCCACGCTGGCGCTCCGGCGTCGAGCCCGACCCCAACGCCAATAGCGCTCCCTCGGGATAGCCAGCCATTGCCGGCAACAGGGCCAGCACCTCCAGATCCGGCTTGACGGCCTTGCGGGCCGCCTTCTCAATCGGCAGATCGCCCTCGAACAGACGCAGCAGCCGGCCAGGCCCCGGATCGCCAAGGGTGAACAGGCCCAAATGCAGCTCGTCATCGGCCACCACGTATAAATGCCGGTCGATGCGGACCAGCGCACTGGCTGCGCCGAGATGGGCATGGCCCAAGGGGTGATCCGCCGGGTCGAGGGTCAGGGTGCGCAGCAGCGTGGGTTGGAACATCACGGACTCCGGGATGAGATGTCAGTCGCCGACCGATGCTACCCAGCCACCATCCGGCTGACGAGGATTGAACAAGCCTGGCGCTATAGGCAGACTCCGCGCTGACAACCCGATCTCAGAATCGGGGCCAACGGAAACGCCCTCGGAACATCCCATGCGCTGGTTGCTCGCCCTACTCTGCATTACCGTGGTCAGCCTCTCCCACGCCTCCGCCGCGTCCGCCCTCGGCGGCAAGACGGTGGACAAGGTCCTCGTGCTCAAGTCCGAGCGCAAGCTGCACCTGATGGGGCGCGGCGAAGTGCTCAAGTCCTACCGCATCTCCCTGGGCAAGCAACCCAAGGGGGCCAAGGTACGCGAGGGCGACAACCGCACGCCGGAAGGCTTCTACTGGATCGACTGGCGCAAGACCAGCGACAGGTACAACCTGTCCATGCACATCTCCTACCCCAACGCCCGCGACGCGGCCAACGCGCGCAAGCAGGGCGTGCCGGCCGGCGGCATGATCATGATCCACGGCACCCCGCTGGACGACGAATACCCCGAGTGGTTCTTCGGCACCCTGGACTGGACCGAGGGCTGCATCGCCATGCAGAACGCCGACATGCGCGAAGTCTGGAAACTGGTGCAGGACGGCACTCTGATCGAAATCCGCCCCTGAGGGCGCGAAAGAGACGAGCGAGGCGCCCACGGGCTTTGTGGGAGTGGCCTTGGCCGCGATGCTTTGTTGTCAGCCCCGTTCGCGGACAAGTCCGCTCCCACAGGATCGATGGCGCTCGCCAACCATGGAAAATGCCTTAACTGATAGGCATTAGCCCACGGGCGCCCTTTTTCATGCCCTATGTCCACGCTAGTGGTTGCACATCTTGCAGGAGCGGCTTCAGCCGCGAAATTCGCGGCCATTCGGCATGCCGCCTAGCCGCTCCCATAAAGGCAGGATGGCGCTACCAGCACGTAACGGGGACACAGCCTTTTCATGCCCGCGATTTGTCGGGGGATAATTGGCGCGATAAATTGTTGCGCAGATATCGATCGGAGAGCCCGCCATGAAAACGCCCCGTTCCTGCGAGGTCCTGCGCCTGGACAACCAGCTGTGCTTCGCCCTGCATTCCACCTCGCTGCTGATGACCAAGGTCTACAAGCCGCTGCTGCAGAGCATCGGCCTGACCTACCCACAGTACCTGGCCATGCTGGTGCTGTGGGAAGGCGACGGCATCACCGTGGGCGAGATCAGCGCGCGCCTGCTCACCGACCCCGGCTCGCTGACCCCGCTGCTCAAGCGCCTGGAAGGCGAAGGCCTGATCACCCGCACCCGCAGCAGCGCCGACGAGCGCGTGGTGGAGCTGCGCCTGACCGACAAGGGCCGCGCCCTGCAGCACGAGGCCGAGCGCTTCCCCGGCTGCATCCTCGAAGCGGCCGGCCAGAGCGAGGCGCAGATCAGCGAACTCAAGGATCGCATCGTCGCCCTGCGCGACCAGCTGCAGAACGCCGTCTGACCTCACCACCCCGGCAACGCCCCTCCTCCAGCCCCCACCGCTGCGCTTATTCCTCACCAGGCGTAGCGCTAGCGCAAATTCATCTAACAAATAAATTGCGCGCAAAATAAAACGACAATAAATTTCATCCAGCGCACTTACTTAGCGCGCAAGATTTTAGACAGCAATCAAACTGGAGATCCGCTCATGCAAACCATCAAGCCCCTGTACACCGCTACCGCCACTGCCACCGGAGGCCGCGACGGCCGTGCCGTTTCCTCCGACGGTTTCCTCGACGTCAAACTGACCACCCCGCGCGAGCTGGGCGGCGCCGGCGGCGAAGCCACCAACCCCGAGCAACTGTTCGCCGCCGGTTATTCGGCCTGCTTCATCGGCGCCCTGAAATTCGTCGCCAGCCAGAAGAAGCAGGCCCTCCCGGCCGACGCCTCGATCACCGGCAAGGTCGGCATCGGCCAGATTCCCGGCGGCTTCGGCCTGGAAGTGGAACTCGGCATCAGCCTGCCGGGCCTCGACCGCGCCGTGGCCGAGGAACTGATCGCCGCCGCCCACCAGGTCTGCCCGTACTCCAACGCGACCCGCGGCAACATCGACGTACGCCTGGTACTGGTCTGAATCCGACAGGCAGCAAGGAGAACCACCATGACCATCAAGACAATCGCCGCCAGCAGCCTGCTCGCCCTGGCCATCGGCAACGCCTTCGCCGCCGGTAGCCCCGGCGTGGAACACCATACCCAGGCCTTCCTCGAGGCCCTGGAAGCCGGCGGCGGCAAGCCACTGGAAAGCCTCAGCCCGCAGGACGCCCGCGCCGTGCTGGTCGGCGCCCAGGCCTCGGTCGAGGTCGACCTCTCCGGGGTGAGCGTCAGCGAGAAGACCATCGAGGCCTCCGGCCAGTCGATCCCGCTGACCATCGTTCGTCCCGAGGGCGTGAAAGGCGACCTGCCGGTGTTCATGTTCTTCCACGGCGGCGGCTGGGTGCTCGGCGACTACCCGACCCACGCCCGCCTGATCCGCGACCTGGTGGTGAACTCCGGCGCCGTGGCCGTCTACGTCGGCTACACCCCGTCGCCGGAAGCCAGGTACCCGACCGCCATCGACCAGGCCTACGCCGCCACCCGGTGGGTCGGCGAACACGGCAAGGAGATCGGCGTGGACAGCTCGCGCCTGGCCGTGGCCGGCAACAGCGTCGGCGGCAACATGGCCGCGGTGGTCGCGCTCAAGGCGAAGGAGGCCGGCACGCCCAGGCTGCGCTTCCAGCTGCTGCTGTGGCCGGTGACCGACGCCGACTTCGAGACCGCCTCGTATGGCCAGTTCGCCCAGGGCCACTTCCTGACCAAGCCGATGATGCGGTGGTTCTGGGACAACTACACCACCGACCCGAAGCAGCGTGCCGAACGCTTCGCCTCGCCGCTGCGGGCCTCGGTCGAGCAGTTGAAGGGCCTGCCGCCGGCACTGGTGCAGACCGCCGAGTTCGACGTGCTGCGCGACGAAGGCGAGGCCTACGCGCGCAAGCTGGACGCCGCCGGCGTCACGGTCACCGCGGTGCGGGTCAACGGCATGATCCACGACTACGGCCTGCTCAACCCGCTGGCCCACGTGCCTGCCGTGCAAACGGCCCTGCGCCAGGCGAGCGCCGAGCTGAAGCAGCACCTGCGCTAGAGACAGGATCAGTCGTAGGGTGCGCCGTGCGCACCGGCAAGCTGTACATTTTCCCGGTGCGCGCGGCGCACCCTACGCATGCAGGCACAGACCCGAAATCGGCTCAAGAAAAAACGCCGCGACTCCCATGGGGTCGCGGCGTTTTTCTCAAGTGGAACAACCCTGCGGCTCAGGCCGGGGCCTCTGTCATGCAGAGCGGGTCAGAACTGCAGGTCGGATAATCGCCACACATCGAAAGCGGGCGTCTCGTAGGGATGGCTCTTCTTCATGGCCTTGACCGTGTCGTGGATCAGCTCGTCGGCCACCACCAGCTCCACCTTCCATTCCGCCACTTCCTCGATCCGGTCGACCTGACCGAGGAAGGGATCGCTGCCGGCCAGCGGGCGGAACTGGCCCTTGCCCAGGGTCTGCCAGCAGCAGCTGTCATAGTTTCCGATACGTCCCGCACCCGCCGCGAACACCGCAGCCTTCACTTCTTCCAGATGGCTTTCCGGCACATAGAAACAGAACTTGTACATCCAGCCCCTCCGAGCATCGACGAATACAGCGACCCGAGAGCCGCTCTGCCAAGGCAATACTGGCATTGTGCCTTATCCCTGGCGCGCGGCCTAGTTCGCAAGTCTGGATTGGAGTGTTGCAGAAACGAAACGTCCGGACTGGCCCTAGAGCCATTAGCCATAAGACCGACCGGTTTAATCACCCTGGGTGAAGCGGCGCCAGCGCTCTCGAAAGCCCTCGGCGGGCGGACTGTGACTGCCGTCGCAATAAGGCAGACGCCGGGACAGGCCGCAGCGACAGAGCAGCACCCGCTGCTGGCGCACGGGCTGCAGGCACAGGCCCTCGGTGCAACCGGGGGGACAATCGGGCAACACGGGCGAGCGCCCGCAGCGGCACAACAGATGGGTCTCGCCAGGGTTGATCTGGCGGACTTCGGGAAGGAGGGATTCGTCGGCCATCACGCCGCCGCGGCAGGCCCCTCGCCCTCACGGGAGAGGGGCGGCGCGATCAGTCGACCCAGACGCGGGCGTTGCGGAACATGCGCAGCCAGCCGCCGTCTTCCTGCCACTCGTCCGGGCGCCAGGAGTTCTGCACGGCGCGGAACACCCGCTCCGGGTGCGGCATCATGATGGTCACGCGGCCGTCGCGGCTGCACAGACCGGTGATGCCGCGCGGCGAGCCGTTCGGGTTGGCCGGGTAGGTCTCGGTGACCTTGCCGTGGTTGTCGATGAAGCGCAACGCGACCGTGCCGGACAGGTCGGCCTCCAGCAGCGCCTCCTCGCTCTCGAACTCGGCATGGCCCTCGCCGTGGGCGATGGCAATCGGCATGCGCGAACCGGCCATGCCCTGAAGGAAGATCGACGCCGATTCCTGCACCTGGACCATAGCCACGCGCGCCTCGAACTGCTCCGAGCGGTTGCGCACGAAGTGCGGCCAGAACTCGGTGCCGGGGATCAGCTCGTGCAAGTTGCTCATCATCTGGCAGCCGTTGCACACACCGAGGGCGAAGCTGTCCTTGCGTGCGAAGAAGGCGGCGAAGCCATCGCGGGCGCGGCTGTTGAACAGCACCGACTTGGCCCAGCCCTCGCCGGCGCCGAGCACGTCGCCGTAGGAGAAGCCGCCGCAGGCCACCAGGCCCTTGAACTCGTCCAGGCTGACGCGGCCGGCGAGGATGTCGCTCATGTGCACATCGATCGCGCTGAAGCCGGCGCGGTCGAAGGCCGCGGCCATCTCCACCTGGCCGTTGACGCCCTGCTCGCGCAGGACCGCCACCTTCGGCCGTGCACCCTTCTTGATATAGGGCGCAGCGATGTCCTGGTTGACGTCGAACGACAGCTTGGTCGACAGGCCGGGGTTGTCCTCGTCGAGGATCAGGTCGAACTCCTGATCGGCGCCGTCGGCGTTATCGCGCAGGCGCTGGATGCGGTAGCTGGTCTCGGCCCACTGACGCTGCAGCAGGCGACGCTCTCCGCCGAACACCGGCGCGCCGTTGAAGCTGATGGCCACATCGCCGCCGTTGACCGGCTGGCCGATCACGGCCACGCAGTCGTCCAGGCCGGCGGCGCTGAACTGGGCGAGGATTTCCGGAGTGGCGTCCTGGCGCACCTGGATCACCGCACCCAGCTCCTCGTTGAACAGCACGGCGGCCAGCTCGGAGGCGTCGTCGGCCAGGCCGTCGAGGAACAGGTTGAGGCCGCAGTGGCCGGCGAAGGCCATTTCCAGGGCGGTGGTCAGCAGGCCACCGTCGGAGCGGTCGTGGTAGGCCAGGATGTGGCCGTCAGCGTTGAGGCCCTGGATCACGGCGAAGAAGGCCTTGAGGTCTTCGACATCGTCCACGTCCGGCACGGTCTGGCCGAGCTGGGCGTAGGTCTGCGCCAGGATCGAGCCGCCCATGCGGTTCTGCCCGCGGCCGAGGTCGATCAGGATCAGGTCGGTCTCGCCCTTGTCCAGGCGCAGCTGCGGGGTCAGCGATTGGCGCACGTCCTGCACCGGGGCGAAGCCGGAGATCACCAGCGACAGCGGCGAGGTCACGCTCTTGTCGACGCCCTCGTCCTGCCAGCGAGTCTTCATGGACATGGAGTCCTTGCCCACCGGGATGGTGATGCCGAGCGCCGGGCACAGCTCCATGCCCACGGCCTTGACCGTATCGTACAGGCGCGCGTCCTCGCCCGGGTGACCGGCGGCGGCCATCCAGTTGGCGGACAGCTTGATGTCGGAGAGTTTCTCGATGCGCGCGGCGGCCAGGTTGGTGATGGTCTCGCCGACCGCCATGCGGCCGGAGGCCGGCGCGTCGAGCAGGGCCAGCGGGGTGCGCTCGCCCATGGCCATGGCCTCGCCGGTGTAGACGTCGAAGCTGGTGGCGGTCACGGCGCAGTCGGCCACCGGCACCTGCCACGGACCGACCATCTGGTCGCGGGCGACCAGGCCGGTGATGGTGCGGTCGCCAATAGTGATCAGGAAGCTCTTGCTGGCCACGGCCGGGTGGCGCAGCACACGGCTCACGGCTTCGGTGATGTCGACGCCGGCGGCGCTGAAGTCGTCGCCCTGCTCCGCTTCGCGGGCTACGCTGCGGTGCATGCGCGGCGGCTTGCCGAGCAGCACTTCCAGGGGCATGTCCACCGGCTTGTTGCCGAAGTGGCTGTCGGAGACGGTCAGGTGCGGCTCGGCGATGGCCTCGCCGACCACCGCGAACGGGCAGCGCTCGCGCTCGCAGATGGCCTTGAAGCGCTCGAAGTCGGCGGCGTCGACCGACATCACGTAGCGTTCCTGGGACTCGTTGCACCAGATTTCCAGCGGGGCCATGCCCGGCTCGTCGTTGGGCACCGCGCGCAGCTCGAAGCGACCGCCGCGACCGCCATCGTTGATCAGTTCCGGCAGGGCGTTGGAGATGCCGCCGGCGCCGACGTCGTGGATGAACTTGATCGGGTTGTCGGCGCCCAGCTGCCAGCAGCGGTCGATCACTTCCTGGCAGCGACGCTCCATTTCCGGGTTGTCGCGCTGCACCGAGGCGAAGTCCAGGTCGGCGGAGCTGGCGCCGGTGGCCATGGAAGACGCGGCGCCGCCGCCCAGGCCGATCAGCATGGCCGGGCCGCCGAGCACGATCAGCTTGGCGCCGACCGAGATCTCGCCCTTCTGCACGTGGTCTTCACGGATGTTGCCGAGGCCGCCGGCCAGCATGATCGGCTTGTGGTAGCCACGCACTTCCTCGCCGCGCGGGCTCTGCACGGCCTGCTCGAAGGTGCGGAAGTAGCCGTTCAGCGCGGGGCGGCCGAACTCGTTGTTGAATGCGGCGCCGCCCAGCGGGCCCTCGATCATGATGTCCAGCGCGGTGACGATGCGCTCGGGCTTGCCGTAGGGTTTCTCCCAGGGCTGCTCGAAACCGGGGATGTTCAGGTTGGACACGGTGAAGCCGGTCAGGCCGGCCTTGGGCTTGGCGCCGCGGCCGGTCGCGCCCTCGTCGCGGATCTCGCCGCCGGAGCCGGTGGAGGCACCGGGGAACGGGGCGATGGCGGTCGGGTGGTTGTGGGTCTCCACCTTCATCAGGATGTGAACCGGCTCCTGAGTCGCGCCGTATTCGCGGGTCTGCGGATTGGGGAAGAAGCGTCCGGCCTGGTGGCCGACGATCACCGAGGCGTTGTCCTTGTAGGCGGACAGCACGCCCTCACGGTGCAGCTCGTAGGTGTTCTTGATCATGCCGAACAGGGACTTGTCCTGGCTCTGGCCGTCGATGTCCCAGCTGGCGTTGAAGATCTTGTGGCGGCAGTGCTCGGAGTTGGCCTGGGCGAACATCATCAGTTCGACGTCGTGCGGGTTGCGGCCCAGCTCGGTGAAGCTCTTCACCAGGTAGTCGATCTCGTCCTCGGCCAGGGCCAGGCCCAGCGCGACGTTGGCCTGCTCCAGCGCGGCGCGGCCGCCGCCGAGCACGTCTACGGCGGTCAGCGGCTTGGGCTCGGCGTGGCTGAACAGGCCGGCGGCCTGTTCCAGCGCGCCCAGCACCAGCTGGGTCATGCGGTCGTGCAGCAGAGCGGCGACGGCCTGGCTGTCGGCCTCGCTCAGCTCGCCGGCGACGTAGTAGGCGATGCCGCGCTCCAGGCGCTCGATCTTGGCCAGGCCGCAGTTGCGGGCGATGTCCGTAGCCTTGCTCGACCAGGGCGAGATGGTGCCGAAGCGCGGAATGACCAGGAACAGCCTGCCGGCGGGCTCCTGCACCGGCACGCTCGGGCCGTACTTCAGCAGCCGGGCCAGCACCTGCTCTTCGTCGGCGGTGAGCACACCGGTCACTTCGGCGAAGTGCGCGAACTCGGCGTACAGCCCGGTCACGGCGGGGACCTTGGCGGTCAGTTGCGAAAGCAGTTTGCCGTGGCGGAAGGCGGAGAGAGCGGGCGCGCCGCGCAGGATCAACATCGTGAACAGCCTCTGGGAAGGGGTGTGCTTGGAGGCCGTGCATTCTAGCCTAAAGCGCCGCGCGACGGCACACCCATGCCGCACTAGCAAAGCGCCGGAAATCTGTCGAGATATGGCGCCCACCGGGCTTTGCGTATACTGCGCCGATGTTTGCCCACATCGCGTTGCGCATTCGCTCGACCGCCTCCCTGTTGGCGACCGTTATCCTTCTGATGCTCGCGGGCTGCGACGGCTCCGTCGCCAAGCAGCCCAGCACCCTCGAGCGCGTGCAGGAGGAGGGTGTGCTGCGCGTGATCACCCGCAACAGCCCCACCACCTACTTCCAGGACCGCAGCGGCGAGACCGGCTTCGAGTACGAGCTGGCCAAGCGCTTCGCCGACAGCCTGGGCGTCGAGCTGAAGGTGGAGACCGCCGACAACCTGGACGACCTGTTCATCCGCCTCAACCAGCCGGGCGGCCCGGTGCTGGCCGCCGCCGGCCTGGTCTCCAGCAGCGGCCGCCGGACCCAGGCCAACTTCTCCCGCCCCTACCTCGACGTCACCCCGCAGGTGGTCTACCGCGACGGCCAGCGCCGCCCCACCCGCCCCGAGGACCTGGTCGGCCGGCGCATCCTGGTGCTCAAGGGCAGCAGCCACGCCGAGCAATTGGCCGAACTGAAGAAGACCCTGCCGGAGCTGCAGTACGAGGAATCCATCGACGTCGAGGTGGTGGACCTGCTGCGCATGGTCGACGAGGGCCAGGTGGACCTGACCCTGGTCGACTCCAACGAACTGGCGATGAATCAGGTCTACTTCCCCAACGTGCGCGTCGCCTTCGACCTGGGCGAGGCGCGCAGCCTGGGCTGGGCGGTGGCCGCCGGCGAGGACGACAGCCTGCTGCGCGAGGTCGACCACTTCCTCGCCCTGGTCCAGGAGAACGGCAGCCTGCAGCGCCTCAAGGAGCGCTACTACGGTCACGTCGACGTGCTCGGCTACGTCGGCGCCTACACCTTCGCCAAGCATCTGCAACAGCGCCTGCCGCGCTACGAGCAGCACTTCAAGCAGGCCGCCGAGAAGCACAAGGTGGACTGGCGCCTGCTGGCCGCCATCGGCTACCAGGAATCCCTCTGGACCGCCGACGCCACCTCCAAGACCGGCGTGCGCGGGCTGATGATGCTGACCCAGAGCACCGCCCAGGCGATGGGCGTGGTCAACCGGCTCGACCCCCGACAGAGCATCGCCGGCGGCGCCAAGTACTTCACCCTGGTGCACAGCGGCCTCACCGAAGACATGAGCGAGCCGGACCGCACCTGGTTCGCCCTGGCCGCCTACAACATCGGCATCGCCCACCTGGCGGACGCCCGCAAGCTGGCCCAGGCCGAGGGCCTGGACCCGAACAAATGGCTGGACGTGCAGAAGATGCTGCCGCGCCTGTCGCAGAAGCGCTGGTACAGCAAGACCCGCTACGGCTACGCCCGCGGCGGCGAGACCGTGCACTTCGTGCGCAACGTGCGCCGTTACTACGACATCCTCAACTGGGTGACCCAGCCCCAGCTCGAAGGCACCCGGGTCGCTGAGAGCGGCCTGCACGTGCCGGGCGTGGACAAGACCAAGCCCAAGGAAGAGCAGAACCCGCTCTGACTAGAGCACTTTCTGGTTGCTCTTGGCGCAGTGACTGATGGCCTGCCGGGCGGCGGGCAGGGCGCGGTAGGCGCCCATGCAGGCCGCCATGGTGTCCATCCGGCGCACGGTCATGCTCGACTGTTCGTCGACGCGGATCAGGTAGGGGTGGTCATAGCGCGCGCGGTCGAACCAGGGCTGGATGTCCTGGGTGCCAGTCACGCAGCGGTACTGCATCTGCACGCTGAAACCCTGCATCCTGTCTCGACGCAGGATGTGGTGGTATTTCAGCCAGTCGCCATCGCGCTGGCCCTGCCGGAGCGCCTCGCGGCAGGCGTCGAGGCTGGTGATATCCGCTTCGTGAAGGAAGATGCTCTGCGCCAGGTTGGAGTCGTTCAGGCCGGCCGTGGCCAGGAGATAGACCTTCTCTTCGGCCGCCTGGGCCTGGAGGCCGAACAGCATCAGCGACAACAACACTCCCTGTTTCACAGGCGAATCTCCGAAATGTCCGAGGTGCGCGCAGCCTAGCAGCGAGCCGCTTCGCTGCAAAGCGGTTCCAGGTCAATCCAGACTGGGTTATTTACAGCACTGTAACCGAGTCGACTCCAAGCGCTCCCGCACATACCGCCCCTGGTTTCATAGGTAGTCAGTGGCATCCAGCCACTGACTACCAAAGCTAATGGCACCAACTAATTCGGAGCATGCACGTTAAATACCATGAACTCCTCTATCGAGGCCCCCATGGACATGTTATTTGCACTTCCTGCAACGTTGGCAATTTCCATCCCAGTCCAGGCCGCCGTCATGAAATAGTCAGCAGGATTCAAGGATAGGCTAGAACCATGCTGATTTCTTATATCCCGAAGGGCCAAGGCAAATTTCTCATAAGGTATATGAATCCTTACCCAACACTTATTACCGTAGACAACATTCTTCTGAGCCTTACACACAGGCTCAACAAAAGGGGAAACATCTATATACTTTGACTTGACGCTCAAAGGAGCCGACACAAACGACAGATGCGTATCGCTACCGATATAGTCTCCACCATACACGCACCCAACAGGTCTGCTTTCGTACAGATTCACACCAAAGTCGATAAAGGTATTCGTGGTGATATCCTTGAATCTGAAACCAAATCCAAGCTGCCCCGAGGGGGTCATTTCACCCTGGCACTTGGGAGCGCCACCCGTATTAACCCATGGCACGCCTACCGTTGCCTGAACAGTAAGAATGTCTGCCTGATTGGCAAAAGTCTGTCGGATCGGATTGAATGCCAAACCATACTGAGCATTTGGGCCTCCGTCATTCATCGTATGACTCGGCTTCCATGTGTGCGAGTTGATCATGATACCAGCTGCCGTGCCTTTGAGCTGGAAGGCCGTACTGCCATTGGCGTCATCATCCACATATCCGCGCTGCCATTTGGCCCGGTTAGCTGGCGTGCCGGCATCCCCTCCCAAATCAACCGATGTATAGCGAGAGACCTGATACCCCACGCTCACAGGCAGCATCTCGAAAGGATCGGCCGGCTTACTTCTAGGACCTAAATTCCTTGCAACCAGATAAATATTATTGTCAGCAGGGTTTCCCCAGGCAAGTATACGACCAGACACCTCCTGCTGACTTATCTGCTGCGGCTGAAAGTAGACCTTTGTTATGACCGCCCTCGAATAATCTTTAGCGGACAGGTCGAAGCTTGCAACTGCAAGCAGGAGAAGGCTTTTCTTCAAAGACGGTTTCATTTTTTGCATATGTCATCCTTAGCATATGTATACCCTGCCAGCACCGCACATCCAAGCGTGTGGCTCGAGCGGAGTTAACCTCCGCGGGCATAATAGCTCCACACGAACCATTTTGAAATAAACATGAGAAATCACCGGCATCACTGACATCAACATGCTACCTCGGCGTGAAATTCAAGAATATATTTTTAGATAGCAACGTCAGGCCAAGGCGAAACAAGGGGCAGCCCCGAAGAGAGGCGTGCACTACGGAATAATACTGCGTGGCCAATAAACTCTAGCCATCTGACCATCCACACTCAAAATTAGGGCTTTACCCCAATCAATGACGGAACCTTGTCTCAGTCGGCAGATTGACGCCGGGCTCGAAAGAAACTTCTCAGCAGTTCACTACTTTCCTCCGAGCACACGCCGCCCTCGATCAGCACCCGGTGGTTGAGGAAGGTCTGCTCGAAGAACTGCCCGCGGCTCACCGCCACCCCGGCCTTGGGCTCGGTGGTGCCGTAGACCACTCGGGCGATGCGCGAGTGCACGATCAGCCCGGCGCACATGCTGCACGGCTCCAGGGTCACGTACAGGGTGCTGCCGGGCAGGCGGTAGTTCTGCGCGGCCTGGGCGGCCATGCGGATCGCCACCATCTCGGCGTGGGCGCTGGGGTCATGGGTGCCGATCGGGCAGTTGTAGCCGCGCCCCACCACCTTGTCGTCCTGCACCAGCACCGCGCCCACCGGCACCTCGCCGAGCGCGGCGCCCTGGCGGGCCAGTTCCAGGGCCTCGCGCATGAAGCGCTCGTCCTGGCTGCGGTCGATGATTCGCGGCTGGCGCATCACACCACCTCGATGGCGGCCATCAGGCCGGTCTCCATGTGGTCGATCACATGGCAGTGGAACATCCACACCCCCGGATTATCGGCGACGAAGGCGATGCGCGCCGTCTCGTTCTTGCCCAGCAGGTAGGTGTCGGTGAAGTACGGCACGATGTCGCGGCGGTCCGAGTCCAGCACCTTGAAGGCCATGCCGTGCAGGTGGATCGGGTGCTGGTACTGGGCCATGTTGCGCAGCACGAAGATGTAGTGGCCGTCCTTCTTCAGGCTGGCGATGGGCCGGTCGGCGCAGGTCTTGTCGTTGATATCCCAGGCCTGGCCGTTGATCTGCCAGTACTTGTAGCTGCCGCCCTTGCTCACGTCGCCGGACAGCGCCGCCGCCCACTCGAAGTTGAAGCGCAGGGTATCGGCGCGGGCCAGGTCGGGCTCCGGCAGCGGGTTGGCCGGCAGCGCCGACGGCCAGTCGCCGGCAGCGTCGGTGCTGGCCACGCCCTTGATCGTCGCCAGGCGCAGCGGACCGTTGCGCAACGGCAGTTCCTGCCCCGCCGGCGGCACCTTCAGCGCCAGGTCGATGCGCATGCCCGGGCCCAGCCAGTACTCCTTGCCCAGCGGGCGCGGCGCGACCGGATTGCCGTCCAGGGCATAGATGCGCGCCTCGCCACCCGGCAGGTTGAGGCGGTAGGTGATGGTGTTGTCGACGTTGATCAGGCGCAGGCGCACCACCTGCCCGGCCGGCAGCTCCAGGGTCGGCAGTGGCTGGCCGTTGATGGTCGACAGGCGCCCGCGGGTGCCTTCGCGGGCGGCCAGGCGCGGCACCAGGAAGTCGGTGAAGGCGCCCTGCTCGTCGACGTGCCAGGTCTTCAGGCACAGGGTGCGCTCGTGGCGGAAGCCGGTCGGCTCGCGCTCCTCGACGATCAGCGGGCCGACCAGGCCGCGGCCGAGCTGCTCGGTGCTGGCGGTGTGCGGGTGGTACCAGTAGCTGCCGGCGTCCGGGCAGAGGAAGTCGTAGTCGAAGAACTCGCCGGGCTTGACCGGCAATTGCGACACATAGGGCACGCCGTCCATCTCCAGCGGCAGACGGATGCCATGCCAGTGGATGGTGGTGTCCACGTCCAGCTGGTTGATGAAGCGCACGCGCAGGCGCTCGCCCTGGCGACAGCGCAGCTCCAGGCCGGGCGCCTGGCCGCCGTAGGCCCAGGCCGGCGTCTTGTGGCCGGGCACCAGCTCCACGTCGAGCGGCGCGGCGATCAGTTCGTAGTCATGGGTCGCGACGTTCTCCGGGCGGCCCAGCCAGTAGCGCACGCCACCGGCGCCGAGGCCGACCACGCCGAGGCCGGCCAGGCCGGCGAGCACTTGTCTGCGGGTGAAGCTCATGATTCAGGCTCCTGAAGCGGTAACGGCACGGGCGCTAATCAGGTGTCGGGCGCGCCTCTGCGGGCACTGCCCCGGCGCGCACGATAGCGCGTCGGGCGGATCGCGGCGGCGGACAATTCGTCGCACCGTTTGTCAGGCGCCGCGCCGTGCATAGGCGCGGGTGGTCAGCAGATACACCGGCACCCCGGACACCAGCACGATCAGCGCCGCGTAGGGCGCCGCCCCGGCGTACTCCAGGTTGCCGGTGTGCGACCACACGGCGGTGGCCAGGGTGTCCAGGCCGGTCGGGCCGAGGATCAGGGTGGCGGTCAGTTCCTTCATGCAGTCGAGGAACACCAGCACGAAGCCGGCGCCAATCGCCGGGAAGATGATCGGCAGGGTGACCTTGAGGAAAGTCGCCAGCGGCGTCTGGCCGAGGGTGCGCGAAGCCTCCTCCAGCTGCGGCGAGGCCTTCTCCAGCGCCACGCGGATAGAGCCCTGGGCCATCGGCATGAACAGCAGCGCGTAGCACACCAGCAGCAACAGGGTGGTCTGGTACAGCGCCGGCACGTAGCCGAGGGCGAAGAACACCAGCGACAGGGCGATCACCAGCCCCGGCAGGGCGTGCAGCAGGTACGGCAGGCGATCGGCCAGCCAGGCCATGCGCCCGTGGTAGCGCACCACCACCAGGCACACCGGCAGCGCCAGCAGGCAGCTCAGCAGCGCGCCGCCGAAGGACAGCGACAGCGACGACCAGAGGGTGGAGAGGATGTCCGCCACCGGGAAGCTGGCCGAGCTGCCCTCGGCGATCCAGAAGCCGAGCATGGTCAGTGGCGTGCCGCAGCCCACTGCCACCAGCGCCAGCAGCAGCGCCTGCAACGGCCACCCCCAGGCCCCGAGGCGCACCCGCGCGGCCTGCCGCGCCACGCCCTGACCGGTGCGCGCGTAGCCGCGCCCACGCAGGCGGAACTCGCCCCACAGCATGATCAGGCACATGCCCAGCAGCAGCGCCGAGAGCATGGCCGCGTTGGTGTTGGAGAACTCCAGTTCGAACTGCTGGTAGATCGCCGTGGTGAAGGTCTGGTAGCGCATGATCGACGGCGCGCCGAACTCCACCAGCATGTGTACCGCCACCAGCAGGCTGGTGGCCATCAGCACCGGGCGCACCAGCGGCAGGGTCACGCGCCAGAAGATCTGCCGGCGGTTATAGCCGAGCATGCGCGCCGACTCCTCAAGCGCCGGGTCCAGGCTGCGCAGGGTGGCGGCCACCGGCAGGTACACCAGCGGATATTTCGACAGCACCATCACCAGCACCGTGCCGCCCAGGCCCTCGAACATCGGGCCGATGGAAATCCAGGTGAAGCCGGCGACGAAGGACGGGATGGCGAACGGCAGGCACAGCAGCACGTTCCACTGCCGGCGCCAGCGCAGGTCGCTGCGCTCGACCAGCCAGGCCAGTGCCATGCCGATCACCGCGCAGCCCACGGTGACCAGCACCATCAGTTTCAGGGTGTTGGCCAGCAGGCCGAACACGAAGGGCCGCCAGAGCAGGTGCCAGGCCTCGTGCCAGCCGGCCTGGACGGTGCGCGTCACCACGTAGAACAGTGGCAGCGCGGCCACCAGCAGCAGCGCCAATACCGGCAACTGCAACCACAACGGCGGCGCCTTGCGACGCCGGCCGCCGATGTGAGCCGGGGCCGGCAGCTCCTGCTCGAGCACATCCACCTGCATGTCAGTTCATCCCGGCTTCGCGCTGCAGGTCCAGGGCATCCTCGGCCAGGCCGATCTCGGCGGCGGTGATGGCCGGCGGCTTGAGCTGGTCGAACGGCCTGAGCAGCGGGTCGGCGGCCACGGCCTTGTTCACCGGGTATTCCGGCGACTTGCTCAGCACCACCTTCTGGCCTTCCTCACTGATCATGAAGGCGAGGAACTGCTGGGCCTCCTTCGGGTGCTTGGTGGATTTCACCACCGCCGCGCCGGAGACGCTGGCCAGGCCGCCGGCGTCGCCGTCGGCGAAGTAGTGCAGCTTGGACTTCAGCTCGCCCTTCTCGCGCTTGAGCGCCATCCAGTAGTAGCTGTTGATCAGCGCCGCGCCGACCTCGCCGTTCTCCACCGCCTTCATGGCGATGACGTTGTTGGTGTAGGTGGAGCCGAACGCCTTGAGCCCGACCAGCCACTCCTCGGCGGCCTCGCGGCCGTTGAGGCGGATCACCGCGGCGGTCTGGCCGACGAACTCGCCGCTGCTGGGCACGAAGGCGATCTTGCCGTCCCACTCGGGCTCGGCCACTTCCAGCACGCTCTTCGGCAGCTCGGCCTCGCTGACCAGCTCGGGGTTGTAGGCCAACACCCGCACGCGGGTGGTGATGCCCAGCCAGCGGCCCTGGTCATCCGACAGCTTGGGGTCGATCTGCGCGAGGGTCGCCGGGTCGACCTGGGCCAGCAGGCCCTGGCTCGCCAGCTTGACCAGCGGCGGCGCCTCCTCGGTGTAGATGATGTCGGCCGGCGAGCGTTCGCCCTCCTCTGCGATCTGGTTGGCCAGCTGGCCGCCGCCGCCCTTGCGGATCAGCACCTTGATGCCGGTCTTCTTTTCAAAGGCCGCCGCCACCGCCTTGCCGGTGGCCTCGTGCTGGCCGTTGTAGAGCGTCAGGGTCACCGGATCGTCGGCGCGCGCGCCACTGGCGAGCAGCAGGCCGCAGGACAGGACACCGGCGCCGATCACACGCGCCAGCCCGGTTACTCGATGTGCCGACATAAGCCACTTCCCTCTGAAACAAAAAGTTACCAGCGGGATTATACGGGCCAACTGCATCTGATTCTCAAGAAATGGCTGCGACAGATCGCGCAGCCCCGCTCAGCGGCTGAGCGCGAGCTTGAGGCCGAAACCGACCAGGCACAGGCCGGCCAGGCGCTCCAGCGCCTTGCCCAGCTGCGGCCGGGCGCGCATGCGCTCGACCAGGTGATGGGTCAGCAGGGTCATCGCCAGCCCGTAGAGGAAGGTCAGCGCCGCCACGGTCAGCGCCATCACGGCGAAGGTCAGCAGGCCCTGGTGCCGCGCCGGGTCGATGAACAGCGGGAAGAAGGCCATGTAGAAGACGATGGCTTTGGGGTTGAACAGGGTGATCACCGCGGTCTGGCGCAGGTAATGGCCGGCGCTGATGCTCACCGTCGGCGCGCTGCCCGGCCTGGCCAGCAGCATGCGCGCGCCGAGCCACACCAGGTAGGCCGCGCCCAGCCACTGCACGGCATGGAAGGCGGTCGGATAGGCCGCCAGCAGCGCGGCGACGCCGGCCACCGCCAACCACATCAGCACCTGGTCGCCGAGGATGATGCCGAGGGTCGAGGCCAGCCCACCGCGCACGCCACCCTTGCCGGTGGAGGTGATCAGCGCCAGGTTGCCCGGCCCCGGAATCATCAGCAGCACCACGAAGGCGATGACGAAAGCGCCGTAATCGGTGATCCCGAACATTGCATGTCTCCTGTTGCGTAGCGGATGGCGAAAGGCGGGCTATTCCTCGAAGCGGCTCGTGTCGTCGCGGTCGTGCTCGTAGCGTCTCGCCAGCTGAAATGGCGGCAGCCAGGACTCGCGGCGGACGGTCCAGCTCTCGTAGGTCGGCACGAACCGGTCGGGTTCGTCCAGGGTGCCCAGATGCACCTCGACCTCGTCCCCGCTGCGCGAGAAGACCGACGAACCACAGCGCGGGCAGAAGCACCGCCCGGCATAGTCGCGCGTCTCGCCCTCGATCACCACCGCCTCCCGGGGAAAGATCGCCGAGGCGTGGAACAGGGCGCCGTGGTGCTTGCGGCAGTCGAGGCAGTGGCAGAGGCCGACCCGGTAGGGGCGACCCGACGCCACGAGGCGGACGTCGCCGCACAGGCAACCACCGGTGAACCGTTCCATGCTGCGTCTCCTCTGCCGGCAAGGCGCCCAGTATGCCCGAAGGTGATGGGTGGCGGATTGACCGCCCATGGGGCCTTTGCTTAGATGATCCAAACCAAACGTTCGGTTTGCCTTGTTCACCCATGCCGGGCTGGCGCTGCCTTCCAGGCGTCAAGGGGCGGAGGTACCGGACCAGCCCCATCGAGGAGCCATGACGACCATGAGCGGCTTCAACTGGATCGCAGACCTCAGCCCCGAGACCCGACACGCCCTGCTGGCGAAGGCGAGGACCAGGGCCTTCGCCGACGGCACCACGATCTACCGGCAGGGCGATCCCGTCATCGACGTCTTCCAGATCGTTTCCGGGGAAATCCGCCACTGCATCCTGACCGAGGACGGCCAGGAAGTGCTGATCTACATCTACCAGCCCGGCGACCTGGTGGGGGACAGCTCCGTCTCGGACGGCGATCCCTCGCCCGTCACCGTCATCAGCCGTGGCCCGGTGGAGTTGCGCGCCTGGTCGGCGAAGGACTTCTCCGAGATCCTTGCCGCTCATCCGGAAGCGGCATCGGCGGTCAGCGCGCAGCTGAGCCGGCGGCTCCGGGGCGCACTGAGGCTTCTCGAGGAAAATCTGACACAGCCGGTCCCGGCCAGGGTCGCCTCCCGCTTCCTCTGGCTCTGCGACGCGCGCGGCGGCAGCCATGAATCCGACCTCGCCCTGTCCCAGGCCGACATCGCGCTCATGGTGGGCTCCACGCGACAGAGCGTGAACCGGGTTGTCACGGAGTTACGTCATCTGAAGTTGATTGAAACCGATTACGGCAAAGTCACGGTGAAAGACCCCGAAGGCCTCAGACGCTACATCAGCGAGCATCAGCGACTGGCCCGCGCCAGCCAGTAGCGCCGAAAAAACCTGCAGAAAAACCAGAGAGTGTCTTCTGGCAGACGTTGTTGATTCCTGGCTTCCCCTAGGATCGCCCCCTGAAAGCGCACCCAAGAACAATCAAGGCGCTTGTCAGGAGAATACGTCGATGGCTGAGATGACTCTGGCTGACGTTGCCCGTGCAACAGAAGCCTTCCACCCTGATCGCACGTCCCTGGTATTTGGCAGCAGGTCAACCACCTACGCCGAACTGGATGCGCGAGCCAACCAGGTTGCCAACGGCCTGTCGGCATTCGGCACCACCGATCAGGAGCGCATCGCGATCCTCGATCAAAGCAGCGACCAGTTCTATGAAGTCTGGCTGGGCGCGGCACGCGCCAACCTGGTCCTGGCTCCGCTCAACATCCGCCTTTCCGCACCTGAAATCGCCCAGATCCTGTCCGACTGCCTGCCGCGCGTGGTCTTCTACGGGCCGGCCTTTACGGATCTGATCGAGCGGATCAGGCCACAACTGGGCTTCGTTCAGCACTTCATCGCCATGGGGGATGAATACGCGGCCTGGCGCGCTGCGCAGTCGGCAGCTCCCGCGAAGTCGACGATGCAACTGACGGATGACTGCTTCCAGCTCTATACCAGCGGCACAACCGGTTTGCCGAAGGGTGTCCGGCTCACCAGCGAGAACATTTTCACGGCACCGCTCGCCTCGCTCGTGACTGGAGGGAACAGCCCCTACGGGCAGATTGGCCCGGATGACGTAGTGCTGCTGTGCCTCCCGAATGCCCATGTTGCCGGCTCTCTCCTCGGTATCTTCGGCCTCGCCATGAGGGCGCGAATAGTCACGGTGGGTGAATTCGTCCCTGCCGAGATTGCAGAAATCATCGAGCGCGAACAGGTCACCATGACCGTCATGGTGCCGGTGATGATCCGCGGCCTGATTGCCGCCATGGCCCAGACCGGCCGCAGCTGCGGAAGCCTCAAGACGATCATCTATGGCGCCGCGCCAATGGCCACTTCGCTACTTCTGGAGGCCATGCGGGCTCTGCCCCATACAGGATTCGGACAGATCTACGGCCTCACCGAAACCTCGGGGCCGGTCACCTACCTGACCATCGATGACCATCGGCAGATCGCGGCCGGCAACGACGACCTGGCTCTTTCATGCGGAGCGGCCACCGGGGGAGCCGAGATCCGCATTATCGATGTGTATGGCCAACCGCTGCCCGCTGGCGACATTGGTGAAATCACCTGCCGCACAGTGCAAGTGATGAAGGGCTACTGGAACCGCCCAGACGATACTCGCGCAGCCATTCAGGATGGCTGGTTTCACACCGGCGACATGGGTTACGTGGATGAGAGGGGCTACCTGTACATCTACGACCGCAAGCGGGACATGATCATTACCGGGGGCGAAAACGTGTACCCCGCCGAAGTTGAAAACATCCTCTACAGCCACCCCGCCATTGCCGATGTCGCCGTGATCGGCGTTCCCGATGAGCAATGGGGCGAGTCCGTCAAAGCCGTCGCCGTACTCAAGCCCGGGGCAGAGCTGACGGCCGCGGACCTCATCGCCCATGCCAGGGGCAAGGTCGCCGGTTTCAAGATCCCCAAGTCCGTCGACTTCGTGGAAGACCTTCCACGCAACGCCACCGGCAAGGTGCTGCGGCGTCTGATTCGCGCGCCCTACTGGAATGGCCATGAACGCGGCGTCGCCTGACTCCATCGGCGGCCCCTGCTTAGGCACCCAAATGTTTTTTACGCAGCCCCAGAGTGAGGATCAAGAACATGAGTGAAGAGAAAAAAGTTGGCGAAGTGCGCATGGTGGTCGCAGACCATATCGCCGTCATCTCGGTCGACAACGCAGCCAAGCTCAACGCCTTCTCCCCGGAGATGATCGAGCAACTGGCCGGGCATCTCACCACCGTCAACAACGACGACGATATCTGGGTCGCCGTACTGTGCCCGGAAGGCGAACACACCACCGCCGGCCTGGACATGCCGAAATTCTTCGGTCCGACAGCCACAGCCAAGCCGCTGCCCGAGGGCTGGGTCGATCCGTTCGGCCTCCATCACCGCTGCACCAAGCCGGTGATTTCCGTCGTCCATGGCAAGACCTACACGGTCGGCATCGAAATGATGCTCGCAGGCGACATCGTCATCGCCGCCGATACGGCCACCTTCTGCCAGATGGAGTCCAAGCGCGGCATCGCCCCGCTCGGCGGCGCACACTTCCGCTACCTGACCCGCACGGGCTGGGGCAATGCGATGTACCACCTGTTCCTCTGCGACGAGTTCGATGCCCGGCGCGCCCTGGAAATCGGCTTCGTGCAGGAAGTGCACCCCTTCGGCAAGCACAAGGAGCGGGCCATGGAGATCGCCCGGCTGATCTGCAAGAACGCTCCGATCGGCCTGCGCGCGGCAAAGGCAGCCGCCCTCAAATACCTCCAGGAAGGCGAGCAGGCAGCCATCGACTGCATCCCGCAGATCCAGAAGACCTGCTTCGCCTCGGAAGACTTCATGGAAGGCTTGCGTTCCTTCGCCGAGCGCCGCCCGGCCGTCTTCAAGGGCCGCTGATTTTCATCCTTCAACCACCCGCTGCCATGCAGCGGGACGCCATCGGCTTGCCCGATGAAACCTGCCAACGAGGAATTTCCCATGACCGTTAAATTCGAGATGGATGGTGCCCTGGCGATCGCCACTTTCTGCGACGGCCCGATGAACCTGCTGACCAGCAAATCCTTCCGGGGCCTGATGGAGACCGTCGATCAGGCCGTCGAGGCCAAGGCCCGCGCCTTCCTGACCATCGCCGAAGGGGACCACTTCTGTGCCGGTGCCGACGTGATCGACAACTTCGCTGGCAGTGACGCCAACACCGCCCGCCGCGTGCTCGGCCGTTCCATCCCTGAGCTGCAGCGTTTTGAAAACCTGCCCTTCCCCACTGTCGTCGCCATCCGCGGCATGTGCCTGGGCGGCGGCTGTGAGATGGCCCAGGTCCACGACATCATCTTCGCAGGCGAGTCGGCCAATTTCGGCCAGGTCGAGGCCCGCATCGGCACCACCACCCTGCTGGGCGGCGCTCAGCGCCTGATCGCCCGTGTCGGCCTGGCTCGTGCCAAGGAAATGGTCTTCTCCGCCGGCATCTACGACGCCAAGACCATGCTCGAGTGGGGCCTGATCAACCGCGTCATGCCGGACGCGGAAGTGGAACTGAAGGCTCGCGCCTACGCCAGCAAACTCGCGAACGGCCCGACCGTTGCCTATGCCGCCTCCAAGCATCTGATCAATACCGCCGTGGCCCACGGGCAGGCCGCCGCCGACCAGCGCCTGCTGGACTCGGCCCCCGCGGTATACGCCTCCCGCGACATGATGGATGCCGTGGAGCGTTTCTCCAAAGAAGGTGCCCAGGTGCTCAACAAGGGCCTGACCTTCAAGGGCGAGTGAGGCGACTCCATGACGACTTATCGCGCTCCCGTAGGTGAATACCAGTTCCTGGCGGGTCATGTGCTTGCCAGAGAGTACGCTTCTGTCGCCGGCGAAGAGGCTTCGGTGGAAACGATGGGAACCGTGCTGCAGACGCTGGGCCAGTTCGCTTCGGACCGCCTAGCGCCTCTGATCGAGTCGGCAGACCGTGCAGGCTGTACGGTCACCGCCGATGGAGTGAAGGCGCCTACCGGTTACCACAGCGTCTATAACGACTTCGTAGCGGATGGCTGGGGGGCTCTGCACACAGCCATCGAGGACGGCGGCCAGGGTCTGCCGCTTCCTTTCGGCTTCGCATGCGATGAAGTGTTGAGTTCCGGCTCGATGTCCTTCGCGCTGTACACCTCGCTTCGCCTCGGCGTGTACTCGGTGCTGAAGAGCATCGGCTCGGACTATCTCAAGGAGACCTATCTCCGGCAGGTTGGCAGCGGTGCATGGAACGGCACCATGTGCCTGACCGAGCCGCATTGCGGGACAGACCTGTCGCTGCTTCGGACCACAGCGGTTCAGAGCGATGATGGGACTTATCGCCTCTCCGGCACCAAGATTTTCATCACCGGCGGCGATCATGATCTGACGCCCAATATCGTTCACCTGGTGCTGGCTCGCATCCAAGGCGCGCCTGCCGGCCTGGCTGGCCTTGGCTTGTTCATCGTGCCCAAGGTCCACGTCAACGCAGATGGCAGTCTGGGGGCGCGAAATGGCGTTACCTGCCCGCGGGTAGAAGAGAAGATGGGCATCCATGGCTCTGCCACGGCCGAGCTGTTGTTCGAGAATGCCCAGGGCTGGATCGTCGGTGCTCCAGGCGCCGGCCTGCCGGGCATGTTCAACATGATGAAGCTGGCCCGGATCGGTACTTCCTTCCAAGCGATTGGCGTGGCGGAAATAGCCAGTCAAAACGCCATTGCCTACGCGCTGGAGCGCATCCAGGGCCGCGATCTGGTGGGTGGCAGCAAAGAACCGCTTCCCATCGCCGAGCACCCGAACATCCGCCGCGAGATCGTGCGTATGCGTACGCTGACTTCATCGGCGCGCATGCTGGCCTTCATGACCTCCCTGGTCAACGAGCAGTCTCTCGACCAGGCCAATCCGGCCGTTCGGAAGAGTGCCCAAGTGATTCTGCCAGTGCTCATGTCCTGCTCGAAGGCCATCAGCAGTGAGATGGGAGTGGAGGTTGCTACGGCCGCCATGCAAACCCACGGCGGGCACGGCTACATCAAGGACACGGGCATCGAGGTCTTGCTGCGGGATGTGCAGATTCTGCCCATCTACGAAGGCACCAACGACGTGCAGGCCCTCGACCTGGTGCTGCGCCGGTTGGACGACGGCCGCCATCAAGCCATCGATGCAACCCTCGCATGGCTGCGCGAGCAGGTCGCTGAGTTGCCGGAGGATGGCCAGCACACCGAGTACGTGAAACGCACCCTCAAGTTGCTTAGCCGCATCGAGGATGTGGTGACAGCCCTGAAGGCCGATCTTCAACGCTCACCGTTCGCCGCGTTGCAGTGTGCGCGTGAATTCCTGGGGCTCGTGGGTCATGGCGTCATGGCCACCCTGTGGCTGCGGGCTCTCTCCACCCTGGACGCCACCGACCTACCCATCGATCACGTCGCGAAGCGTGCGCAGGGCCAGTTCTATTTCGCCTACCTGCTTCCGGATGCCGAGCTGCGCATTAGCCGCCTTGAGGCGGCGAGCGACATCGAGCAGGCCCTGAAGGCCTACCCCGTAAACCTCAACTTCTGACTGGAATCGTCATGACTACGAAAAATGATCTCTTTGATGTGAGCAGCAAAGTTGCCCTGGTTACGGGAGGCACTCGCGGTATCGGCCTGATGATCGCAAAAGGTCTCGTGCAGGCGGGTGTGAAAACCTACGTCGTGTCCCGCAAGGCAGAGGCATGTGCCGAGGCAGAGGCCGAGCTGAAGCAGTACGGCGAGGCCGTGGGTATCGCGGCCGACCTGTCCTCTTCCGAGCAGGTGAACGCCTTCGCCGAAGCGTTTCTGCGTCGCGAGCCCAAGCTCCACATCCTGGTGAACAATGCTGGCGCCACCTGGGGCGCCAAGTTCGGCGAATTCCCGGAGAACGGCTGGAACAAGGTCATGGACATCAACCTGAAGTCCGTTTTCTTCCTGACTCAGAAACTCGGCGCGGCACTCCAGGCTGCCGGCAATGCTGAAGATCCAGCGCGCGTGATCAACATCGGCTCAATCGATGGCCTGACCAGCCCTGACTACGGCAACTACTCGTATTCCGCCAGCAAAGCGGCCGTGCATCACCTGACCCGCCATCTGGCGGCTCATCTGGCTCGCGCGAACATCAACGTGAACGCCATCGCACCCGGTCCGTTCGAGACCAAGATGACCGAATTCATGCTGAAAGATCACGCCGACCAGATCACCAAGGTCATCCCGCGTCGCCGTATCGGCCTGGCCTCCGACGTGGCTGGCACGACCATCTTCCTGTCATCGGCAGCTTCGGCCTACATCACAGGCGCCATCATCCCGCTGGATGGCGGCTACTCCACCACCCGCTGAGGGGGCCATGGCCAATCGCATCGCATCCACCGATGAGCCGACGATTCGCAAATCAGCAATGCCATGCGCTCACGCGTCATCGCGGAGCCAGGAGAGGAGAAGCAACAATGTCGCTTGTAACTTTCGAGATGATCGAAGGGGTTGGCACGATCACCGTCGACAATCCTCCAATCAACCTGATGGACAGGGAGGTCATGCATCAGTTGTCCCTGGCCATTGACGCGCTGGAACAGGCCCGGCCACGAGCGGTTCTGGTGCGCTCCGTCGGGGACCACTTCGGCGCAGGGGTCAACATTGGCGCTACGTTCGTCGGCGTCGACGCAGTACAGGCTCGCGCCTTCATTCAGAAGGGGCTGTTCGATGTGATGCGCCTTGAGGATTATCCCGCACCAATCATTTGTGCCGTTCAGGGCCTCTGCTTTGCTGCGGGGCTTGAACTGGCTTTGCGCTGCGACATCATTTTCGCCGCCCGCTCGGCGAAATTCGCCCAGGTTGAACAGCATATCGGCGCAACCACCTACCTGGGCGGCGGGCACCTTCTCGCAGAACGCTGCGGGCCTGCTCGCGCAAGGGAAATCTGCTTCACCGGCGCGACCTACTCCGCCGAATCGTTCGAGCGCTGGAACATCGTCAACTATGTCGTCGAAGACGGCGAACTGCAGAGCAAAGCCTTTGAATTTGCCAAGACACTCGCCCATGGACCAACACTGGCGCACGCAGCAAGCAAGAGATTGGTCCGCGAATACATCGACCACGGCACTCGCGCTGCTGATCGACTGCTGCTGGATGTGGGCACGCCACTCTTTGACTCAAAAGACTTCAGAGCAGGGGTCGATGGAGTGGTAACGCTCGGAGCGAAGAACTTCCGAGGAAAAATTCCTTTCACAGGAACCTGAAACTGCTGATCCTCCAAGCCACGCTGCCTGGTCGGCAATGACCCGCACACGGCTTGACCGGTGAACCTCCCTCCATCGAGTCCAGATTCACATCACTTCATTGGCCCGATAACGGGCGGCCGATCCGACCGCCTGCTTATCTTTCAGCTCATCCGTTCGAGAGTGTCACCTGGCACACGCAGTATCGGATCGTGACCGTTGGATCCCAACGCTCCGCGGCCACCCAATTCCAAGACACTCCACCACCGAGCATCATCACACTGCGACGTCTGTTCAGGCACCGATAGTCCCCGAAGGACCCGGTTTCACTCCCACTCTATTGTAAACAAGACATTTTTATCTTTTATATTCAATGGCTTATTTTCCTGCTAATTGGTAATACCATGAAAAATACCATGCTCAGAAAAGGCTTAACAATATTTTGAAAAATTGCCTACTGAGCGCTGCCGCACAGCTCCATAGGCCGCTTTCCTGGCTTTGCTTCCAGATGTATGCTCTTCTGCTCCTGCAGCTAATGGATCACCGCAAACAGGTTACTCGCCTGGGGATTCCCTTTCGACCCGAGCATCCGTATGAGACTCATGCTCGATTATTATTATTATAGAAGCCCCCATGAATAAATCGCTCATCATTTTCGGCATCGTCAACATAACCTCGGACAGTTTCTCCGATGGAGGCCGGTATCTGGCGCCAGACGCAGCCATTGCGCAGGCGCGTAAGCTGATGGCCGAGGGGGCAGATGTGATCGACCTCGGTCCGGCATCCAGCAATCCCGACGCCGCGCCTGTTTCGTCCGACACAGAAATCGCGCGTATCGCGCCGGTGCTGGACGCGCTCAAGGCAGATGGCATTCCCGTCTCGCTCGACAGTTATCAACCCGCGACGCAAGCCTATGCCTTGTCGCGTGGTGTGGCCTATCTCAATGATATTCGCGGTTTTCCAGACGCTGCGTTCTATCCGCAATTGGCGAAATCATCTGCCAAACTCGTCGTTATGCATTCGGTGCAAGACGGGCAGGCAGATCGGCGCGAGGCACCCGCTGGCGACATCATGGATCACATTGCGGCGTTCTTTGACGCGCGCATCGCGGCGCTGACGGGTGCCGGTATCAAACGCAACCGCCTTGTCCTTGATCCCGGCATGGGGTTTTTTCTGGGGGCTGCTCCCGAAACCTCGCTCTCGGTGCTGGCGCGGTTCGATGAATTGCGGCTGCGCTTCGATTTGCCGGTGCTTCTGTCTGTTTCGCGCAAATCCTTTCTGCGCGCGCTCACAGGCCGTGGTCCGGGGGATGTCGGGGCCGCGACACTCGCTGCAGAGCTTGCCGCCGCCGCAGGTGGAGCTGACTTCATCCGCACACACGAGCCGCGCCCCTTGCGCGACGGGCTGGCGGTATTGGCGGCGCTGAAAGAAACCGCAAGAATTCGTTAACTGCACATTCGGGATATTTCTCTATATTCGCGGTTCAGCAGGCATGTCCCCTTTGAGGGCGACCCGACGACAGGATAATCGACCTTATGGTGCGCAAATATTTCGGCACAGACGGTATTCGTGGCAAAGCCAACGAAGGCGCGATGACGGCGGAAACCGCCTTGCGCGTCGGCATGGCGGCTGGCCGTGTCTTTCGTCGCGGTGACCACCGCCATCGTGTCGTGATCGGCAAGGATACGCGCCTGTCGGGCTATATGCTTGAACCCGCGCTCACAGCCGGTTTCACCTCGATGGGCATGGACGTATTCCTTTTTGGCCCGCTGCCGACAACGTATAGGAAGAATAAACGCCCTTTTCACCCAAGTCCAACAGCTTTGGACCGCAGTTGACTCTTTCGACACCCCTGCGATGCAACCCAATCCGGCTGACGGGGAGCCAGCAACGCTGAAAATTTACCCTCCTCTTTCCCACTAGCGGCTCCTTTTCCGACAACCAGCACGGCGGATCCCTGCCGCGGCGCTGTGAACGCAGCATTTTGATTGGTATCGTTGGCCTTCAGGCTCGTCAGTCAAACAGACCCAGGAGCAGCTCAGCCGGTGGCGCCCGGCTTTCGGGTAACGCCCTGGTCCCGCTGGTTTCGGCTTTGTGCTTCAGGTGATCAAGGATCTGCTTGATCACTATAGGGTCTTCAATGCAGGCGATGACTTTCATGGCGCCGCCGCAGCCGCTGCAGGTCTCGATGTCGATATTGAAAACACGCTTGAGCCGTTGCGCCCATGTCATCGACGCTCGCCGTTGTGCTGGTGTTGCCGGTTCATCAGCCACCCTGACCTTGTTGCCCCTGCCCCGTTTTGCCGGCGTGACCAACGCCCGGTGCCGACTGTTGGGTGCGAACACCCCGTGGAAGCGGGTTAGGTTGACTCTGGGCTTCGGTACCAGGGCGGCCAGCCTTGCAATGAAATCCAATGGTTCGAAAATGACGTGCGTGGTGCCGTCCCGGTACGGCGTCTTGAGCTGGTAGCGCACGTTGCCGCCTCGTGTTAACGACAGCCGCTTCTCGGATACCGCCGGGCGGCTGATGTACCGGCACAGCCGTTCGAGCTTCTTGCGTTCATCGGCCCTGGCCGCCACGCCGGCGTGCAGGCTGGACCCGGCTACCTTGCCAATCCCGTCACCGAACGGATCACCACTGGTCGGCAGAGTTTGCAAAGTGAACACCTTTCGCCCCGCCTGTGAACCGACAGCGATACGGTAAGTGATCGAGTGCCCCAGCAGGGGTGTCATCGGGTCGTCATCCACCGCATCCGAGGCCAGATAGCTGTTTTCGACATCCCGTTCCAGCAGGCCTTGCCGTTCCAGATAGCGACCCACCCGGTGGGCGATGGTGTGCGTCAGCTGGGTGAGCTCTGGGCTGGTCGGCGCCTTGACCCAGCGGAAACGCGCTGAGCCGTGGGATTGCTCGACATACACACCGTCGAGAAACAGCATGTGGAAGTGAACATTCAGATTGAGCGCCGATCCAAAACGCTGGATCAGGGTGACCGCGCCCGTCTTGGCCACTTGGTGGGTATGGCCCGCTTTCTTGACCAGGTGCGTGGCAATGACGCGGTAAACGATGCCCAGCACCCACCCCATGATCTCGGGCCGGCTGGCAAACAGGAAACGCAGCTGAAACGGGAAGCTCAACACCCACTGACGCATGGGTTGTTCAGGCAGTACTTCATCAACCAGCAAGGCGGCACTTTCGGCCATCCGCCGCGCCCCACAGCTCGGGCAGAAACCGCGACGCTTACAGCTGAAAGCGACCAGGTGCTCGGCGTGGCAAGACTCGCAGCGAACCCGTAGAAAGCCATGCTCCAGCCGCCCGCATTGGAGAAATTCTTCAAATTCCCGTTGCACATAGCCCGGCAATTCCTTTCCCTGCTCTGCCATAAGCGCAGCGAATGCCGGGTAATACTCGTCAACGATCTGATAGAGAAGGGTTTGCTCGGGTCGGTGGCTCTGGTAACGACCAGTATCCCGATCCCGGCTGGCCGTCCTGGCCGCCACATGAGGCATGTTCCGCGTCCTTGCAATACTGTGTTTACATACAGTCTATCGCTTAGCGGAAAGTTCTTTTACCCTCAGCCGAAATGCCTGCCGTTGCTAGACATTGCCAGCCAGTGCCCGTCACTCCCACTCGATTGTAAACAAGCACACAAAACCCTTTAGTGACAACAATTTGCAAGAACTATCAGGCTCAGTGCCATGAAAAATACCATGACCAGATCATGAGGTTGAACACGGCTTGCGCCGGCAGCGTTCACGCTCCTGGTCGGCGATCTCGCCCGGCTGCAATGCTAGCTCAGCATCGGTCATGCGCTCCAGCACGTCGCGTAGGCGGATGGTGCAAGGAATGGGCGGCAGCTCGAACTCATAGCCGCCGGCGATCATTTCGGCCGCAATCTCCTCGGTGATGAAAAACGGCTCGTCGTCTTGGTTCGGCTTCTTCATGCCCTTTCCTCCTGGCGCTCATCCTGGCCGACAGCGGCCAGGGCATCGGCTTCCGTCAATGCGTCCTCCACGAACGCGCCGTGCTGCTTCGCTTCGGCCTGGCTGACCTCGGCCCATATCCGTTTCACCTGGGCCGCACTGTACCCGGCCAGCTCGGCGGTCTTGTTGATGCTGTAGCCGGACTTGCGCAGCGCGACAACTTGGGCGCGGCGCTTCGGATCAGCACGGCGGCCCTTGTACCGCCCGGCCTGGCGGGCCAACTCAATGCCTTGGCGCTGGCGTTCGCGCCTGTCCTCGTAGTCGTCGCGGGCCATCTGCAAGGCCAGGCGAAAAAGCATGATCTGCACGGCTTCCAGCACGATCTTGGCGACGCCCTGGGCCTCGGCCGCCAGGTCGGATAGATCGACCACGCCAGGGACGGCCAGGCGTGCGCCTTTGGCCTGTATCGAGGCCACCAGGCGCTCGGCCTCGGGCAAAGGTAGGCGGCTGATGCGGTCGATCTTCTCGGCAATGACCACCTCGCCGGGCTGTAGGTCGCCGATCATGCGCAGCAGCTCAGGCCGGTCGGCGCGTGCGCCGGATGCCTTCTCACGGTAGATGCCGGCGACGTAGTAGCCGGCGGCCTTCGCGGCCGTAGTGATCGCCTCTTGGCGTTCCAAGTCCTGCGCGTCGGTGCTGACGCGCAGATAGACCCGCGCCACCATCGGCGCGGCTACTGGCTTCGTCCTGCGCATACTTGCGGGCTCCTTTGGGCATACTCAAATGCACCCATCTTAAACTGGCAGGCCAATTTATCACATATCGATCTAAATGCGCCTAGCTCATTTTTACAGCTTAAATGAGCTATTGAGCACACTCCATATTTCGACTATTATTGAAACATGGAAACGATAAATGCTGTAGCCGCCCTGGCGGCCATCGCTCAAGAATCGCGCCTCGCGGTGTTCCGGCTTCTCGTCCAGGCCGGCCCCGCCGGCATGGCCGCCGGAAAAATCAGCGAAGCGGCCGGCATCCCGCCGTCTTCGCTATCCTTCCACCTGAAAGAGCTGGCACACGCCGGCATGGTCACGTCGCGGCAAGAAGGCCGATTTGTGATCTACGAGGCGAACTTTTCGACGGCCACTAACCTGGTGGCCTTTCTCACGGAAAACTGCTGCGGCGGCCAGGTGTGCAACCTGTCTTGCACCACGGAAGCCGGGAAGGTGTTGGCATGAGACTTCGCCATCTTTCCGACCCCGATTCTTTGCCCGCTTTGGACAAATCCTTTGCCATCGAGCGCCCGGCGCTCGGGCTGGCACCCGACGCCCCGCCGGTGCGTATCCTGCTGCTGTATGGCTCGCTGCGCGCCCGCTCGTTCTCACGGCTGGCCGTCGAGGAAGCGGCCCGGCTGCTGCAATTCTTTGGCGCAGAAACACGCATCTTCGACCCGTCCGATTTGCCGTTGCCCGATCAAGTGCAAAGCGACGATCACCCGGCCGTCAAGGAGCTGCGCGCCCTGTCCGAGTGGTCAGAGGGACAAGTCTGGTGCAGCCCGGAACGCCACGGTCAGATTACCAGTGTCATGAAGGCGCAGATTGACCATCTGCCGCTTGAAATGGCCGGCATCCGGCCGACCCAAGGCCGCACCCTGGCCGTGATGCAGGTATCCGGCGGCTCGCAGAGCTTCAACGCCGTGAACACCTTGCGTCTGCTCGGCCGCTGGATGCGAATGTTCACCATTCCGAACCAGTCGAGTATCGCCAAAGCGTTCCAAGAGTTCGACGCGGCGGGCCGCATGAAGCCCTCGCCGTACTACGACCGAATAGCCGATGTGATGGAAGAACTGGTGCGCTTCACGGCGCTGGTACGGCCGCACCGTGAAGCACTGACAGACCGCTATTCCGAACGGAAAGCGGCCGGCCACGTCATCGACGAGGCCACCGATCTTTCATCCATCGCCATTGCTCCCCAGCCACTACCAGAAAGCGAAACATCATGACCGAAAGAATCTATAACGTCCTCATCCTCTGCACCGGCAATTCGGCGCGCAGCATCATGGCCGAAGCTCTCATCAACACGATGGGGCAAGGGCGCTTCCGCGCCTACAGCGCCGGCAGTCACCCAACCGGCAAGGTCAATCCCTTCGCCGTCGAAAAGGTGGAGTCGGTGAATTACCCGACCGAGAATCTGCGCAGCAAGAGCTGGGACGAGTACGCCACGCCCGACGCACCGAAGATGGACTTCATCATCACCGTCTGCGACAACGCCGCCGGCGAAATGTGTCCGGTGTGGCCTGGTCAGCCGATCTCGGCGCATTGGGGATTTGAAGACCCGGCCGCCGTCGAAGGCACTGACGCCGAGAAGCGCCGGGCCTTCGAACAAACCTTCCGGCACATGATGAACCGCGTCCGCCTGTTCGTGAATCTGCCTCTCAAAATGCTTGACCAGACGGCCATCAAGCGCGAGCTGGCGAACATCGGCAAGACCGAGCAGGAAGCATGAGCGCCGGCGCACAGGCCATCGCCGCGAAGCCGCGCCAGGCCCCGATGAGCGGCTTCGAGCGTTACCTGACGCTGTGGGTGGCCCTGTGCATCGTCGCCGGTGTTGCGCTCGGCCAGGGCCTTCCTGACGTGTTCCAGGCCATAGGCCGCATGGAAGTGGCCCAGGTCAATTTGCCGGTGGGCCTGCTGATTTGGGTAATGATCGTCCCGATGCTGGTCAAGATCGACTTCGGGGCGCTGCACCAGGTCAAAGAGCATTGGCGCGGCATCGGCGTCACGCTGTTCGTGAATTGGGCCGTCAAGCCATTCTCGATGGCCCTGCTGGGGTGGCTGTTCATCCGACAAGTGTTCGCTCCGTTCCTGCCGGCCGATCAACTGGACAGCTACATCGCGGGCTTGATCTTGCTGGCCGCCGCGCCCTGCACGGCAATGGTGTTCGTGTGGAGCCGCCTTACCAACGGCGACCCGCTTTTCACGCTCTCGCAAGTGGCTCTGAACGACGCCATCATGATCGTGGCCTTCGCGCCCATCGTCGGCCTGCTGCTGGGCATGTCCTCGATCTCGGTGCCTTGGGACACGCTGCTGATTTCGGTCGTGCTCTACATCATCGTGCCGGTGATCCTGGCGCAGCTCTTGCGGCGGCATCTGCTCAAGCAAGGACAGGCCGCCTTTGAACGGGCCATGCAGAAGATCGGGCCGTGGTCGATGGCCGCGCTGCTGCTGACGTTGGTTCTACTGTTCGCCTTCCAGGGCGAGGCCATCATCCGGCAGCCGTTAGTGATCGCCATGCTAGCCGTGCCGATCTTGATTCAAGTGTTCTTCAATTCCGGGTTAGCCTACTGGCTGAACAAGCGGGCGGGGGAAAAGCACTCTGTCGCCTGTCCTTCGGCCCTGATCGGTGCCAGCAACTTCTTCGAGCTGGCCGTGGCGGCCGCCATCAGCTTGTTCGGTCTGCACTCCGGCGCTGCATTGGCAACCGTGGTCGGCGTCCTGGTCGAAGTGCCGGTGATGCTGCTGGTCGTGCGCGTGGTGAATCGCTCGAAGAGCTGGTACGAACGAGGTTGAACATGAGTAGGAAAAAACTGAGGAAATGATTGCAGATTGCCGCGCCGGCCGCTTCCTGGCGCATTCGATCACTGACCTGGAACACCTAGTATCCATGCTTGCTGAGGTCGCCCGATGACAGACCCAAAGAACCTAGAGAACAGGCTGCATGAGAAGGCCGACACGGCCCGCGCCGTTTCCACTGGTCGGGTGCGCTACACACTGGCCGAACTACTGGCCGACGCGGAAGCATCCGGGGCTTACCCGCTGCCGCCGGAGGAACGCGAATGGATGGATGCGCCGTCTGTGGGTCGGGAATGGCCAAACAGTGAAGATTGAAAAAGGCGGCCAGTTCGAGTGGCCGCCCTTTCGTCATTAGCTGCACGCTTGGCGCAAGGCGTTCATTGCTTCTTGAAAATCAGCCTGTGTCGCCCGGCCCGTTTCAGCTTGGTAGTACACCACCATAAAAGCATTAGCGACGGCTTCGGCCAATGGCCCAAGGCTCCGCGCTTCCGCTTGGTTGATGTACTCCAAAGAAGAAAGAATAGCCGCTGCTTGATGCACTGCTTGCCCTGGTTCGATAATATGTTGTGTTGTCATAATTCACCTCTCCAGTAGGTGTTGATTGAAAGTGCCGGGCTGGTTGTGGCCAGCCCGGTGCGCCTACAGGTACAGCCCCGCCGCCTCCGCGAATGCTGACCGCTCATTCCTGCCGCCATTAACCTCAATACTTATCGGCTTAGTTTCGCTCTCTCTCATAGGGTCTGGCCGTGATACAAAAGCGGCTGTTTCTGTCTCTGCATCGACCTCGGTCGATTGATCACCCAGCGGCGAAATAAATACCTGGCTGACTTCTTCCCTTGGCGCTTCATCCAGGGCCGCCAATGCGGCCATGTATGTTGATGTCGTCATCGTGCTAACTCCTGACTTCGTTACTATCTGGGCCAGAATCGGCGCCCAAGCTATTGCCCTCGAACTGGCCAGATTGGCTTGCTTCTTTCGGCTCCATGCTTTCGCGTATCGAAGCAGCCAGTTTTCCGCCTGTGGTTTCGCTCACTCGCTCCTGGAATCCCTGCTTCACTTGAGAGCCGACACCCTTGGCTAACTCGGAGGCCGTGCCTGTGGCCAGCTTCGCGGCCTTGGCAAAGCCGCCACCGCTTGAGCTACTGCCGCTGTCACCAAAGCCAGCCGCTTGGGCGAATGGGCTACTGCCAGCAGTACCCGCTTCACCACCACCGTTTCCGCCACTGCTGACAACTGACCCCATGCTGGACATGTCACCGCCGGTTTCCATACTCGCTGATGCTTTCTGAAAAGCCGCTTGGAGTGCACTTGCACCTCCGGCTGCACCGGCTGCGGCACCCATAACCGCTTTACCTGCCAGGGCAGCGCCGCCAGTTGCCATACTGGCCGCCGTCACCGCCGCCCCAACTGCCGCACCCGCACCGAAGTTTCCAATTCCACCGGCTGCGCCAATACCACCACCAGACACAAGACCAGAAATCATCGGCGGAACTTTGTTGACCAAGAAAAGCAAGATGACCGATATAACCAACATCACGGCCAGTTCCTGGGATGCCATGTTCTCGCTGATTTGCGTGTAGTAGTGATTGATGAACTCTTTGCCAATCGCAACCAGAAGCACCATTGCCATAAGCTGTGCGGCCAGGCCCAGCACGGTCTTGTAGTAATTGATCGCCATGTCGGAAGTCCAACGACTTCCACCAAAGCCAAGGAAGAACACACCGGCATACAACAGAATCCAGGCTGATGCGAGCAACAGCAACAGGTTGACCGCAATCAACGCCAGGACAAACAAAACAGCCAGGGCCATTAGCTCCATGACCAGAGCAGTTGCCATCTGCCGCCATCCCAGCTCCGAGGTGGCCTGTACTGTGCGGTTGTATAACTCGAAACCAAGATCAAGGATGCTGGAGGGCCCAAGATTGCTATTGGAAAGTCCCCCCGCCTGCGCGCCCAGAGTTTGCAATGACTGAACAATCGTACCGGCGATATTCATGCCCTGGTTCGCATTCGTCAGCAACCACCAGAAAAAGCCGGTGAAGATCGTGAAGCGAACGAACTCCGCGAAGAACTCGCCAATGTCGGCCTTGCGCAAAGCCATCATGCCGAATGTCCAGACCATCGAAATCACAACCAGCGTCCAGAACAAACGCGATGCAGCGGACTCAATAGCTGGCCCCCATGTTGCGGCAGCATCATGAAAACGCTTGAGCACATCATTCATAACACCGCTGCTACTTAGCTCCTGCGCCATTGCAGGTTCAGCCAGCACCATTGTGGCGACCATCATCAAGCCACCTAGAGCAATTTTCTTTCTCATGGCGACCACCTCAATAATCATCTTTAGGGCTGGGCTTGAACTCCCACTGACGCATCTGCTTGGCCTTCTGGAATGCTCTGCATTCCTCGGTAAAGGCCTCTCGGTTCGCTTCGCTGCGCATTTCATTCAGTGCTGCCTGGAACGCATCGGGGGCACACGTCGCCGCATTTGGTTCGGGCATCCTTTCCTGTTCACATCCAGCCAACAACAGCAACGTAGCCGCGGTAGTAAAAAAGATTTTTTTCATCTCACCGCCTCCCTAGTAGTTGTCTGCCGGACTCGGGCGAAACGTCCAGGTACGCATTTGCTCGGCCCTGGCATCACCTCGCGCCTCGGCATCGAGTTCTGCTGCAATCCGGGCTGCCTCCGCGTTGTGTTGGGCGGTCAACATGGTGCGAATCTGCAAGAGCTGATTGGCCTGCTGGCTGGCGAGCTGGTTGGCGTAGCCGATGGCCTGTAGCTGGCCAGTTGCACCCTGGGCCGCGCCTTGCAGCCGCTCCAGGGTACGGGCGTCATCCTTCAAAGCCTTTTGCTGGTCGGCAACGGTCTGGAACAGGGCATCGTTGGCCTTCTTTTGCGACTCTGACGCCAGGCGGCGGTTCTCTTCCATCGCTGCCTTTTCGGCCGGCGTGCATCCGCCGCTGCCGTTGAAGCATGGCGAGCTGCGGTAATAGGCCACGTCCTGAAACTTGGCCAGGTAACGATCCAGGCTGCCTAGCTGGTTCTCGTAATAGGCCAGCGTGTTTTGCGCGGCAATCAGCCGGTTGATCGTAGTCTGCGCCTGATCCCAGATATACGCGGCTGGGGCCATCGTGTTCTGGAGCTGATTTTCGTACTGCTGCAACTGGGTCTGGTACTGCTCAATCTGCTTGAGCGTCTGCGCCACCGACTCGATGGCCGTCATGATGTTCTGGGCCAGGTTGCCGCCGTCGATGACGGGGATACCAGCTTGCACAGGGGCGGTGGTAGTGGTGATAAAGCCGGTTGCGAGTGCAACGGCTAGAGCGGTTTTTTTAGCCGCTAAAATTTTGGACTTCATGGTCGTACTCCGTCGATGAAAAGAAGGCATTGCCTTGACCAAGCGTTGTGCTTGTTCTCGGCAACGTTTCATCGAAGAGCTACGCCACTAGCTGATCGGTATTGCCCTTGGCGCTGAGGCCCGGACTTACAAACGTAAAACTACTCTGTTTTTTTATCGCTTTCGGACAAGCCAACTTCCCGGCCAATCTCTTCAAGCTCTAGCGGCTGTACTGCCGCCGTCAGTATTTCGCGTATTTCCGCGTCGGTGCTCCTATCGTTGAGCGCTGCTCGAACTTTCAACGCACGGTGCACCTCGGCGGGTAAATTCCTGATAAGCACATTTGCCATATCAATACCCTTTTGGTGTACCCGACAACCATGCTATCAAAGATATTAAAAATAGCAAGACCTATACTCTTGCAACCGGCGGTAGCCGATCAGCCCCGCAGGGCAGGATTCCCGTTGAGTGCCCCCGGCGCGAATAAGGGACAGTGAAGATAGATAACCGGCTTGCCGGTTAGCTAACTTCACCCATCCTGCCCGCATTTCACCCACTATTGAAAATCTAGCGCATATCGAACGTAAAGCGTTTTATCGTCAAACAAACACCGATTCTTGGCAACATAACCGTAATCGTCACCAAATCGGCCTGCAATCGACATAGTCGCTTCAAAATCGCTGCTCAATCGGCTTTAAATCGGAACCTAAAATGCCAACAATCGACACAAACCATTCGCCCCGATGGGGCGAGTTGGACGCCAAAAAAGAAGGGCATAACCCGCCCCTCAAGTGTCAATGAACACAAGAAATTTGCCTCCCCTCCCGTCATACCACTAAGGCGACGTATTGATACTTGAGGGGCAACCTTTCCTGATGTTGACACCTTCACGCAGGTTACTGGTTATGGGCGTCCAACACACACGGCTCATTCCTGCTTGGTAATAATAAGAATAATAATCTTCTTATTATTCTTACCGAACGAATGGGCACTGCTTAGCCATTTCACGTTTCGAGCCAAGGTTTCAGTACAGATAACTACAAGTGCACACAGCGGCCCTCCAGCACCGTTAGACGCAGATTCTGCTTCAGCTCATGGAATAAGGGACTCCGGGTTGTTTTCCCCTCTCACAAGGCGTTTCAGCGGCCACTGAAGCCGCCTTCTCTTCTTGGCGTTAAACCATCGGCCTATGGCCGATTGATAAAGCCCGCCAGGGCTTTATTGGCAAGGTCAGAACGCGCCCTCAAGGCGCGAGCTGCACCGCGCATGATGGATTATCTTTAGATAATCTTGGATGGATTTCCCAAACTGCCCGCAAAGCAGCGCACCGTCTGGGTTTTCCAAATTGGGACGGGGAACGTTACGACGGCAGAAGGGGAGCGTTACGACGGTAACAAGGGAACGTTACGACGGTAAACGGGTGCAGTTGCCGTGGGGCCAGGCCTCTTGATCTCCCATTTTCCCTTGGCGTATTCGTTCACTACCCAACCCACGGCGGCAAGTTCGGCCAGTGCCTTCCGGGCAGTCTGACGGCGTTTTTTCATAGCTTCGGCATTGGCTTCATCTGGCCAGACATAGCCGCAAAGCGTGTCCAGTTCCACGCGCCCGGATTTGCCGGGGTCGATCCAGCCGCATAGCCGTTGGTGCATCAGCCGTGCCGGATCAGTCTGTAGCACCCGCACTTCCGCCATGTCGATACGGGCATATGGACGATGCCCCAGGATCGCTTCGGCAATACGCGGATTCAGGGCAACCCATAGCCTGCCGTCCGTCTCGTCAAAAGCATGACTCATCAGGTGGAACGCGGCTTGCCGCCGTCCCTTCGTCACAAGGATGGTGACGTTCGACATGCGCAGCAGGCTGGCTTTGAGCGCCTTGATGTTGTCGCCGCTATCCGTCATGCCCGTTTCTGAGAGCAGTTTGGTCAGGCTCTCACGAACCACCAAGCCGTCTTGCTCAATGGCTTCGAAACGGGGTTCAAGGAATAGCCGTAGCTGTCGCCCCGTCTCACTGGTCGGTTCCGGGGTTAGCAAGATGCCGTTCGGGCCGCCAAGGGCCACGATGCCTTGCAAAAGACGCATATCATCGGCCCCGAGAGGTTCGAATCCGACGAAACGCATGGATTCGTCCTCGCCAAAGGTGTAGGTCACGTCCAGCTTGCAGCGTTTGCGATCGCCACGCTTGAGGCTGCGGAACAGGCCAGGTGCCAAACAGTGCGCGGGATCATGTCGGACGTGGGTCAGGTCATGCTTAGGCTTCTTCACGCTGTCTCCTTTTCACCTTGCACTGCCGCTCCAGTACAGCAGGCTTCAACACGCCGCCGTCGTGCCGTCTAAACCAGAGTTCTTGAAAAGGTGCGCCATAGTTGGCCTTGCTGACGCCAAAGCGGACAAAATACCCACGCTGACAATCATCGACCCCCAGTATCTCGGCCTCGCCTTGCGTCATGCCGGATAGGTACGATTGCCAACGGATGTTATCAACCAGTACGGACGATCCACGACTGGCCTGCTGTTGATCGCCCGACCCCATCATGGCTGCGCTTTTACTCGCGTGGTGCAGAAACACAATGGAGCAGCCTGTATCAGCGGCTATGGCCTCCATGTGCCCAACAACCTGCGCCATCGGCCCGCTAGCGTTCTCCTCCTCAATGTGGAAGCGCCGCAAAGTGTCCAAGATCATCAAGCGACGACCTTCAGCGGCTCGTTTGAGAGCATCGAACCAGCTAGCAGCCATGATGTTTGGGCATTTACCGATCAAGGGTTCAATGAGCAAACCATCAGCCACGGCTTGCCGTTCCGCTGCGCTGAGGTGTGCCCCAAGGGCGTGCAGACGATGGTGAATAGCGGCCGGTGGATCTTCAGCAGGCAGATAGACCACTTGCCCGGTGGGAAACTCGCCTATTTCAAGTAAATCAGGCCCGCCTGCAATCTGTGCAGCCAATTGAAGGGCCAACATGGATTTACCAGCCCCACCAGGCGACACAAGAGCACCAACAGTGCCAGCAACCATATTAGGCAGAACATAATCAATGGGTGGCGGCAATTCCGTGAAAGCCGCCATAAGATCAAGAGCCATATAACTAGCCCTCTATAGGGCCAGGTCGCGCAGCTTGATCACCCGATGATTTACGTGCCTCAATCCACTCTTCGACCTCTGACAAATCCCAGGCGACATTTCTACTGGTTAACGCGATACGGCGTGGAAAATCCCCTCGCTGCTCCAGGTTATAAATTGTTCGTGTCGAAAGCGGGATCATCTCCAGGAGCTTCTTCCTGTTGATGAGGGTCTTTATATTTTGCATGGGTCAATACCTCTCAAATGAATAGTTGCTATTCATCGAGTAGCTGCGCGAAGCAGCTAATCGGTAATTGACCTGCCCGATGCCAATGGCGGCCTTATTTATAAATTCACGGCATCAACTTCAATGCTATCAAAGATAGCAAAAACATCAACCCTTACTGCCTCCCGAAGTCCACTCATCAATCATATCGGCCCAATCCTGCAACATCGCCGCCCGCTGCTCGCGGTACTCAGCCTTGTTGTAGACAGCCCTCACGCCCTTCTGCTCGTGCGCCAGGCACTTCTCGATCCAGTCGGTGTTGTAGCCGGCCTCATGCAACAGCGTGCTGGCTGTGCGCCGCAAATCATGCGGTCCGAACTTGGTAAGTGACTTCCCATCTTTCTGCGCCGCCTTGTAAGTCAGCGTCAGCACCTGGTTAAGTGTGGCAGCGCTCATCGGCGCATCCGAGTCGTACCGTGATGGCAAAACGAAGTCGGAACCACCGGCAAAGGTTTTCATGGCAATGAAAATATCCAGAGCCTGCTGGGACAGAAATACCAGGTGCGGGTTACGGCGTTTCATCCGCTCCTTTGGAATCGTCCACAACGCTTCGCTGAAATTGATCTCGCTCCAGGTCGCATTGGTCAGCTCGCTCTTGCGCACCATCGTCAGCAATAACAGCTTGGCCGCCGCACGGTTTGTTGGGCTTGTGCCCACTCGCTCCATGTACTGGTACATCAGCCCAATTTCTTCTGGCGTCAACGCTCGGTCACGTGGCTCGAATCGAGCGATGCTTGTTGGGCGCACCAGTTCTGCCGGGTTTTCGACCTTCTGCCCACGCTCGATGGCCCAGCGAAATACCTGCAACACGATTTCACGCACATGAACGGCGGTGGCCGGTGCGCCTCGCTCAACAATGGCATCAGCCAGCGCCCGCAAGTCTTCGTGGGTGATCTCCACCAGCTTCTGATTGCTGAATTTCGGCTTCAGCTCACGCTCATAAACCGAGCGGCGCATATCGCGGGTGGAGTCGGCCATCTGGTAGCCACGCAGCCACTTCTCCGCCCAGGCACCGAACGTCTCTGCATCTTTCACCCGCGCCTTGTCTCGGGCTTTCTCCTTGGCCGGCGACTTGCCCGCCGCAACCATCTTCTTGGCGTCACCCAACAGCTCGCGGGCTTCGGCCAGGGTGATGCCACCGACACCATAACGCCCAAAGGTGATGGTCTCCTGCCGACCGTTGATTGAGTAGTTGTAACGGAACGAGATGGAGCCGGCTGGAGTCACTGCCACATAGAGACCTTCCCGGTCATTCACTTTGTAGAGTTTGTCCCTGGGCTTGAGATTGCGCAGCTTGGTATCGGTCAGCATGTACCTTGTCCTTCTTCGTCTCCGATACCATGCTGAAAAAATCTCGAATTTATCGTATTTTTTCTTACGAAACAGTAACTTATAGAATATTAATACCATGAACACACAAAAGAACGCAGCATGGTATCGGCATCAATCATGGCATCGCCAAACCATAATACCAGCTTTAATGCCATGCTCAAACGGTGCTTGGCGCTTCCTCCCGTTGCCAGATCGTGCCAAACACAAACAAAAAAAAGCCCGCAATTACGCGGGCTTAGCGGCATTTCATGCCATCAGGTGCCTGGCTGTGCCAGACGCGGAATCATTCCCACTCGATGGTCGCCGGCGGCTTGCTCGACACGTCGTAGGTGACGCGGGAGATGCCGGATATCTCGTTGATGATGCGGTTGGAGACCTTCTCCAGCAGCTCGTAGGGCAGGTGCGCCCAGCGGGCGGTCATGAAGTCGATGGTTTCCACCGCGCGCAGGGCGACAACCCAGGCGTAGCGGCGGCCGTCGCCGACCACGCCGACCGATTTCACCGGCTGGAACACCACGAAGGCCTGGCTGGTCTTGTGGTACCAGTCGAAGTTGCGCAGTTCCTCGATGAAGATGTGGTCGGCCAGGCGCAGCAGGTCGGCGTATTCCTTCTTCACCTCGCCGAGGATGCGCACGCCCAGGCCCGGGCCCGGGAAGGGGTGGCGGTAGACCATGTCGTAGGGCAGGCCCAGTTCCAGGCCGATCTTGCGCACTTCGTCCTTGAACAGCTCGCGCAGCGGCTCGACCAGGGAGAACTGCATGTCCTCCGGCAGGCCGCCGACGTTGTGGTGGCTCTTGATCACGTGGGCCTTGCCGGTCTTGGCGCCGGCCGACTCGATCACGTCCGGGTAGATGGTGCCCTGGGCCAGGAACTTCACGTCCTGCAGCCGGGTGGCTTCCTCGTCGAACACCTCGATGAAGGTACGACCGATGATCTTGCGCTTCTCTTCCGGGTCGGCGACGCCGGCCAGGCGGCCGAGGAACTTGTCCTCGGCGTTGGCGCGGATCACCTTGACGCCCATGTTCTCGGCGAACATGGCCATCACCTGGTCGCCTTCCTGGTGGCGCAGCAGGCCGTTGTCGACGAACACGCAGGTCAGCTGGTCGCCGATGGCCTTGTGCAGCAGCGCGGCGACCACCGAGGAGTCGACGCCGCCGGACAGGCCCAGCAGCACCTTGCTCGAACCCACCTGGGCACGCACGGTGGCGATGGCGTCCTCGACGATGTTGGCCGGGGTCCACAGGGCCTCGCAGCCGCAGATGTCGAGGATGAAGCGGGAGAGGATGCGACCGCCCTGCTTGGTGTGGGTCACTTCCGGGTGGAACTGCACGCCGTAGTAGGCGCGGCTGTCGTCGGCCATCGCGGCGATCGGGCAGCTCGGGGTGCTGGCCAGGATGTGGAAGCCGGCCGGCAGCGCGGTGACCTTGTCGCCGTGGCTCATCCACACGTCGAGACCGAGCACGCCGTCGGTGTCCACGTGGTCCTCGATGCCGTCGAGCAGGCGGGCCTTGCCGACCACGTCGACGCGGGCGTAGCCGAACTCGCGCAGGTCGGAGCCTTCCACCTTGCCGCCGAGCTGCTCGGCCATGGTCTGCATGCCGTAGCAGATGCCGAACAGCGGCACGTTCAGCTCGAACACCGCCTGCGGCGCGCGCGGGCTGTCGGCCTCGTGCACCGACTCCGGGCCGCCGGCGAGGATGATGCCGCGCGGGGCGAAGGCACGGATGTCGGCGTCGGTCATGTCGAACGGATGGATCTCGCAGTACACGCCGATCTCGCGCACACGGCGGGCGATCAGCTGGGTGTACTGGGAGCCGAAGTCGAGGATGAGGATGCGGTGGGCGTGAATGTCGTGGGCCATGGCCGTCTCTCGTAGCGGAAGTCACAAATGACACGGGGCTGATCAGTCAGCCCCGTGTCGATTCATTGCAGTGGATTAACCCACGCGATAGTTCGGGGCTTCTTTGGTGATCTGCACGTCGTGCACATGGGACTCGGCCATGCCGGCGCCGGTGATGCGCACGAACTCCGGCTTGGTGCGCATCTCGTCGACGGTGGCGCAGCCGGTGTAGCCCATGGAGGCGCGCAGGCCGCCCATCAGCTGGTGGACGATGGCGCTCATCGCGCCCTTGTACGGCACGCGGCCCTCGATACCTTCCGGCACCAGCTTCTCGGCGCCGGCCGAGGAGTCCTGGAAGTAGCGGTCGGAGGAACCCTGGGCCTGGGCCATCGCGCCCAGCGAGCCCATGCCGCGGTAGGCCTTGTAGGAACGGCCCTGGAACAGCTCGACCTCGCCCGGGGCTTCCTCGGTGCCGGCCAGCATGGAGCCGATCATCACCGCGGAGGCGCCGGCGACGATGGCCTTGGACAGGTCGCCGGAGAAGCGGATGCCGCCATCGGCGACCAGCGGCACGCCGGTGCCGGCCAGGGCGGCGGCGACGTTGGCCACCGCGCTGATCTGCGGCACGCCGACGCCGGCGACGATGCGGGTGGTGCAGATGGAGCCCGGGCCGATGCCGACCTTGACGCCGTCGGCGCCGGCCTCGACCAGCGCCTTGGCGGCCTCGCCGGTGGCGATGTTGCCGCCGATCACCTGGACGTCCGGGAAGTTCTGCTTGACCCAGCGCACGCGGTCGATCACGCCCTTGGAGTGGCCGTGGGCGGTGTCGACGATGATCACGTCGACGCCGGCGGCGACCAGCGCGGCGACCCGGTCGCCGGTGTCGGCGCCGGTGCCGACCGCGGCGCCCACGCGCAGGCGGCCCTGGTCGTCCTTGCTGGCCAGCGGGTAGGCCTTGGCCTTCTCGATGTCGTTGACGGTCATCATGCCCTTGAGGCGGTACTGGTCATCGACGATCAGCACGCGCTCGATGCGGTGCTTGTGCAGCAGCTTGCGCACGGCATCCTTGTCCTCGCCTTCCTTGACGGTGACCAGGCGCTCCTTCGGCGTCATCACGTCGCGCACCCGGGCGCTCATGTTGGTCTCGAAGCGCACGTCGCGGGAGGTGACGATGCCGATCAGGTCGCCGTTGTACAGCACCGGCACGCCGGAGATGTTGTGCTGGCGGGTCAGGTCGAACAGGTCGCCCACGCTGGCGTCGGCGTCGATGGTGATCGGGTCCTTGACCACGCCGGACTCGTAGCGCTTGACCTTGCGCACCTCGGTGGCCTGCTGCTCGATGGTCATGTTCTTGTGGATGATGCCGATGCCGCCTTCCTGGGCCATGGCGATGGCCAGGCGGGCTTCGGTGACGGTATCCATGGCGGCGGACAGCAGCGGGATGTTCAGCTCGATGCCTCGGGTCAGGCGGGTCTTGAGGCTGACGTCCTTGGGCAGGACTTCGGAGTAACCGGGGATGAGCAGAACGTCGTCGAAGGTGAGTGCTTCTTGGCTGATGCGCAGCATGGCGGGGCTCCCGGGAGGGAAAAATAAGAAGCGCGGCATTATACCCAGCCCAGGCGCCGCGCTCAATGCGGACGTGCGCGGAAAAATCCGCTAGGCGCCGCTCAGGTAGCGCCCGATCAGGCCCAGGCCACTGGCCAGCACCAGCCAGGTCACCAACCGCACGAAGGCTTCGCGCGACATGTTCAGGGTCAGCCGCCGACCGCACCACAGGCCCAGGGCCATGGGCGGCAACAGGCAGGCGGCCAGCGCCAGCATCTTCAGGTCGGCGTAGACGCCCGCGACGAGGAACAGACTCAGCCGCAGCAGCGCGCTGCAACTGATCAGCGCGCTCTGGGTGGCACGCGCCTGCTGCTTGTCCGCCAGCCGCGCGTTGAGATAGAGCGCGTAAAGGAAGCCACCACTGCCGAACAGCGCACCGAACAGCCCGCCCACCGTGCCGGCCGGCACCGCCCAGGCGGCCGCCAGGCGGGCCGGGCGCACGCGCACCGCGAGGCTGTACAGGGCGTAGGCGGTGACGAACAGGCCCATCGCCAGCAGCAGCACGTCGGACTTCAGATTGAGCAGGAAGGTCACGCCCAGCGCGCAGCCCAGCGCCATGCACGGCAGCAGGCGCAGCAGCTCGGCCCGCGCCACGTCGCGCCGCGATGGCAGCAGGTTGCCGAAGGCGGCGACGAAATCCAGCAGCACCAGCAGCGGGATGATGGTCGACAGCGGCAGGAAGTGCAGCAGCACCGGCCCCGCCACCAGCGCCGTGCCGAAGCCGGCAATACCGAACACCACGTAGGCGGCGACGATGCCCAGCAGGATCGCCAGCCAGTCGACGGGCGAAAACGGCAGCGAGGCGAACAGCGCGGCGAGCTCCATCGAGCGACATCCTTCTTGCACAACGACGCCGGCACTCTAGCGCCAGCCCAGCCATGCCGACCAATATGTTTAGAATCACCAAGCCATCTCGAAAAGGCATGACAGATGATCTCCACCCGCCAGTTGCGCTACTTCGTCGCCATCGTCGAAAGCGGCAGTTTCAGCGCCGCCGCCGAGCGCCTGTTCGTCGCCCAGTCGGCCCTGAGCCGGCAGATCAAGGAGCTGGAGGCACAGATGGGCACCGCCCTGTTCGTGCGCACCGCGCGGCAGCCGCTGCTCAGCGACGCCGGCGCGGCCTTCTACCCGCGGGCGCGCGGCCTGCTGCTGGAGCTGGAACGGGCCAGCCAGGAAAGCCGGGAGATCGGCCTCGGCCAACGCGGCACCCTGCGCCTCAACCACTCCAGCACCGTGCCGCTGAGCGGCGCGCTGATGGAGGCGCTGGCCGGCTACCTCGCCGAGCACCCCGGCGTGCGCATGGAGATCGCCCAGCAGTCTTCGGAAATCCAGCTGCAGGAGCTGGCCGAGCGACGCCTGGACATCGGCCTGCTGCGCCTGCCGGTGCTGCGCCAGCACGACGGCGTGGTGCTGCACCGGCTGCTCGACGAGCCCATGCTGCTGGCCGTCGCCAGCCACCACCCGCTGGCCGCGGCGGCATCGGTGCGCCTCGCCCAGCTGGTGGACGAGCCGTTCATCTCCATTCCCCATCCGCAGCGCGGCGGCCTCAGCTACCGGGCGGCCGAGCTGTGCACGCGCGCCGGTTTCTACCCGAAGGCGGCGCGGGTGGTGTCGCGCAAGACCACCCAGCTGCAACTGATCCAGACCGGCTTCGGCATCGCCCTGCTGCCGCAGAGCATGAGCGCCATCGCGCCACCCGGCGTCAGCCTGGTGCCCCTGGCCGACGCGGCCTGCGAAACCAGCATCGCCCTCGCCTGCCGGCAGGACGACTCGGCGCTGGTGCAGGGGTTCGTCCGCCACTTCCGCGACGCTCTGGCGGCGGGCTGACGCCGCTCAGGGATCGACGACGACCTGGGCGACAGGGAACCCCGCCCGCTCGGCGAACGCCTCCAGGAAGGCCGGCGCGAAGCCCGCCTCGGCCCAGCCGTTGAAGATGAAGCCCAGGTTGGAGAACGCGCACGGCTGGAGGAACAGGAAGCCGTTGACCTCGTCTTCGTGGCCGCATTCGGGGCAGGTGAAGTTGTCGGTGTCGCCGGGCGTCCACTCGTCCAGGCTCTCGAAGAAGGCCTCGCCGATCTCCTGGCGGCACTCCGGGCAGCCGGCTTCCTCGTGGAAGTCGTGGGTCGGCGTGTAGATGCAGCGCCGGGTGACGATCTCCAGGCCGTTGCAGGGCTGGCCGTAGGGCAGCCGCTCCGGGTGCAGCGCCACCCGCCGCGCGCCCTCGCCAATGGCGTAGGCCATGCCACCCCGGCCACGGCCGCAGGTAGTGGGGAGCGCCGCGACGATGCCCTGGCGCACCAGCCAGTCGAGCAGCTTGCGCGCCCAGTATTCGTGGTCCGGCACCCGCGACAGGCGCGGCACCAGAATCAGCTGGCGCTCGCTCATGCGCAGTGCTCCAGCGGCGCGGCCGGCGCCTCGCCGGCCCAGTGGCGGATGAAGCGCTCGCGGAACAGGAAGCCCTGTACGCAATCGATGCCCTGTTCGCGCGCCCAGCGCAGCTGGGCCTCGTCCTCCACGCCTTCGAGGATCACGGTCTTGCCGGCCTCGCGGGCGAACGCCAGGATACCGCGCAGCAGCGCCATGGACGCCGGGCTGGACAGCCGCGACAGCCAGTCCCGGGCCAGCTTGAGGTACTGCACGCCGAGCAGCACGTCGAACGACACCAGGCTGTCGTGGGCGCCGAGGTCGTCCAGGGCGATGGGGATGCCGGCGCCGCCGAAGGCCTGCTGCATGGCGATGCTGACTCGGGCATCGGCCACCGAGCTGTTCTCGATGATCTCCACCACCGCCAGGCGGTGCGCCAGCAGCAGCTCGACCATAGGGTGGCGGGCCTCGCCGAGGAACACCTCGAAGGCGTCCTGATCGATGTTGAGGAACACCGGCAGCTCCGCCGGGCAGGCCTCCAGCTGCAGGCGCTTGATCAGCAGTTCGAGCTGGAACAGGCTCAGCGGGCTGTCGTGCAGCTGGCGGAACACCTGGTCCGGCGACAGGTAGCCGACCCGCGCGTGGTGGAAGCGCGCCAGCGCCTCATAGGCCACCGGCTCGCCGTCGGCGACGCGCAGGATCGGCTGGTATTCGACGCCCAGGCCATCGCCGGCCAGGAAGGACAACAGAACATCGGGGGAAATGCGCACCATCACACTCGCGAACAAACAGGAATCGCTCTCATTATGACGCCGCCGCGGCCTCCCCGGCCAGCGGGGCCCATGACCGCGACCGGCAAAGCCACTATGATGCCGGCCATGCTCACCGATCCCTTCGCCCGCCTCGGCCTCGACCGCGAGGCCCTCAGCGTCAGCCAGCTCAACAACCGCGCCCGCCTGCTGCTGGAGGACGTGTTCGCCCAGGTGTGGGTGGAAGGCGAGATCTCCAACCTCGCCCGCCCGGCCTCCGGCCACATCTACTTCACCCTCAAGGACAGCCAGGCCCAGGTGCGCTGCGCGCTGTTCCGGCAGAACGCCGCGCGGGTCCGCCAGGCGCTGCGTGACGGCCTGGCGGTGAAGGTACGCGGCAAGGTCTCGCTGTTCGAGGGGCGCGGCGACTACCAGCTGATCCTCGACACCGTCGAGCCGGCCGGCGACGGCGCCCTGCGCCTGGCCTTCGAGGCGCTCAAGGAGAAACTCGCCGGCGAGGGCCTATTCGCCGCCGAGAGCAAGCGTGCCCTGCCCACCCATCCGCGGCGCATCGGCATCGTCAGCTCGCCGACCGGCGCGGTGATCCGCGACATCATCAGCGTGTTCCGCCGCCGCGCGCCGCAGGTGGAGCTGACCCTGGTCCCCACCGCCGTACAGGGCCGCGAGGCCACCGGGCAGATCGTCCGCGCCCTGCAGCTAGCCGATGCGCAGGGCTTCGACGCGCTGATCCTGGCCCGTGGCGGCGGCTCGCTGGAAGACCTCTGGTGCTTCAACGAGGAAGCCGTGGCCCGCGCCGTGGCCGCCTGCGCCACGCCCATCGTCAGCGCCGTGGGCCACGAGACCGACGTGTCGATCAGCGACTTCGTCGCCGACGTGCGCGCGCCCACGCCGTCGGCCGCCGCCGAGCTGCTGGCCCCGGACAGCTCCGACCTGCAGCACCGCCTGGACAGCCTCGCCCGGCGCCTGCAGCTGTCCCTGCGCCAGCGCCTGCAGCGCGACCTGCTGCGCCTAGACGGCCTGGCCCGGCGCCTGCGCCACCCCGGCGAGCGCCTGCGCCAGCAGGCCCAGCGCCTGGACGACCTCGACCTGCGCCTGCGCCGCGCCTTCGCCCAGCAGGCCGCCGGCCGCCACGACCGCCTCGCCCGCCTGGAGGGCCGCCTGGCCGCCCAGCACCCGGGGCGCACCCTGGCCCTGCTGCGCCAGCGCCTGGACAGCCTGGCCGAGCGCCTGCCGCGCGCCACCCACGCCCTGCTGCGCGAACGCCGGCAGCGGCTGGGCAACCTGGCCCAGACCCTCAACATCGTCAGCCCGCTGGCCACCCTCGGCCGCGGCTACAGCATCCTCCTCGACGAACGCGGCCAGGCCGTGCGCGCCGCCGCCCAGACCCACCCCGGCCAGCGCCTCAAGGCGCGCCTCGGCGAGGGCGAGCTGGACGTACGCGTCGAGGACAATCACCTCGCCCCGGTCACCCTCTCGCTGCTGGACTAACCCGTGCGCCCGATCCTCGCCCTGCTGTTGTGCCTCGCCCTCCCCGCCCACGCCGAGGGCTTCATCACCCGCCTGCTGAACAAGCCGGTGCCCGGCGGCGTGGCGGTGCTCGACCTGGGCGACGGCGCCCAGGCGCCCCAGGCGCGCTACCAGGGCAAGCCGGTGCTGGTGGTGCGCGAGGACGGCGCGCACTGGATCGCCATCGTCGGCATCCCGCTCACGGTCAAGCCCGGCGAGCAGCGCCTGGAGGCCGACGGCCGCAGCCTGAGCTTCAGCGTCGGCGCCAAGCACTACCGCGAGCAGCGCATCACCCTGAAGAACAAGGAACAGGTCAACCCGAGCCCGAAGAACCTGGCCCGCATCGAACGCGAGCTGGCCGAGCAGACCGCCGCCTACCGCCAGTTCAGCCCGCGCCAGCCGAGCAACCTGCTGTTCGACAAGCCGGTCAATGGCCCGCTGTCCTCGCCCTTCGGCCTGCGCCGCTTCTTCAACGGCGAGGAGCGCAACCCGCACTCCGGGCTGGACTTCGCCGTGGGCGCCGGCACGCCGATCAAGGCGCCCGCCGCCGGCAAGGTGATCCTGATCGGCGACTACTTCTTCAACGGCAAGACGGTGTTCGTCGACCACGGCCAGGGGCTGATCAGCATGTTCTGCCACATGTCCAAGGTGGACGTGCAGCTCGGCCAGGAGCTGCCGCGCGGCGGCGTGGTCGGCCGCGTCGGCGCCACCGGACGCGCCACCGGCCCGCACATGCACTGGAACGTCAGCCTCAACGACGCACGGGTCGACCCGGCCATCTTCATCGGCGCCTTCCAGCCCTGAGAATCCGAGGGCGCCCGCCAGAGCGGCCCTGCGCGACGCGCCAGGCATTGCAAAGCGCCGCCGCGGCCATGACAATGCGAGCAATTATCAAATGCAACGCAGTGCCCCATGCCCGGCGACACCCTCCATACCTTCTATAGCGACCACCACGGCTGGCTGAAGTCCTGGCTGCGCGCGCGCCTGGGCAACGCCGCCGATGCCGCGGACTTCGCCCAGGACACCTTCCTGCGCGTCATGCAGCGCTGCGACCTCGGCGCCATCGACACGCCGCGGGCGTTCCTGCGCACGGTCGCCCGCGGCCTGGTGATCGACCACTGGCGGCGGGAGGAACTGCAGCGCGCCTGGCTGGAAAGCCTGGCCCACCTGCCCGAGGCCGAGGCGCCGTCGCCGGAAGCCCGGGAGGTGGTGCTGGAACTGCTCGAACGCATCGCCCGCATGCTCGACGGCCTCAAGCCGAGGGTGCGCAGCGCCTTCCTGCTGGCCCAGTGCGAGGGCCTGACCCACGTGCAGATCGCCGAGCGCCTCGGCGTGTCGGTGCGCTCCGTGGAGCGCTACGTGGCCGAGGCGCTGTACCACTGCTACCTGCTGCGCTACGGCGACGAGGCCGAGACATGAGCGGCAGCCCGCACAACGACGCTGAGGCGCTGCGCGTGCGCCAGGCCATCGACTGGCTGGTGCGCCTGCAGCACAGCGACGACCCCGCCCTGCGCCAGCAATGCGAGCACTGGCGCCGCCAGGACGCCCGCCACGAACGGGCCTGGCAGCGCATCAGCGGCCTGCACCGGGAAATCTCCCGCGACCTCGGCGCCCTGCCCGGCGGCACCGTGGCCACCCTGGAGAACTCGGCGCGCCGCCTGCAACGGCGCCAGGCGCTCAAGCTGCTGTCGCTGGCCACGGTGGCCGGCGGCGCCGCCTGGCTGGGCCGCGACATCGGCCTGGCCCAGCCGCTGCTGGCCGACCAGGCCACCGCCGTGGGCGAGCGCCGCCGGCTGCCGCTGGGCGACGGCAGCACCCTGGACCTCAACACCGACAGCGCCGTCGACCTGCAGCTGGACGGCGCACAGCGCCTGATCGTGCTGCGCCGCGGCGAACTGTTCCTCGACTGCCGCCCGGGCGGCGCGACGCCGCTGCGCGTGCGCACCCCGGACGGCCTGTTCGAGGCCGCTCCCGACAGCCGCTTCGGCCTGCGCCTGGGCGACGCCGGCACCTGCCTCAGCGTCGACCAGGGCAGCGTCGCCTTCGGCGAGCCGCCACTCAGCGCCGGCGCCGGCCAGCGCTACCTGATTGCAGGCGGCGAGGCCGATCTGCTGCCGACCCAGGCGCTGGAGCCGAACGCCTGGCGCGACGGCCTGATCGTCACCCGCGACATGCGCCTGGACCACTTCCTCGAGGAAGTCGGCCGCTACCGCCCGGGCCACCTGGGCTACGCGCCGGACGTCGCCGGGCTGCGCCTGTCCGGCGTGTTCCGCCTGGCCGACACCGACGAACTGCTGCGGGTGCTGGCCCGCACCCTGCCCGTGCGTACCCGCTACATGACCCGCTGGTGGGTGCGCGTCGAGGCCGCCTGAAGCCCGGCGGTCCGGTAGGGTGCGCCGCGCGCACCTGACGCCACGCCACACACGCAACCGGTGCAATGGGGCCATATGAAAGAACTGAAGAATTTCTGTCGGGTTCTGCGGGGATGGATCGGCAGGGAATAAGAACCATTCCTGCCACGAGCCGTTTCCGCCCATGACCATGTCCATCTCCCGACCGATTCCCGCCCTCTCGCCCCTGAGCCGTGCCCTGCGCGGCGCACTGTTCGGCGCCGCCCTGGGGCTGAGCGCCGCCCCCCTCGCCGTACAGGCGGCCGACGCGCCCGGCGCGGCCAGCGCCCGCCACTACGAGATTCCCGCCGGCACTCTGGCAGACGCCCTCAACCAGTTCGCCCGCGCCGCCGGCATCACCCTCGCCAGCACGCCGCAGCAGACCGCCGGCCGCACCTCGCCGGGGCTGCAGGGCGACTACGACGTCAGCCAGGGCCTGGCCCGGCTGCTCCAGGGCAGCGGCCTGCAGGCCCTGGACCAGGGCAACGGCAGCTTCGTGCTGAGCGAGCAGGTGGACGCCGGCGCCGCTGTCGAACTGGGCGCCACCAGCGTCAGCGCGGTCGGCCTGGGCGCCATCACCGAGGGCAGCGACTCCTACACCACTGGCGCCGTGAACATCGGCAAGGCGCCGCAGTCGCTGCGCCGCACCCCGCAGTCGGTCAGCGTGCTCACCGAGCGGCGCCTGAAGGACCAGAACCTGAACAACCTGACCCAGGTTCTCGAGCAGACCCCGGGCGTCGTGGTCGACTACACCGACAGCGAGCGGGTCAACTACTACTCGCGCGGGTTCTCCATCGACGCCATCCAGTTCGACGGCGCCACCGTCGCCCAGGGCGCGGGCGGCGGCAGCTTCATCCAGCCCGACACGGCCACCCTCGACCACGTGGAAGTCCTGCGGGGCGCCAGCGGCATGCTGCGCGGCGCCGGCAACCCCTCGGGCACGGTGAACATGGTGCGCAAACGCCCCACCCGGGACTTCCAGGGCTCGGCCAGCTACACCCTGGGCTCCTGGGAAGCCAACCGCTACGTGGCCGACCTGTCGGGACCGCTGGTGGACGGCGGCGCGATCCGCGGCCGCGTGATCGCCGTGCACGACGACAAGGACTTCTTCCAGGACACCCGCATGGAGCGCAAGAACGTGCTCTATACCGTGCTGGCCGCCGACCTCGGCGCAAACACCACGCTGACCGGGGGGCTGGAATACACCGAACTGGATGCCACCGGCGCCTGGGGCAACCTGCCGGCGGACTTCGACGGCTCGCCGCTGCCGTTCTCCCGCGATACCTTCCTCGGCGCCAACTGGGCCCGCTGGGACCGTACCGGCACGCAGTACTTCGCCGAGCTGGAGCACGTCTTCGACAATGGCTGGACGCTCAAGCTGAACGGCAGCCGCAACCGCTTCGCCTACAAGGACCACGGCTTCCAGCAGACCAACCTGGCGCGGCCGAGAGGCGCCACCGATCCCTACCTGTGGGACGTGTCCTACAACTTCAGCGACGGCGGCGGCAGGACCCTGCACACCAACCTGGGAGCCGTGCTGGACGGCACCTTCAACCTGCTGGGCAGGGAACACCGCCTGACCGTCGGCGCCGAGCGCTACGAGTCCGACAGCATCGGCGTCGAGTCTGTGTGGGGCTACAACGCCCGTGGCGTCGACCTGCGCAACTGGAACCCGTCGCAGGTCAACAAGGACCGCACCAGCCCGACAGCCAACCCGCAGACCCACACCATCACCACCCAGGAAGCCCTCTACGCCAGCTGGAACATCTCGCTGGCCGATCCGCTCACCGCCATTCTCGGCGCGCGCCTGAACTGGTACGACTTCGACCAGCGCACCAGCACGACCGGCGACTACCGGGTCAATCGGGAGGTGGTGCCCTACGCCGCCCTCATCTACGACCTGAACGAGGCCATCAGCGCCTACGCCAGCTACACCGAGATATTCTCCCCGCAGGCGGTGTTCGACAGCACGGGCTCGGTAATCGAACCCATGACCGGCGAAGTGTACGAAGTGGGCCTCAAGGGCGAATTCTACGAGGGCCGCCTGAACAGCGCCGTCTCGGTGTTCCGCACCAACCTGATCGGCAAGGCGCTGGACGACCCTTCGATCACCGACGGCGTTCAGCAATGCCCGCCGTACTACCCCACCGGGTTCTGCAAGTCCGCTTCGGGCAAGAGCCGCAGCGAGGGCGTGGAACTGGAGATTTCCGGCGAGCTGATGCCCGGCTGGCAGGTCGCCGGCGGCTATACCTACACCACCACCGAGTACCTGAAGGACACCGCCGCCAACGCCGGCAACGTCCTGCGCACCACGGACCCGAAACACCTGCTGCGCCTGTTCACCACCTACCAGCTGCCCGGCGCCTATTCCGCCTGGACCGTGGGTGGCGGCGTGCAGGCGCAAAGCGACATCTACTCGGTCAACGGCGCCGCACGTGCCGAACAGGGCGGCTATGCGATCTACAACGCGATGCTGGGGTATCGCTTCAACGAGCACTACTCGGTCCAGTTCAACGCCAACAATCTCTTCGACAAGTACTACTACGAGAAGATTGGCGCCATCGGCGTGAACTACTACTACGGTGAGCCGCGCAACTTCTCCCTCGCCCTGCGCGGCGAGTTCTGACCTTCGCGGGGCGGCGCGCGCCGCCCCGTCTGCCTCAGGGCGCCTTCTTCTCCACCCTCTCCAGCCGGTACAGACTCTCGATCTGGCAGGTCTGGGGAATGTCGCCCATGTCCGTCACGGTGATGTGGTCCATGCGGGTCAACTGGCCCACCGTCGAGCTGAAGCCGATGATGCTGGAGAAGCCGAGCCGGTCGCACGGCCGGGTGAACTCCACCAGATAGCGCCGCGCCGGCGCGCGGCCCACGCTGATGTGGCGCTTGTCCAGGTACTCCCAGCCGCCGATGTCATAGCGCGATATCGCCTGCACGGCCTCGCCCTGGCGCAGCCCGAGCCTGGCCAGGTGTTCGTCCAGCGGCAGCTGGTCGTTGCGCGGGCCGCTGGCGCAGCCGGCCAGCAGCCCCAGCAACGCGACAAAAACAGTTCTCATGATCTCTCTCCTGACAGGTCAGACAGGTTTGGTAAGAAAACCGGCCGGCATTACCCACCGCTCCTTGTTAGGGTAATGCACTTTGCCGCGCCCCGGCCGGCCACCGGAAACACCACCTGTCGAGGAGACCCATGCCCGAACAGTATCGCGAAGCCCTGCAATGGCTTGAACAGCACCCGCAACTCTTCACCCTGATCGGCGCCAGCCTGCTGGTACTGGCCGCCTGGATCGCCAACTGGCTGGTCAAGCGCATCCTCCTGCGCGGCCTGTACCGCGCGCTGCGCGCCACCGCCCTGGGCCAGGACAGCGTGCTCAACGACTCCAAGGTCATCGCCCGCCTGGCCAACATCGTCCCGGCGCTGATCCTGTCCCTCGGCGTGGGCCTGATCGCCGGCCTGCCGGCCGAGGTGGTCACCGTGGTGCGCAATGTCTGCGGCGCCTTCGTGGTGCTGACCCTGGCGCTGGCGATCAGCGAGGTGCTGGGCCTGGTCAACACCCTCTACCAGCGCCGCCCCGACGCCCACCTGCGGCCCATCAAGGGCTACGTGCAGGTGCTCAAGATCGCCGTGTTCGCCATCGCCGCGATCCTCATCATCGCCGCGCTGATCGACCGCTCGCCGCTGATCCTGCTGTCCGGCCTCGGCGCCATGGCCGCGGTGCTGCTGCTGATCTTCCAGGACACCCTGCTGTCGCTGGTGGCCAGCGTGCAGATCAGCTCCAACGACATCATCCGCGTCGGCGACTGGGTGGAGATGCCGCAGCTCAACGCCGACGGCGACGTCATCGACATCGCCCTGCACACGGTCAAGGTGCAGAACTGGGACAAGACCATCACCACCATCCCCACCAAGCGCTTCATCACCGACTCGTTCAAGAACTGGCGCGGCATGCAGGAGTCCGGCGGCCGGCGCATCAAGCGCTGCCTGCACCTCGACCAGAACAGCGTGCGCTTCCTCGACGCCGAGGGCCTGGAGCAACTGCACCGCTTCGACCTGATCGGCGACTACCTGGAACAGAAGCGCGCCGAGCTGCAGCAGTACAACGCCGGCTTCGGCGACCCGCTCAACGGCCGCCAGCTGACCAACCTCGGCACCTTCCGCGCCTACGTCGAGCGCTACCTGCGCAACCACCCCGAGGTACACCCGCAGATGACCCTGCTGGTGCGCCACCTGCAACCGGGCGAGAGCGGCCTGCCGCTGGAGATCTACTGCTTCACCAACACCGTGGCGTGGGCGCAGTACGAGCGCATCCAGGCGGACATCTTCGATCACCTGCTGGCGATCCTGCCCGCCTTCGGCCTGCGCGTGTTCCAGAACCCCGGCGGCGCGGACTTCCAGCGCCTGGCGGGCGCCGACCGCTGATCCGCCCCGGGCGCGTGGCGAGACCGCGCGCCCGGACGCAAGCCGCTCTCGCCGAACGCCACGATCAGGCAATAAAAATCCTATAAAAAACCAATTGCGCGATTTTCTGGCGTTTTTCCGAGAAGCCTTGCCAGCTTTCACCTCGCTGATTAAGGTGAACGCCATGAAAACCGCCCACACCCTCATCCTGCTGCGTCAATACGCCTGCCAGCGCCTGGTCAGCCCGCGACTGCGCGGCTGAGCCCCCTCCCCCCCGACGCACCACCGAATTCGCGATTCGCCCCGGCCTGCCGCCGACACAAGGATCTAGCCCGATGACCATGCTCAAAGACCCGTCCCAGAAGTACCGCCCGTTCACGCCGATCCAGCTCCCGGACCGCACCTGGCCGGACAAGATCATCGACAAGGCGCCGATCTGGCTGTCCACCGACCTGCGCGACGGCAACCAGTCGCTGATCGAGCCGATGGACGCCGAGAAGAAGATGCGCTTCTTCAAGTGCCTGGTGCAGGTGGGTCTCAAGGAGATCGAAGTGGGCTTCCCGTCCGCCTCGCAGACCGACTTCGACTTCGTCCGCGAACTGATCGAAGGCGGCCACATCCCCGACGACGTGACCATCCAGGTGCTGACCCAGGCCCGTGACGACCTCATCGAGCGCACCTTCGAGTCCCTCAAGGGCGCGAAGAAGGCCATCGTCCACTACTACAACGCCTGCGCGCCGAGCTTCCGCAAGATCGTCTTCAACCAGGACAAGGCGGGTGTCAAGGCCATCGCCGTGGCCGCCGGCAAGACCATCAAGCGCCTGGCCGACGCCGCGCCGGAAACCCGCTGGGGCTTCGAGTACTCGCCGGAGGTGTTCAGCAGCACCGAGACCGACTTCGCCGTCGAGGTGTGCAACGCGGTGATCGACGTGTTCCAGCCGACCCCGGCCAACCGCCTGATCCTCAACCTGCCGGCGACCATCGAGTGCGCCACGCCGAACCACTACGCCGACCAGATCGAGTGGTTCGGCCGCCACATCGACAAGCGCGACAGCGTGATCATCAGCCTGCACACCCACAACGACCGCGGCACCGGCGTGGCCGCCTCGGAACTGGCACTGATGGCCGGCGCCGACCGCGTGGAAGGCTGCCTGTTCGGCAACGGCGAGCGCACCGGCAACCTCTGCCTGGTGACCATGGCGCTGAACATGTACACCCAGGGCGTGCACCCGCAGCTCGACTTCTCCGATATCGACGCCGTGCGCAAGGTGGTCGAGGACTGCAACCAGATTCCGGTGCACCCGCGCCACCCGTATGTCGGCGACCTGGTCCACACCGCGTTCTCCGGCTCGCACCAGGACGCCATCCGCAAGGGCTTCGCCCAGCAGAAGGACGACGCCGTCTGGGAAGTGCCGTACCTGCCGATCGACCCGGCCGACATCGGCCGCGACTACGAGGCGGTGATCCGCGTCAACAGCCAGTCCGGCAAGGGCGGCATCACCTTCCTGCTCGAACAGGAGTACGGCATCACCCTGCCGCGCCGCCTGCAGATCGAGTTCAGCCAGGTGGTGCAGCGCGAGACCGACCGCCTCGGCCTGGAGATGACCGCCCAGCAGATTCATCGCCTGTTGCAGAGCGAGTACCTCGAGGCCGACAGCCCCTACGCGCTGAAGGGCCATCGCCTGCAGGAAGAGAACGGCATCTGCACCGTGGACGTCGAGGTCAGCCACAACGGCGAGACGCGCCGCAAGCACGGCACCGGCAAGGGTCCGCTGGAGGCACTGGTCGCCGCGCTGCCGCAAAGCATCGAGATCATGGACTACCATGAGCACGCCATCAGCGCCGGCACCAACGCCCAGGCCGCGGCCTACATCGAGGTGCGCCTGAACGGTGGCCGCCCGCTGCACGGCATCGGCATCGACGAGAACCTGACCACCGCGACCTTCCGCGCCCTGTTCAGCGCGCTCAACCGCGCCCTGGCCCAGGCTTCTGGCGACAGCGCCGCGGCCTGATCCGGCGGCATCGGACACAGGGGGCTTCGGCCTAATGCCTGTCAGTTAAGAGAAACGCCGCGATTGCCCTGCTGGATCACGGCGTTTTTCCCTGGCTATGCCTGAGTCGGCCGTGCGAACAGACTCGGCCTTTGTGGGAGCGGTTGGGCGGCATTCCGATTGGCCGCGAAGCTTTGTTGTCAGCCCCGTTCGCGGACAAGTCCGCTCCCACAGGGTGGATGGCGCTCGCCAACCATTGAAAACACCTTAACTGACTGGCATTAGGCTTCGGCCCCCCTTTTCGTTCCGCCATCTCTGGGCATGGATTCGGCAGGATCGTGCAACCCCGCCGCCATCGCCCTGCACTAACCTCTCCTTCGGCCCATCGATCCGCCCAGGAGATTTCCATGAGCACGACCCTCGCCTACGCCGCCCAGAACCCACAGGCGCCAATGGCCCCCTTCGAGATCCAGCGCCGCGCCGTCGGCCCGGACGACGTGAAGATCGACATCCTCTACTGCGGCGTCTGCCACTCGGACCTGCACACCGCCCGCAACGAATGGAAGAACACCCTGTACCCCTCGGTGCCCGGCCACGAGATCATCGGCAAGGTGGTCGCCGTGGGCGCCAACGTCAGCGCCTTCAAGGTCGGCGACGTCGCCGGGGTCGGCTGCATGGTCGACAGCTGCAGCCACTGCGCCTCCTGCGCCGAAGGCCTGGAGCAGTACTGCGAGAACGGCTTCACCGGCACCTACAACGGCCCGGTGTTCGGCGGCGAGAACACCTACGGCGGCTACTCCGACAACATCGTGGTCGACCAGAAGTTCGTCCTGCGCATCCGCCACGCCGACAACCTGGCGGCGGTCGCCCCGCTGCTGTGCGCCGGCATCACCACCTACTCGCCGCTGCGCCAGTGGAAGGTCGGCCCGGGGCAGAAGGTCGGCGTGGTCGGCCTCGGCGGCCTCGGCCACATGGCGGTGAAGATCGCCAGCGCCATGGGCGCCCACGTGGTGCTGTTCACCACCTCGCCGAACAAGCGCGACGACGCCCTGCGCCTGGGTGCCGCCGAAGTGGTGGTGTCGAAGAACGCCGAGGAGATGGCGGCCCACGTCAACAGCTTCGACTTCATTCTCAACACCGTGGCTGCGCCGCACCCGCTCGACCCGTTCCTGGCCCTGCTCAAGCGCGACGCCACCATGACCCTGGTCGGCGCCCCCGAGTCGCCGCACCCGTCGCCGGACGTGTTCGGCCTGATCTTCAAGCGCCGCCGCATCGCCGGCTCGCTGATCGGCGGCATCGCCGAAACCCAGGAGATGCTCGACTTCTGCGCCGAGCACGGCATCGTCTCAGACATCGAGATGATCCCGATCCAGTCGATCAACCAGGCCTACGAACGCATGCTCAGGAGCGACGTGAAGTACCGCTTCGTGATCGACATGGCCTCCCTCAAGCAGGCTGGCGCCGCATAGGGCGGGTGGAACCCGCGGGTTTCACCCGCCCTACCGGGCCACGCAGTATTGCTGTTCACCGGGCACAACCAGTTGTTGGTGAACTCGCCCCTGTAGGAGCGGACTTGTCCGCGAATGGAGCTGACAACACAGCTTCGCGGCCAAGGCCGCTCCCACAGAGGTATCCAACACTCAATTGAGCCATAACCTGGCCCGGCGTTTTTCGCGGTTGCGGCTATTCAACCGACACAGGACCACCCAACGTGGTCATCTCGCCCTCGCCCACGCCGATCACCAGCGCCGCGCCGAACACCACCACGAGGAACGCCAGCAGGAACAGCAGGGAGATGCCGAACGCCCGCCAGTTGGAGCGGAAGGGGCCGGCGTGCCCCTCCATCGCCTCGCCGAACTGCGCCTTGGCGTACTGGTGCATGCCGATCACCTGGGCGACGGTCATGCCGATGCCCGCGCCGTCCGGCAGCCAGTAGCCGATCACCATCACGACGGCGAACAGGCCGATGGCCAGCCACCAGGTGTTGCGCACCCGCTCCTGAAGCCCCAGGGCGCGCAGGTTGTGGGCGGCGATGTAGGCGCCGGCCAGCGGCGTGCCGAAGAAGGTGGCGATGCCCACGGCACTCAGACGGTACAGCGGGCCGCTGGCCTGGCCGGCGGTGACCAGGTCGGCCTGGGGCGCCTGGTAGGGGTTGTTGTCGGGCTTGGCGTCCATGCGGATGTCTCCTGTCAGTTCGAGTCGAGGTGGAAGGTGTCGGCGTCCAGATGGGCCGGGAAGCGCTCGCGGTAGGCCGCCAGGTCGGCGGCGGGCAGACGCACACTGAACACGCCCGGGGCATCGCCCGGCGCCAGCAGGGCTTCGCCCTGGAAGTCCAGCACCTGGGAGTCGCCGCTGTAGGGGTGGCCGTTGCCGTCGCTGCCGATGCGGTTCACCGCCGCGACGTAGCACAGGTTCTCGATGGCCCGGGCCGGCAGCAGGCGGTTCCAGTGCTGGCGCCGCGCGGCCGGCCAGTTGGCGGTGTAGAGCAGCAGGTCGGTGTCACGCGGGTCGCGGCTCCACACCGGGAAGCGCAGGTCGTAGCAGATCAGCGGCCGCACCCTCCAGCCCTTCACCTCCAGCCGCACCTGCTCCTCGCCGGCGGCGTAGTGCTTGTGCTCGCCGGCCATGCGGAACAGGTGGCGCTTGTCGTAGTGCGCCAGCGAACCGTCCGGGCGCGCCCACAGCAGGCGGTTGCGGTAGCTGCCGTCGGCCGCCTGGATGATCAGGCTGCCGGTCACCACGGCGTCGATGCGCCGGGCCTGCTCGCGCAGCCAGGCCGTGGTGGGGCCGTCCTCCGGCTCGGCCAGCTCGGCCGAGCGCATGGAGAATCCGGTGCTGAACATCTCCGGCAGCACCACCAGATCAGCACCGCGCGCCTGCTCCAGCAACGGCTCGAAGCGCGCGCGGTTGGCCGCGGCGTCGTGCCAGTCCAGTTCGCTCTGGATCAGGGCCAGTTCGAGATCGGGTCTGCTATTCATGGGTAACTCCTGAAATCTTTGTGGGAGCGGCCTTGGCCGCGAAAACATCGCGGCCAAGGCCGCTCCCACTCCACTACACGGAGCGGAGCCTGTCGGCGGCCTGGCGCAGCGTCTCCTCGCGCTTGGCGAAGCAGAAGCGCACCAGGCGCAGGCCGGCTGGCGCCTGCTGGTAGAACACGGAAACCGGAATCGTCGCCACGCCGTGCTCGCGGGTCAGCCATTCGGCCATGGCCACGTCGTCCAGGTCCGGGCGGATCGCCGAGTAGTCGGCGAGCTGGAAGTAGGTGCCCGGCGCGCGGGTGAAGCGGAAGCGCGAGTCGGCCAGCAGATCGCAGAACAGGTCGCGCTTGGCCTGGTAGAAGGCCGGCAGCTCCTCGACATGCTCGGGATGCGCGGCCATGAAGTCGGCCAGCGCGTGCTGCAGCGGAGTCACCCCGCAGAAGTTGACGTACTGGTGGATCTTGCGCAGCTCGGCGGTCAGCGCTGGCGGCGCCACCACGTAGCCGGTCTTCCAGCCGGTGACGTGGTAGGTCTTGCCGAACGAGCTGACCACGTAGGCCCGGGCGTACAGCTCCTCGTGGGCCAGCACGCTGGCATGGCGGGCGCCGTCATAGATCAGGTGTTCGTAGACCTCGTCGCTGATGATGTGGATGTCGCGGCCACGGATCAGGTCGGCCAGGCGGTCCAGGTCCTCGCGGGTGAGCAGCGCGCCGCTGGGGTTGTGCGGCGAATTGAGGAAGATCAGGCGAGTGCGCGGGGTGATGGCGTCGGCCAGGCGCTGCCAGTCGACCGAGAAGTCCGGCAGCGCCAGCGGCACATGCACGCAGCGGCCGCCGGCCAGTTCCACCGAGGGCTCGTAGCTGTCGTAGCAGGGATCGAGGACGATGGCCTCGTCGCCCGCATGGATCAGCGCCTGCACCGCGCAGAAGATCGCCTCGGTGGCGCCGGGGGTGATGGTGATCTCGCTGTCCGCGTCGCGCTGCACGCCGTAGCTGCGGGCGAGCTTGGCCGCCACCTGCTGGCGCAGGGCCGGCAGACCGGTCATCGGCGAATACTGGTTGCGCCCCTCCAGCACATGCCGGGCTACCGCCTCGCGCAGCGCCTGCGGGCCGTCGAAGTCGGGAAAGCCCTGGGACAGGTTGAGCGCGCCGGTCTCCGCGGCGAGCTGGGACATGCGGGTGAAGATGGTGGTGCCGACATTGGGCAGCTTGCTGGCGAGCATCGGGACTTCCTCGGGGAAAGCTGCAAGCTACAAGCTTCAGGCCGCAAGAAAAAGCGGTCCGGCTCCATTTGCAGCTTGTCGCTTGCCGCTGTAACCAGGAGTAACCGGGTAGAGAGGCCCTGTACGAGCAAGGCAGGCAGGAAATTCCGTCATTCCCGCGCAGGCGGGAATCCAGTAGCCGCCTCGCTGGGCCCCCGCCTTCGCGGGGACGACGGGGTGTCGGGTTGTGCGTACAGCTGCTCCACCCGATTGCCCCGTGCTGGAAACTACCTTTTCTTGTCCTTGCGCTTCTTCTCGGCCTTCTTGTGGTGGCTCATCAGGCGCTTCTTGCGGTTCACCTGGCGCTCGGTGAGCTTGTTCTTCTTGCCCTCGAACGGGTTGTCGCCGCCCTTGTATTCGATGCGGATCGGCGTACCAACCAGCTTGAGCACGCGCCGGTAGGTGTTTTCCAGGTAGCGGGTGTAGGTCTTCGGTACCGAATCCACCTGGTTGCCGTGGATCACGATCAGCGGTGGGTTGGCGCCACCGAGGTGGGCGTAGCGCAGCTTGATGCGGCGGCCGTTGACGGTCGGCGGCTGGTGTTCCTGCACGCAGTCCTCGAGGATCTGGGTCAGGCGGTTGGTCGGCCAGCGGGTGACTGCGGCCTTGAAGGCGGTCTGCACCGACTTGTACAGGTGGCCGACGCCGGTGCCGTGCTTGGCCGAAATGAAGTGGATGTCGGCCCAGTCGACGAACATCAGCCGGCGTTCCAGTTCGGTCTTCACATAGTCCTTCTCGCCCTGCTCCATGCCGTCCCACTTGTTCAGGGCGATGACCAGCGCGCGGCCGGTCTCCAGCACGAAGCCGAGCAGGTTGAGGTCGTGTTCGACCACGCCCTCGCGGGCGTCCATCACGAAGATCACCACGTTGGCGTCCTGGATGGCCTGCAGGGTCTTGACCACCGAGAACTTCTCGACGGCCTCGAAGATCTTGCCGCGGCGGCGCACGCCGGCGGTGTCGATCAGGGTGTACTTCTCCTCGTCGCGCTCGAACGGGATATAGATGCTGTCCCGCGTCGTTCCCGCCTGGTCGTAGACGATCACCCGCTCCTCGCCGAGCATGCGGTTGACCAGGGTCGACTTGCCCACGTTGGGGCGGCCGATGATGGCGATCTTGATGCCGTCCTTCTCGCTCGGGCCGGGGATGCGCTTGGCCTCCTGCCCCTCGGCGACCACTTCTTCGGCCGGGGCTTCCGCGCCCTCCTCGCCTTCGACCGGCTCCGGCTCGCCATCGTCGCGGGGGAAGATGCCCAGCGCGGCCTCCAGCATCTGGGTGATGCCGCGGCCGTGGGCGGCAGCGATCGGCAGGGCGTCGCCCAGGCCCAGCGGGCTGAACTCGGCGCGGGCGATGTCCGGGTCGACGGTATCGACCTTGTTGGCGATCAGGAAGCGGCGCTTGTTCCGCTTGCGCAGATGCTCAGCGATCATCTGGTCGGCGGCGGTCATGCCGGCGCGCGAGTCGACCATGAACAGCACGGCGTCGGCTTCCTCGATGGCCTGCAGGGACTGCTCGGCCATCTTGGCGTCGATGCCTTCCTCGTCGCCGGAGATGCCGCCGGTGTCGATGACGATGTAGGTGCGCCCCTGCCACTTGGCCTCGCCGTACTGGCGATCGCGGGTCAGGCCCGCGTATTCGGCCACGATGGCGTCGCGGGTCTTGGTCAGGCGGTTGAACAGCGTCGACTTGCCGACGTTGGGGCGGCCCACCAGGGCGATTACAGGAACCATCGACATTTACCTCAGAAAACACAAAGGCCGCTGCCGTCGAACGGCAGCGGCCGGGCTTTGCAACTCAGCTTAGCGGATGGTCAGGCCGACCAGCTTGCCGCTGTTGCCGTAGGCATAGATCCAGTCGCCGATCACCAGCGGACGGACGCGCACGCCGTCGCCATCGATCTTCTCGCGACCGACGAAATGGCCGTCCACCTGGCTCAGCAGGTGCAGATAGCCCTCGAAGTCACCGACCGCCACGTAGCTGGAAAACACTTCCGGCGCGGACAGCTGGCGACGCAGCAGGGCATCGTTGTTCCACAGGGCGGAATTGGAGTTCTCGTCGACGCCTTCCACGGCGCCGCTGGCCAGGCTGACGTAGACGCTGCCGAAGCCCTGGGCCAGGCCCACGTAGCTGGACGCGTCGCGGGTCCACAGCGGGCGGCCGGATTCCGCGTCGAACGCGGCGACCTTGCCCTGGTAGCTCACCACGTACAGGTTGCCGCCGGTGAGCAGCAGGTTGCCGTCGATGTCGACCATGCGCTCCAGTTCGGAACGGCCCTGCGGCACAGCCACGCGCTGTTCCCACACCGGAATGCCACGGCTGGCGTCCAGCGCCAGGAGCTTGCCGGACGAGAGACCGGCGATCACCAGGCTGTTGGTCATGACCGGGCTGCTGGTGCCGCGCAGGGTCAGCACGGCCGGGCTGTTCTCGTAGATCCAGCGCTGGCTGCCGGTGCCGGCGTCGAAGGCGATCAGGCGGTCGTCCTGGGTCTGCACCACGACGACGTCGCCGTTGGTGGCCGGGGCGGAGAGCACTTCGCTGGTGACGCGGGCGCGCCACTTCTCTTCGCCACTGCTGGCGTCGAGGGCGATCACCTCGCCCTTGAGGGTACCGACCAGCACCAGGCCGTAGCCGGCGCCGACGCCACCGGAGATCGGCAGATCGAGATCGACTTCCCAGAACTTGTCGCCGGTCAGGCGATCCAGGGCGACCACTTCGCCGTCGGCGGCGGCGGCGAACAGGCGCTCGCCGTCGCTGGCAGGCGTCAGCAGGTTGTACAGATCACCCTGGCCATCACCGACCGAACGGCTCCAGCGGGCATCCAGGCGTACTTCTTCCTGGATGTCGGGCAGTTCGTTCGGCGGCAGTTCCTTCTTGCTGTTGCTGCTGCAACCCACGGCCAGTACGGCCAGGGCCAGCATCGCTGCATTCTTCCAACGCATCACGTCAGGCATCCCCTTTGGCCAGGTCGTCGAGCTTCATCTGCAGGCCACCCACGGCGGCGTCCTCGGCCAGGGACTCCTTAGCCTTCTGGTAGGCGGCGTGGGCGTCGTCGCCACGGCCGAGCTGCACCAGCAGGTCGCCCTTGAGTTCCTCGCGGCTGGCCTGCCAGGCCTTGCCGACCTTGCCATCCAGCAACTTCAGGCCTTCCTCGACCTTGCCCTGGGCGGCCAGCACGCGCGCGGTGCGCTGGCGCGCCATCTCGCCGATGGCTTCGTCGGCGGGCTTGTCCAGCAGCGGCTTGAGTTCGGCGATGGCATCGTCCAGCTTGCCGTTTTCCACGGCCAGCTTGGCGATGAACAGGCTGGCGTACTGGGCGTAGCTGGTGCCGCCGTATTCCTTCTTCAGGCGGGCGGCGAGTTCGGTGACCCTGCCGACGTCCGGCTGGCCATCGGCCGTGAAGGTGGACTCGAGCATCTGCTGATAGAGCGCTCCCGCGCCCTGGGCCTGGCTAGTCTTGTAGTGCTGCCAGCCCTGCCAGCCGAACACCAGGGCCAGCGCAAGCACGCCGCCGGTCAGCAGGGGTTTGCCATTGCGCTGCCACCAGTCCTTCAGCTGCGCAATCTGTTCTTCTTCGGTCATGCTCACCCCGATAACTCCTTATTCGCTTTGTTCTCAGGCCTGCAGGCAGGCGGCGAGATGCGCCGGCAGCGCATCCCAGGCAATGTTCTGTTGCTGTGCGTCGTCGCGCAGGGGTTTGCAACCTACCACGCGGGCGGCCAGTTCGTCCTCACCCAGAATCAGGGCGAAGCGCGCGCCGCTCTTGTCGGCCTTCTTGAACTGGCTCTTGAAACTGCCGCCGCCGGCGTTGACCAGCAGGCGCAGCCCGGGGATGGCATCGCGCAGGCGCTCGGCCAGGCCCAGGCCGGCCACTTCGGCGGCCTCGCCGAAGGCGCACAGGTAGACGTCCGCCGGGCTGTTCAGCTCGGCCGGCAGCAGTTCCAGGGTCTCCAGCAGCAGCACCAGGCGCTCCACGCCCATGGCGAAGCCCACACCCGGGGTCGGCTTGCCGCCGAGCTGGCCGACCAGGCCGTCGTAGCGGCCACCGGCGCACACCGTGCCCTGGGCGCCGAGCTTGTCGGTGACCCACTCGATCACGGTGCGGTTGTAGTAGTCGAGGCCACGGACCAGCCTGGGGTTGATCTCGTAGCGGATGCCCACCGCGTCCAGGCGCGCCTTGACGCCCTCGAAGTGCAGGCGGGACTCCTCGTCCAGATAGTCGGCCAGGGACGGCGCGTCGGCCAGCAGGGCCTGGGTCTGGGCGTTCTTGCTGTCGAGGATGCGCAGCGGATTGGTGGTCAGGCGGCGCTGGCTGTCCTCGTCGAGCTGGTCGAAGCGCTCCCGCAGGTAGGCCACCAGGGCGTCACGGTAGGTCGCGCGGGCCTCGCTGGAACCCAGGCTGTTGAGCTGCAGGGTCACCGCGTCGGCCAGGCCGAGCTTCTGCCACAGGCGCCAGGTCAGCACGATCAGCTCGGCGTCGACGTCCGGCCCCGGCAGGTTGAAGATTTCCACACCCACCTGATGGAACTGGCGGTAGCGACCCTTCTGCGGCTTCTCGTAGCGGAACATGGGGCCGGCGTACCACAGCTTCTGCACCTGGCCACCGCCGGACAGGCCGTGTTCGAGCACCGCGCGCACGCAGCCGGCGGTGCCTTCCGGACGCAGGGTCAGGGACTCCTCGTTACGGTCGAGGAAGGTGTACATCTCCTTGTCCACAACGTCGGTGCCCTCGCCGATGCCGCGGGCGAACAGCTCGGTGTACTCGACGATGGGCAGGCGGATTTCCTTGTAGCCATAGCCGTCGAGCAGGCTGGCCAGGGTGCTTTCCAGGTAGCGCCAGGCGGGCGTCTGCTCCGGCAGGATGTCGTTCATGCCACGGATGGCTTGTAGGGTCTTGCTCACGAATATTCCTTGTCAGCCGCGGGCGATGACGGCCGCGTCGGCCTCGGCCTTCTCGGCCGCCTTGCGACGGATGAGCTTCTCCAGCTCGTCCACCAGATTGTCGTTGGTCAGTTTCGAGGCCGGGGCGCCGTCGATGTAGACCAGGTTGTTCGGCGTACCGCCGGTGAGGCCGATGTGCGCTTCCTTGGCCTCGCCCGGGCCGTTGACCACGCAGCCGATCACGGCCACGTCCATCGGCACCAGCAGGTCCTCGACCCGCGCCTCCAGCTCGTTCATGGTCTTAACCACGTCGAAGTTCTGCCGCGAGCAGCTCGGGCAGGCGATGAAGTTGATGCCGCGCGAGCGCAGGCGCAGGGACTTGAGGATGTCGAAACCGACCTTGATCTCCTCCACCGGGTCGGCGGCGAGGGAGATGCGGATGGTGTCGCCGATGCCGTCGGCCAGCAGCATGCCCAGGCCAACCGCGGACTTCACGGTGCCGGAGCGCAGACCGCCAGCCTCGGTGATGCCCAGGTGCAGCGGCTGCTCGATCTGCCTGGCCAGCAGGCGGTACGCCTCGACGGCCATGAACACATCGGAGGCCTTCACGCTGACCTTGAAGTCGGGGAAGTTCAGGCGGTCCAGATGCTCGACGTGGCGCAGTGCGGACTCCACCAGCGCTTCCGGCGTCGGCTCGCCGTACTTCTTCTGCAGGTCCTTTTCCAGGGAGCCGGCGTTGACCCCGATGCGGATCGGGATACCCTTGTCGCGGGCAGCCTCGACCACGGCTTTCACGCGATCTTCACGGCCGATGTTGCCCGGGTTGATGCGCAGGCAGTCGACGCCCAGCTCGGCCACACGCAGGGCGATCTGGTAGTCGAAGTGGATGTCGGCGACCAGCGGCAGGTTGACCTGCTGCTTGATCCTGCCGAAGGCCTCGGCCGCCTCCATGGAGGGCACGGAGACGCGCACGATGTCGGCGCCGGCGGCTTCGAGGCGCTGGATCTGGCCGACAGTGGCCTCGACGTCGCAGGTCTCGGTGTTGGTCATGCTCTGCACCGCGATCGGCGCATCGCCGCCGACCGGTACCGAGCCGACCCAGATCTTGCGGGACAGGCGACGCTTGATGGGGGATTCGCAATGCATGTTCTGGCTCACTGCCCCAGTTTGAGGCGGGCGGTTTCACCGTGAATGAAGGGGGCAACGTCGACGGCCTGGCCATTGACCAGCACCACCACACCGCGGGCGTAGCCCAGGCGCAGCTCCAGCGGCGCCTTGCCGGCCAGTTCCACGCTGTCGCCGCGGCGCTTGAGGGCGCTGAGCAGCACCTTGCCGTTGGCATCGGTGAGCTGGGTCCAGCAGTCCGCGGTGAATTGCAGGTTGACCAGCGCCTCGCCGGCGGCGGGCGTCACGGGGGCGCTGGCTGCCGGGGCCGGAGTCTCGGCGGCGGCCGTGGACGGCGGCGTCTGGGGTGAGGCGGCGGGCGGGACAGTCGGAACCACCGCCGGAGCCTGGGCGCCGGCGGGCGGTGTCGGGACAGCGGCGTCGGCACCCGCGACCGTAGGCGCTTCGGCCTCGGCGGCGGACTCGGCCGGCGGCGTCACCTCGTCTGGAGACGGCTCCACCTGGGCATCGGCGACGGCCTGGTCTTCCGGCTCGCCCAGCGGATGAAGCTCGGTGGTGCCATCGGCGGCCTCGACCTCGACGTGCTCCAGGCTGCTGGTCTTGGCCGAATCGTTGCCGAGACGCTCGGTCTCGCTCTGCCACCAGAGGAAGCCCGCCGCGCCCAGCGCCAGCAGCACCACCACGCTGAAGAATTTCACCAGGCTCTGGGAAAGGCGCGCTGGCTCCTCGATGCGCACCAGGCTGGCCACGCTGGCGCCACTGGCGTCGGTACCGGTGTACTGGTCGAAGTCGTTCACCAGGCGATTGGGGTCGAGCCCCATCAGCTTGGCGTAGGCGCGCACGTAACCCCGGGCGAAGGTATGCCCCGGCAACCGCTCGAAGGCGCCCTCTTCCAGATGGCGCAAGGCCTGCGCGGTCAGGTTGAGCTGCACCGCCACGTCGTCCAGCGCCAGGTCCCGGCTTTCGCGCACCTTGCGCAGCGTCTCCCCGGGGTTGACCCGGGGCGCGGCAACAACTTCAGGATGCGAAGGCTTCATCACTGCTCCGACAGATATTGCTGATACTCCGGGGTACCCGGATAGAGACGCTTCAACTGCAGCCCCAGGCTGGCCGCCTGGTCGCGGTCCTCGAACACCCGGGCCAGGCGGGTGCCCAGCAACAGGCTCTGCGGGGTCTGCCGGGCCTGCTGGCTGTAGCTGGCGTAGTAACTGCGGGCGGCCACGTAGTCCTTGTCCTCGAAGGACAGCAGGCCCATCTGCAGCAGAGAGACCGAGCGCTGGCTGTTCATCCGCAGGGCGCGCTCGAAGTAGTGCTTGGCTTCCTCGCGCTTGCCCAGTTGCTGGGCGGTCAGGCCGAGGTTCTCGAACACCCGGGAGCGCTCGCCATAGAGGGTGTCCTCGGAGGCCTTGAGGTACTGCTCATAGGCTTCCTTGTAACGCTTCTGCTCGAACAGGAAACCGCCGTAGTTGTTCAGCAGGCGGGCATCGCCCTTCTTCAGCGCGATGGCCTTGCGGTAGTTCTCGTCGGCGAGCTTGGGCTCCATCTCGTACTGGTAGACCACCGCCAGGGTGGCGTAGGCCTCGGCGCTGGAGGAGTCCAGCGCCAGCGCCTGGCGCAACGGCTCCTTGGCCAGCTCGGTGGAGCCGTTCTGCAGATGGCCGATGCCCAGCTGGATATAGGCGTCGCGCGCGGCATCCCTACCATCTCGCGTGCTCATCGGATCGACCGGGCCGCCGGTGCGGACGCACCCGGCCAGCAGGCAGACAAGAGACAGATAAAGCGCGGCGCGCAAGGTCATGAAATTCCCCCTTCAATTTCGGTTGGCGGCGTTGCGAGGCTCTGCGGCCTCGTTACCCAGCTGGCGTACGGCGATGTAACGCTCGCTGCGACGGGTACGGTCCTGCACCTGGCCGACCAGTTGCCCGCAGGCGGCGTCGATATCGTCGCCACGGGTGGTACGGACGGTGACGTTGAAACCGGCCTTGTGCAACAGATCCTGGAAACGGCGGATGGCGTTGTTGCTCGGCCGTTCGTAACCGGAGAAGGGGAAGGGATTAAACGGAATCAGATTGATCTTGCAAGGAAAATCCTTGAGAAGTGCGATCATCTGCGCAGCATGTTCCGGCTGGTCGTTGACGTCCTTGAGCAGGGTGTACTCGATGGTCAGGAAGCGCTTCTCGCCCAGACCCTCGATGTAGCGGCGGCAGGCCGCCAGTAATACGTCCAACGGATACTTCTTGTTGAGCGGCACCAACTGGTTGCGCAGCTCGTCGTTCGGTGCGTGCAGCGACAGGGCCAGGGACACGTCGGTGACGGTCGCCAGCTTGTCGATCATGGGCACCACGCCGGAGGTGGACAGGGTCACCTTGCGCTTGGAAATGCCGTAGCCGAGGTCGTCCATCATGATCTGCATGGCCGGCACGACATTGTCGAAATTCAGCAGGGGCTCGCCCATGCCCATCATCACCACGTTGGTGATGGCACGGTCGATCTTGGCCGGCACGGTGCCGAAGGATTTGTTGGCAATCCACACCTGGCCGATGATTTCCGCGGCAGTCAGGTCGCTGTTGAAGCCCTGCTTGCCGGTGGAGCAGAAGCTGCAATCCAGCGCACAGCCGGCCTGGGACGACACACAGAGGGTGCCACGGCCGCCTTGCGGGATGTACACGGTCTCGACGCAACTGCCGGAGGCCACGCGGACCACCCACTTGCGGGTGCCGTCGGCGGAGATGTCCTGGCTGACGATCTCGGGACCGCGAATCTCGGCGCAGGCACTGAGCTTTTCGCGCAGGGCCTTGCCGAGATTGCTCATGGCATCGAAGTCCTCGACGCCAAAGTGGTGAATCCATTTCATGACCTGACCGGCACGGAAGCGCTTTTCCCCGATGCTCTCGAAGAAGCTTTCCATTTCCGCCTGGGTCAGCCCCAGCAGGTTGGTCTTGGCAGCATCAGTCATGGATTCACCCTCGCCGGTTCGCGCTTAGCGAATGCGAGCGCACACCTCGGTGGCGGAGAAGAAGTACGCGATCTCGCGAGCGGCGGAAGCCTCGGAGTCGGAGCCGTGTACGGCGTTCTCGTCGATGGAAACGGCGAAGTCGGCGCGGATGGTGCCGGCGGCGGCTTCTTTCGGGTTGGTGGCGCCCATCAGCTCACGGTTCTTCAGAACGGCGTCTTCACCTTCCAGCACCTGGACGATGACCGGACCGGAAGTCATGAAGGCAACCAGATCCTTGAAGAAGCCGCGCTCGCTGTGCTCGGCGTAGAAACCAGCGGCTTCGCGCTCGGACAGCTGGACCATCTTGGAAGCGACGACGCGCAGGCCGGCCTTCTCGAAACGGGTGGTGATTTCACCGATGACGTTCTTGGCGACGGCATCCGGCTTGATGATGGAGAAAGTACGTTGAACAGCCATGTGAAGCTCCAGAGAGTTAAAGCGAAAAATTAAACCCGCGAATTATACGCGGGTTAGGGGGAAATGCGTAGGGCCGTGCCCTTGAGGGGCACGACTCAGTCGAGTTCTTCGATCCAGGCCGCCTGAATGGCCTCCAGCACCTTCTCGCCGCCACGCTGCGGGTCGTCGGCGAAGTCCGGCAGGGCCAGCACCCAGCGGTGCAGATCGACGAAGTTGATGTAGCGCGGATCGACATCCGGCTTGCTTTCGGCCAGTTCGATGGCGATGTCCAGCACGTCAGCCCATTTCAGACTCATGACGGTTCCTTAGAATCAGTGCGGCGCTTCGGCGGCATGATTGAGCGAGTATTTCGGGATTTCGACGGTCAGGTCCTCGGTCCCGACGACCGCCTGGCACGCCAGGCGCGATTGTGCCTCCAGGCCCCAGGCCCGATCGAGGAAATCCTCCTCCAGCTCGTCGGCCTCTTCCAGCGAGTCGAAACCCTCGCGGATGATGCAGTGGCACGTGGTACAGGCGCAGACACCGCCACAGGCGCTTTCCATCTCGATGTGGTGCGCATGGGCCAGTTCGAGAATCGACGTGCCGGGCTCGGCCTCCACGACCATGCCATCAGGGCAGAACTTCTCGTGCGGCAGAAAAATGACCTGTGGCATCAGTTATCCTCGATTTCATTCAGAGTGCGCCCCGCCAGAGCGGCTTTCACCGTCGAGTCCATCCGCCGCGCGGCGAAGGCGTCGGTAATCTGCGACAGGCGCTTGGTCTGCCGCTCGATGGCCGCCACGTCAGTGGTCGCCAGCAATTCGCGCAGCTCGTCCATGCTCGCCAGGATGGCAATCCGCTCGTCGTCGCCGAGCAGCCGCTCGCCATCGACATCCAGCGCCGACTGCACGGCCTCGAGCAGACGCTCGCCATCGACCTGCTGCTCACGCAGGGCACGTGCATCCTTGTCGCCACCGGCATTATGGAAGGAGTCCTGCAACATGCGGGCGATCTCGCCATCGGTCAGGCCATAGGACGGCTTGACCTGGATGCTCGCCTCGACGCCGGAGCCCAGTTCGCGGGCGGCGACGCTGAGCAGGCCGTCGGCATCGACCTGGAAGGTCACGCGGATCTTCGCCGCGCCGGCGACCATCGGCGGAATGCCGCGCAGCTCGAAGCGCGCCAGGGAGCGGCAGTCCTTGACCAGCTCGCGCTCACCCTGCAGCACCTGGATGGCCATCGCCGTCTGGCCATCCTTGTAGGTGGTGAAGTCCTGGGCCCGCGCCACGGGAATGGTGGTATTGCGCGGAATGACCTTCTCCATCAGCCCACCCATGGTTTCCAGCCCCAGGGACAGCGGGATCACGTCGAGCAGCAACAGCTCCTCGCCGTTGCCGCGCTGGTTGCCGGCCAGGGTGTCGGCCTGGATCGCGGCGCCGATGGCCACCACCTGATCCGGGTCGATATCGGTCAGCGGAGGGCGCCCGAACAGCTCGCCCACCGCCTCGCGCACGCGCGGCACACGGGTGGAGCCGCCGACCATGACCACCGACTCGACCTCCTCGACCTCGATGCCAGCATCGCGCACGGCGCGACGGCAGGCCTTCAGGCTGCGGGCGACCATCGGCTCGATCAGCGCCTCGAACTGCGTCCGGCTCAGCTCACCGGACCAGCCATCGTGGACCACCGACACACTGCCGGCCTCGGTCAGCGCTTCCTTGGCCGCACAGGCGGCTTGCAGAAGGCGGCGCTGGGCCGCCGGGTCGAGGTCATGGGAGAGGCCGGCCCGCTCGATGATCCAGCCGGCGATGGCATGGTCGAAGTCGTCGCCACCCAGGGCACTGTCGCCGCCGGTCGCCAGCACCTCGAACACGCCCCGGGTCAGGCGCAGCACGGAAATATCGAAGGTGCCGCCGCCCAGGTCATAGATCGCGACCACACCCTCCGCGCCCTTGTCCAGGCCGTAGGCCACGGCGGCGGCGGTCGGCTCGTTGAGCAGGCGCAGCACATTGAGATTGGCCAGGCGCGCGGCATCCTTGGTGGCCTGGCGCTGGGCGTCGTCGAAATAGGCCGGCACCGTGATCACCGCGCCGACCAGTTCGCCGCCCAGGGTCGACTCGGCGCGCTCGCGCAGGGAGCGGAGAATTTCCGCCGATACTTCCACCGGGCTCTTGGCACCCTGCACCGTCTCGATGAACGGCATGTGCGACTCACCCTCGGCGAAGCGATAGGGCAACTGGTCGCCGAGCTGCCTGATGTCCTCGACACCACGCCCCATCAGGCGCTTGACCGACAGCACGGTGTTCAATGGGTCCAGCGCGGCCGAAGCCTTGGCGGAAGCGCCCACCTCGACGTGATCGGCGTGGTAGCGCACCGCGGACGGCAGGATCACCCGCCCCTCGGCATCGGCCAGCGGCGCGGACAGGCCGCTGCGGACGGCGGCGACCAGCGAATTGGTGGTACCCAGGTCGATACCCACCGCCAGACGGCGCTGGTGGGGTTGCGGGCTCTGTCCGGGCTCGGCGATCTGCAGTAGGGCCATGGTGCTCTAGGTATCAGGCGCGCAGCGCGGGCTGCGCCGGGTTAGTCGTCGAGGCGCTCTTCCAGATCGCGCACTTCGTGGGCCAGCTTGTCGAGGAACTGCATGCGACGCACCAGGCGCTCGGCCTCTTCGCGTCGCGACGCATCGTCCCAGCAGGCGGAAAAACCTTCGTCCAGCTCATCCTGGGCCGCCTTGAGGCGCTTCTTGAACGCCGCCACGCCGGCCAGGTCGGCACTGTCCTGCAGGTCTTCCAGTTCCTCGCGCCAGCGCATCTGCTGGAGCAGGAACTCGGGGTCCTGCACCGTCACTTCCAAGGGCAGCTCGCGGCCGCCCAGCGCCAATAGGTAAAGCGCACGCCGCGGCGCGCTCTTCAGGGCCTGATAGGCCTCGTTGAGGCGCGCCGACTGTTCCAGCGCCAGGCGCTGCTCACGCTCGCCGGCATCGGCGAAGCGATCCGGATGCACGGCCTTGGCCAGCTCGCGATAGCGCGCCGACAGCTGCGCCTGATCCAGCCGGAACGCGGGCTGCAGCTCGAACAGGGCGAAATGACAGGGACTGCCCACAACAACCCGCCTTAGACGTTGAAGCTCTCGCCGCAGCCGCACTCGCCGCGCACGTTGGGGTTGTTGAACTTGAAGCCCTCGTTGAGGCCTTCGCGGACGAAGTCCAGTTCGGTGCCATCGAGGTAGGCCAGGCTCTTCGGGTCGATAATCACCTTGACGCCGAAGTTCTCGAACACCTGATCCTCGCCCGCCACTTCGTCGACGAACTCCAGCACATAGGCCAGGCCCGAGCAGCCGGTGGTGCGCACGCCAAGGCGGATGCCCTCGCCCTTGCCGCGCCCTTCGAGCGAGCGTTGCACATGGCGAGCGGCGGCTTCAGTCATGGTGATGGCCATAGCGGATCCTCGGTGGTGTCAGAGCAGACCTTTCTTCTGCTTGTAGTCGCGTACGGCGGCCTTGATGGCGTCCTCGGCGAGCACGGAGCAGTGGATCTTCACCGGCGGCAGGGCCAGTTCCTCGGCCAGCTGGGTGTTCTTGATGGTTTCGGCCTCGTCCAGCGTCTTGCCCTTCATCCACTCGGTGGCGAGGGAGCTGGAGGCGATGGCCGAGCCGCAGCCGTAGGTCTTGAACTTGGCGTCTTCGATCACGCCCTGCTCGTTGACCTTGATCTGCAGACGCATCACGTCGCCGCACGCCGGAGCGCCGACCATGCCGGTACCGACATTCGGGTCCTCGGCATCCATCTTGCCGACGTTGCGGGGGTTTTCGTAATGGTCGATGACCTTTTCACTGTATGCCATGCTGCCAATCCTCTCTCATCAGGTGCCGCTCTACAGGCGACTCGAAATCAGTGTGCCTGCCATTCGACCTTGGATATGTCGACACCTTCTTTGAACATGTCCCACAGCGGCGACAGCTCACGCAGCTTGTTCACCGCATCGGCCACCTTGCTGGCGGCGTAGTCGATTTCTTCCTCGGTGGTGAAGCGGCCGAAGGTGAAGCGGATCGAACTGTGCGCCAGCTCGTCGTTGCGCCCCAGGGCGCGCAGCACGTAGGAAGGCTCCAGCGAGGCGGAAGTACAGGCGGAACCGGAAGAGACCGCCAGGTCCTTGAGCGCCATGATCAGCGACTCGCCCTCGACGTAGTTGAAGCTGAGGTTCAGGTTGTGCGGCACGCGCTGGGTGAGGCTGCCGTTGACGTACAGCTCCTCCATGCCCTCGACCTGCCGGTAGAAGCGGTCGCGCAGGGCCAGGATGCGCTCGTTCTCCTGCACCATTTCTTCCTTGGCGATGCGGAAGGCCTCGCCCATGCCGACGATCTGGTGGGTCGCCAGGGTGCCGGAACGCATGCCGCGCTCGTGGCCGCCACCGTGGATCAGGGCTTCCAGGCGCACGCGCGGCTTGCGCCGTACGTAGAGGGCGCCGATGCCCTTGGGACCGTAGGTCTTGTGCGCGGAGAACGACATCAGGTCGACCTTCATCTTGTCCAGGTCGATCGCCACCTTGCCGGTGGACTGGGCCGCGTCGACGTGGAACAGGATGCCGCGGGAGCGGGTCAGCTCGCCGATGGCGGCGATGTCGTTGATGGTGCCGATCTCGTTGTTGACGTGCATGATCGACACAAGGATGGTGTCGTCGCGCAATGCCGCCTCGACCATGGCCGGGGTCACCAGGCCGTCTTCGCCCGGCTCGATGTAGGTCACCTCGAAGCCTTCGCGCTCCAGCTGGCGGGTGGTGTCCAGCACCGCCTTGTGCTCGATCTTCGAGGTGATGATGTGCTTGCCCTTGGTGCCGTAGAAGTGCGCGACACCCTTGATGGCCAGGTTGTCGGATTCGGTGGCGCCGGAGGTCCAGACGATCTCGCGCGGGTCGGCGTTGACCAGCTCGGCGACCTGGCGGCGGGCGTTCTCCACCGCTTCCTCGGCTTTCCAGCCGAACACGTGGGAGCGCGATGCCGGGTTGCCAAAGTTGCCATCCACCAGCAGGCACTCGCTCATCTTCTGCGCCACGCGCGGATCGACCGGGGTGGTGGCGGAGTAGTCGAGGTAAATCGGCAATCTCATCAGGTATCTCCTATTTCAGGCAGGCGCCCTGCTCACTCGACGGCGGACGCTTCGATCTTATCCAGCTGCGGCATCCTGCCGTTACAGCGGCGCTGGTCCTGGCGCTGGGCGACTTCCTGCACTTCGCGCCGGGTCACCAGATCAGCCAGGCTGATGCCGCTGAGGAATTCGTGAATCTGCTGACTGAGGTCGCACCACAGATGGTGGGTCAGGCAGGTATCGCCCGAGTGGCAGTCGCCCATGCCCTGGCAACGGGTGGCGTCGACCGATTCGTTCACCGCGTCGATCACCTGGGCCACCTGGATCACCCGCATGTCCCGCGACAGCTGGTAGCCGCCACCCGGACCGCGCACGCTGCTGACCAGGTTGCCACGGCGCAGCTTGGCGAACAGCTGCTCCAGATAGGACAGGGAAATGCCCTGCCGCTCGGAGATATCCGCGAGCGAAACCGGCCCGTTCTGGGCATGCAGCGCCAGATCGAGCATGGCTGTGACGGCGTAACGGCCTTTGGTGGTCAGACGCATGGTTTTCGCACCACGGGTGAACTGAGTTGCCGCGATTATCCTCTTTTCCGACTATTTAGGTCAACTATAAGACCAATTAAAATAGTCAGGTATAGAGGCCGTGCGGGGCGCGAATGATAGCAGACTATCTGTCGTCAGGCAGCAGGCTTGTCGCCCTGCTCCTTGCAGACGTCGGCGAAGTCCTCGTCGCGCAGCGCCGGCAGGTCCTTGGCGCAGTAGTCGCTGCCCAGTTCCTTCAGCGCGGAGCACATGCCTTCGAGCCGGCCATCGACGGCATGCAGATGGTCCAGCAACTGGCCGATGGCGCGCGCCACCGGGTCGGGCATGTCTGGCCCCACGCCGTAGGCATCGAAGCCGAGCTTCTCGGCCATGGCCTGGCGTTTGGCCTCCTGCTCGTCGTCGCTCTTGACGATGATCCGCCCCGGGATGCCGACCACGGTGGCGCCGGGCGGCACCTCTTTGGTCACCACGGCGTTGGAGCCGACCTTGGCGCCGGCGCCCACGGTGAACGGACCCAGCACTTTGGCGCCGGCGCCGACCACCACGCCGTCCTCGAGGGTCGGGTGACGCTTGCCCTTGTTCCAGCTGGTACCACCCAGGGTCACGCCCTGATAGAGGGTGACGTCGTTGCCAATCTCGGCGGTCTCGCCGATGACGATGCCCATGCCGTGGTCGATGAAGAAGCGCCGACCGATCCTCGCCCCCGGATGGATCTCGATGCCGGTCAGCCAGCGACCGAAATTGGAAACCACCCGCGCCAGCCACTTCCAACCGCTCGTCCACAGGGCATGGGCGACACGGTGCAGCCAGACGGCGTGCAGCCCCGGGTAGCAGGTCACCACTTCGAAGGCATTGCGCGCCGCCGGATCCCGATGGAAAACGCTCTGGATATCTTCGCGCACACGCTCAAACATCGTCTCTACTCCGCTTGTGAGGCTCGCCACGCACCGCCTTCCCGGTTTCCGTGAGGATGCCGCGCAGGATATTCATTTCCAACTTGCTGATGCCACTGCGCCCGTACAGGCGCCGCAGGCGCGACATCAGGTGGCGCGGATTGGCGGGATCGAGGAAGCCGATCTCCACCAGCGTACTCTCCAGGTGGCCGTAGAACAGCTCCAGCTCATCCGTGGTCACCGGCTGGGTATTGAGCATCGCCGTGGTTTCCAGCTTGTTCATCTTGGTCGGCTGGCCTTGCGCGGCCAGCCAGGCCATGCGCACCTCGTAGGTCAGCACCTGCACCGCCGCCGCCAGGTTCAGCGAGCTGAACTCGGGGTCCGACGGGATATGCACATGGAACTGACAGCGCTGCAGCTCGTCGTTGGTCAGGCCGGCGTATTCACGACCGAACACCAGCGCCACCTCGCCGCCCTGCTCGACGTGTTGCAGCGAGGTGGTCGCACACTCGCGCGGGTCCAGCAGCGGCCAGGGAATGCGCCGGTCACGAGCACTGGTTCCGAGGGCCACGCTGCAGCCGACCAAAGCCTCCTCCAGCGTCTTTACGACCACGGCACTGTCGAGGATGTCGGTAGCGCCGGAGGCGCGCGCCACCGCCTCGCTACTGGGAAAGTCTTGCGGATCGACCAGCACGAGACGCGACAGGCCCATGTTCTTCATGGCCCGTGCGGCACCACCGATATTGCCGGGATGGCTGGTATTGACCAGCACCACGCGAATGTTCTGCAGCAACGCCAGCTCCGCCCGAGGATGCGAAAGGGCCATGAATGTTACAGAAGCCCCCAGCCCGATGTCATGCACAACGACGAGCCGGCTGCACAGAAAAAGCCAGTCTGCTAGAATGGCCGGCTTTACTCTTTAACGATCCAGGTGAACCTTCCATGCAGCCCATGCTGAATATCGCGCTGCGCGCTGCGCGCAGTGCCGGCGAACTGATCATCCGCTCCGTCGAACGCCTGGACGTCATCGCCGTCAACGAGAAGGATGCCAACGACTACGTCAGCGAAGTCGACCGCGCCGCCGAGCAGACCATCATCCAGGCCCTGCAGAAGGCCTATCCGACCCACGGCTTCCTCGGCGAGGAAAGCGGCAGCATCGCCGGCAGCGGCGACGGCGCCGACTACCAGTGGATCATCGACCCGCTGGACGGCACCACCAACTTCCTGCGCGGCGTGCCGCACTTCGCCGTCAGCATCGCCTGCAAGTACCGCGGCCGCCTGGAGCACGCCGTGGTGCTGGACCCGGTGCGCCAGGAAGAATTCACCGCCAGCCGCGGCCGTGGCGCCGCCGTCAACGGCCGGCGCATCCGCGTCAGCAACCGCAAGAGCCTGGACGGCGCCCTGCTGGGCACCGGCTTCCCGTTCCGCGCCGAGCAGGTCGACAACCTGGACAACTATCTGGGCATGTTCCGCAGCCTGGTCGGCCAGACCGCCGGCATCCGCCGCGCCGGCGCCGCCAGCCTGGACCTGGCCTACGTCGCCGCCGGCCGCTACGACGCCTTCTGGGAGTTCGGCCTGTCCGAGTGGGACATGGCCGCCGGCGCCCTGCTGATCCAGGAAGCGGGCGGCCTGGTCAGCGACTTCAGCGGCGGTCACGACTTCCTCGAGAAGGGCCAGGTGGTCGCCGGCAACACCAAGTGCTTCAAGGCGGTGCTGACCGCCATCCAGCCGCACCTGGCGCCGTCGATGAAACGCTGATCGAGCGCCCATGAAAAAGCCGCCCTCGGGCGGCTTTTTCGTTTCCGGTCGCCGTTACTGGGCGACTTGCGACAGCACCAGCTGGCCTTCCTTGTTGACCGGGATCTGGCTGCCCGGGTCGCGATCCATGCGTACCTGGCCGACCTTGCCGTTGAGCTGGTACTTCACGTCGTAGCCGACCAGTTTCTCACTGGTATCGGTCACGGTGCTGCAGCGGGTCTCGGTGGTGGTGTAGGTGTCGCGCTGCTGCATGCCTTCCTGCACCTTGTTGCCGGCGTAGCCACCACCCACGGCGCCGGCGACGGTGGCGATCTTCTTGCCGTTGCCGCCGCCGACCTGGTTGCCCAGCAGGCCGCCGACCACGGCGCCGATGGCGGTGCCAGCGATCTGGTGCTGATCCTGCACCGGGCGCTGGCGGGTCACGGCCACGTCCTTGCAGACCTCGCGCGGCGTCTTGATGGTTTCATTGACCGGCTGCACGGCCAGCACCTCGGCGTACTGGGGGCCGCCCACCAGGCTATAGGCCGCTATCGCGCCGCCAGCGGTCACACCCACCGCGCCCAGCACTGCACCTACGATCATCGACTTGTTCATGGGGTCCTCCAGAGACTTCGGTTGCCGGGCGTTCACGCCCTACTCCCAGCCTTGGATTGAGCCATTTGGGGTGAGTTCCCGTTGCGCTGGCCGAGCGGCCCGAGGTGCGACGAAGCGCACACCCCGAAAACACGAAGCCCGGCACGGGGCCGGGCTTCGTCGGGCGACCTGAGCGACTCAGGGACGCTCGTCCACCTCTTCGGCGACCGTCGGAGGAATCAGGTCCTCGCTGGTCAGCTTCAGCCAGACCAGCACGGTCGCGCCGATGTAGACCGACGAGTAGGTACCCACCACCACGCCGACCAGCAGGGTCAGGGCGAAGTTGGCCAGGGTATCGCCGCCGAACACCAACAGCGCGATGAGCGCCAGCGCGGTGGAGAACGAAGTGGCGATGGTCCGCAGCAGGGTCTGGGTGACCGAGATGTCGATGTTCTCGATCAGGTCGGCCTTGCGCAGAACACGGAAGTTCTCGCGGATACGGTCGTAGATGATGATCGTGTCGTTCAGCGAGTAGCCGATCATCGCCAGCACCGCCGCCAGCACCGTCAGGTCGAAGGGAATCTGGAAGAAGGCCAGGATGCCCAGGGTCAGCACGGTGTCGTGGAACAACGAGGCGACCGCGCCGACGCCGAACTTCCACTGGAAGCGGAAGGCCAGGTACAGCAGGATGCCGGCCAGCGCCAGCAGCATGGCCAAACCGCCCTGGTCGCGCAGTTCCTCGCCCACCTGCGGGCCGACGAACTCGACGCGCTTGAGCTCGAACCGGCTGTCCGGGTCGATCTTCTGCAGCGCGTCGGCGACCTGCCGGCCCAGCTGCGGATCGTCACCGGCCAGGCGCACCAGCACGTCGGTGGTGGCGCCGAAGCTCTGTACGACCGCGTCGGTGTATCCGGCCTCGCCCAGCTCGCGCTTGATGAGTTCCAGATCGGCCGGCTTCTCGTACTGCAGCTCGATCAGGGTGCCGCCGGTGAAGTCCAGACCGAAGTTCAGGCCCTTGGCGAACAGGGCGCCGAAGCCGATGAGGGTCAGCAGCACGGTGATGGCGAACGCGATGTTGCGGATCGCCATGAAACGGATGGTGTTCTTGATCATGGCCATTCCTCAGATCCACAGCTTCTTCATGTTACGGCCACCGAAGATCAGGTTGACCATGCCGCGGGTGAACATGATCGCCGTGAACATCGAGGTCAGGATGCCCAGCGACATGGTGACCGCGAAGCCTTTCACCGGGCCCGTGCCGAGGGCGAACAGGATGCCGCCGACCAGCAGGGTGGTGAGGTTACTGTCGATGATCGCCGAATAGGCGCGGTCGAAGCCCTCGTGGATGGCCCGCTGCACCGCCATGCCGTTGTTCAGCTCCTCGCGTATCCGCGAGTAGATCAGCACGTTGGCGTCCACCGCCATGCCCAGCGTCAGCACGATACCGGCGATGCCGGGCAGCGTCAGCGTCGCGCCGATCACCGACATCAGGCCGACCAGCAACACCAGGTTGAAGGCCAGCGCCACGGTGGCCAGGATCCCGAAGAACTTGTAGATCAGGATCACGAAGATCGACACGAAGACCAGCGCCCACCAGGTGGAGTCAATGCCCTTGGCGATGTTCTCGGCACCCAGGCTCGGGCCGATGGTGCGCTCCTCGGCGAAGTACATCGGCGCCGCCAGACCGCCCGCGCGGAGCAGCAGGGCCAATTCGGAGGATTCACCCTTGCCGTCCAGGCCGGTGATGCGGAACTGGCTGCCCAGCGCCGACTGGATGGTGGCCAGGCTGATGATCTTCTTCTCTTCCTTGAAGGAGGAGACGGCCACTTCCTTCTCGACGCCGTCGACCATCTGCTTGACGTACTGGGTCACCGGCTTCTGCTCGATGAAGATCACCGCCATGCTGCGGCCCACGTTGTTGCGGGTGGCGCGGTTCATCAGCTCGCCGCCATGGCCGTCCAGGCGGATGTTGACCTGGGGCCGGCCGTTCTCGTCGTAGCTGGCCTGGGCGTCGGTGACTTGGTCACCAGTGATGATCAGACTGCGCTCCAGCAGCACGGCCGGGCGGCCGGACTCGCGGAACTCGAAGGGCTCGGTGGTGGCGCGCGGCGCCTCGGACTCGGCCTGCAGGCGGAATTCCAGGTTGGCGGTCTTGCCGAGGATGCGCTTGGCTTCGGCGGTGTCCTGCACGCCCGGCAGCTCGACCACGATGCGGTTGGCGCCCTGGCGCTGGACCAGCGGCTCGGCCACGCCCAGCTCGTTGACCCGGTTGCGCACGGTGGTCAGGTTCTGCTTGATCGAGTATTCGCGGATTTCCGCGCGCTTGGCCTCGCTCAGCGGCAGGCGCAGCACCGACAGACCGTTGCGCTCGGCGGTGGTCAGGTCGAAGTCGTTGAAGTTCTTGGTGATCAGGCCGCGGGCCTTCTCCAGCGACTCGCTGTCGGAGAAGCCCAGCTGGATGGCGCCGTCCTGCTGCGGCAGGCTGCGGTAGCGCACGCGCTCCTTGCGCAGCAGGCTCTTGATCTCGCTCTCGTAGACCTTGAGGCGGGCGTCCATGGCTTTGTCCATGTCCACTTCCAGCAGGAAGTGCACGCCGCCGGACAGGTCGAGGCCCAGCTTCATCGGGCCGGCGCCGAGGCTGCGCAGCCACTGGGGCGTGGTCGGGGCCAGGTTCAGCGCCACCACGTAATCGTCACCGAGGGAGCGGCGCACCAGCTCCTTGGCCGGCAGCTGGTCGCCGAGCTTGAACAGGCGGATCAGGCCGCCCTTGCCCTGACCGGTCAGGCTCGCGTCCTTGACCTTGATGCCCGCTTCTTCGAGCGCCTTGCCGACGCGGTCGAGGTCGGCCTGGCCGATCTCGAGCGCGGAGCTGGCGCCGCTGATCTGGATGGCCGGGTCATCCGGGTACAGATTGGGCGCGGAATAGATTAAGCCGACGGCCAGTACGGCCAGGATCAGCAGGTACTTCCACAGAGGATATTTGTTGAGCATGACGCCGCCCGTTATGACACGGGGCGCCTGAAGCGCCCCGTCGTGACTGAAGATGAATCGTTAGATGGCTTTCAGGGTGCCCTTCGGCAGGGTCGCCGCGATGGCCTGCTTCTGGAACCTGAGTTCGACGTTGTCGGAAACCTCGATCACCACGAAGTCGTCGGTCACCTTGGTGACCTTGCCGGCGATGCCGCCGCTGGTCACGACCTCGTCGCCCTTCTGCAGGCCGCCGAGCAGGTTCTTGTGCTCCTTGGCGCGCTTGGCCTGGGGACGCCAGATCATCAGATAGAAGATGACCAGGAAGCCAATCAGGAACACCCACTCGAAGCCGGTACCGGCGGGGCCGGCGGCAGCGGCCGGCGCGGCGGCGTCGGCATAGGCGGCGGGAATCAGAAAGCTCATGGAAAACTCCTATTTCGAGGTCTTGAAACTGTTGTTGTCTGGTTGGCCGGCTGTTGTCGGCCATCGCGCATAGATGGAGGCGAAGCGGTAAATTTCAACCGCCCGGCCACTCTCAGGGCTCCAGCGGCGGCGTCGGCAGGCCGCGCCGGGCATAGAAGGCGTCGACAAAGGCGGCCAATGTACCCTGTTGAATTGCCTCGCGCAAACCAGCCATGAGGCGCTGGTAATGGCGCAAGTTGTGGATGGTATTGAGCATGCTTCCCAGCATTTCGCCGCATTTGTCCAGGTGGTAGAGGTAGGCGCGGGAGAAGTGCCGGCAGGTGTAGCAGTCGCAGGCCGGGTCCAGCGGCGAGTCGTCGTGCTTGTGCACGGCGTTGCGGATCTTGATCACTCCGGTGTCGATGAACAGGTGGCCGTTGCGCGCGTTGCGGGTCGGCATCACGCAGTCGAACATGTCCACGCCGCGGCGCACGCCCTCGACCAGGTCTTCCGGCTTGCCCACGCCCATCAGGTAGCGCGGCTTGTCGGCCGGCAGGTGCGGCGGCAGGAAGTCCAGCACGCGGATCATCTCTTCCTTCGGCTCGCCCACCGAGAGGCCGCCTATGGCCAGGCCGTCGAAGCCGATCTCCAGCAGCCCTTCCAGGGAACGCAGGCGCAGTTCCTCGTGCATGCCGCCCTGGACGATACCGAACAGCGCCGAGGGATTGCCCTCGTGGGCGTTCTTCGAGCGCTTGGCCCAGCGCAGCGAGAGTTCCATGGAGCGCTTGGCGGTGTCGAAGTCGGCCGGGTACGGGGTGCATTCATCGAAGATCATCACGATGTCCGAGCCCAGGTCGCGCTGCACCTGCATGGACTCTTCGGGCCCCATGAACACCTTGGCGCCGTCGACCGGCGAGGCGAAGTACACGCCCTCCTCCTTGATCTTGCGCATGGCGCCCAGGCTGAACACCTGGAAGCCGCCCGAGTCGGTGAGGATCGGCCCCTGCCACTGCATGAAGTCATGCAGGTCGCCGTGCTTCCTGATCACCTCGGTGCCAGGACGCAGCCACAGGTGGAAGGTGTTGCCGAGGATGATCTGCGCGCCGATGGCCTCGATGTCGCGCGGCAACATGCCCTTGACCGTGCCGTAGGTGCCCACCGGCATGAAGGCCGGCGTCTCCACCACGCCGCGGGGGAAGGTCAGGCGGCCGCGGCGGGCACGGCCGTCGCTGGCCAGCAGCTCGAAGGACATGTGGCTCATGGAGTCTCCTCGGGACCGCGCGGGTCGGGGTTGCGGGTGATGAACATGGCGTCGCCGTAGCTGAAGAAGCGGTACTGCGCCTCGACCGCCGCGGTGTAGGCAGCCATGGTCTCGGGGTAGCCGGCGAAGGCCGAGACCAGCATCAGCAGGGTCGATTCCGGCAGGTGGAAGTTGGTGACCAGGGCATCGACCACATGGAAGGTCTTGCCCGGGTAGAGAAAGATGTCGGTGTCGCCGCTGAACGCCTTGAGCTGACCGTCGCGGGCGGCGCTCTCCAGGGAGCGCACGCTGGTGGTGCCCACCGCGATCACCCGGCCGCCACGGGCGCGGCAGGCGGCGACCGCGGCGACCACGTCCGGGCCGACCTGCAGCCACTCGCGGTGCATGTGGTGGTCCTCAATGCGCTCGACCCGCACCGGCTGGAAGGTGCCGGCGCCGACGTGCAGGGTGACGAAGGCGGTGTCCACGCCCTTGTCGCGGATCGCCGCCAGCAGCGCCTCGTCGAAGTGCAGCCCGGCGGTCGGCGCGGCCACGGCGCCGGCCTTGTCGCGGTCGGAATACACCGTCTGGTAGCGTTCGCGGTCGGAGGCGTCGTCGGCGCGGTCGATGTAGGGCGGCAGCGGCATGTGGCCGACCCGCTCCAGCAGCGGCAACACCTCTTCGCCGAAGCACAGCTCGAACAACGCGTCGTGGCGGGCGACCATCTCGGCCTCGCCGCCACCTTCTATATGGATCAGCGAGCCCGGCTTGGGCGACTTGCTGGAACGCACGTGAGCCAGCACCCGATGGCTGTCCAGCACCCGCTCGACCAGGATTTCCAGCTTGCCGCCGGAGGCCTTGTGGCCGAACAGGCGCGCCGGGATCACCCGGGTGTCGTTGAACACCATCAGGTCGCCGGGGCGCAGGTAGTCGAGCAGGTCGGCGAAGCGCCGATGCGCCAGCTCGCCGCTCGCGCCGTCCAGCACCAGCAGGCGGCTGGAGCGCCGCTCGGCCAGCGGATGGCGGGCGATCAGGGCGTCGGGCAGGTCGAAATGGAAGTCGGCAACACGCATGGGTCAGTCTCGCAGGGGGCGCAGAGCTTACCGGAAAGCGAGCCCGCGGGCCACGCACCGGCCGACTGAAGGCGCTGCGCGGCTCGCCGGGACCCCGGTGCCCGGCGCCCTCAATGCCCGTGCTTGTCCTGCTCCAGCGTCTCCAGCAGGGCGATCTGCATCCGCGAGTGCAGGCGGATCAGCCAGCGCCACAGCAGGGCGATGGCGCCGACCGCCACCAGGCCGATCACCACCAGCGCCTCGACGGTCGGCAGGATGCTGGCCGACAGCGCCATCAGCAGCAGCATGATCACCACCAGGGAGAACAGCGGGATCAGCTCGGCGATCACCTTGCGCACGCGCACCGTATGCCGGCCGGCCTTCTCCGGGCGCACCGCCAGCTCGGCGAGCAGCATGGCCAGTGCCTTCAGCTTGCGGTAGGCAGCGACCAGGAACGGCAGCGACACCAGCAGCGCGCCGCCCCACACCAGGGAACGCTGGACGTTCTCCCCCTCGACCCAGGGCGCCAGGTAGCCCTCCAGCGTCGCGGCGAAGTAGCGGGCACCGAGGAAGAAGGCCACCACCAGGGCGATGTTGACGCCCACCTGCAGCAGGATGCGCCGGATCATGCTCATCAGCATGACGTTCTGGCCCTGGGGCTGGATGCTGCGCAGCCAGTCGCCGTACAGGTTGAAGATCCGCGCAATGCGCTCCGGCATCAGCCGCGCCAGGGTGTTGGAGAAGGGGTCGGCGGCGCGGATCAGGTAGGGCGTGGTCAGCGTGGTGATGGCCGACACGGCCACCGCCACCGGATAGAGGAAGTCGCTGGTGACCTGCAGGGTCATGCCCAGCGCGGCGATGATGAAGGAGAACTCGCCGATCTGCGACAGGCCCATGCCGACGCGCAGCGAGGTGCGCCCGTCGTTGCCGGCGATGAAGGCGCCGAGGCCGCAGGACACTACCTTGCCGACGATCACCGCCACCGTGATCACCAGGATCGGCACGGTGTACTCGATGAGGATGTTCGGGTCGATCAGCAGACCGATGGCGACGAAGAAGATCGCGCTGAACATGTCGCGCACCGGCTCGATCAGTCGCTCGATCTGCGGCAACTGGCGCGACTCGGCCATGATCGCGCCGATCAGGAAGGCGCCCAGCACCATGCTGTACTCCAGCTTGACCACCAGCAGGCAGAAGCCGAAGCACAGGCCCAGCACGGTGACCAGCAACATCTCGTTGCTCTCGAAGCGGGCGACGTAGGCGAGCAGACGCGGCACCAGCAGGATGCCGATCACCAGCGCGACGATCATGAACAGTGACAGCTTGCCGACGGTGGCGAACACCTCGCCGGTCTCCACCGAACCGGTCACCGCGATGCCGGACAGCAGGGCGATGATGCCGATGCCGAGGATGTCCTCGACGATCAGCACGCCGAAGATCAGCTGGGCGAAGCGCTCGTTCTTCAGCTTCAGGTCGTTGAGCGCCTTGATGATGATGGTGGTCGAGGAGATCGCCAGGATACCGCCGAGGAACAGCGAGTCCATCTTGCTCCAGCCGAAGTAGCTGCCGATCTCGTAGCCGATCCACAGCATCAGGCCGATCTCCAGCGACGCCGCGATGAAGGCGGTGGAGCCGACGCTGAACAGCTTGCGCAGACTGAATTCGAGGCCGAGGAAGAACATCAGGAAGATCACCCCCAGCTCGGCGAGGATCTTGATCGTTTCTTCTTCGTGGATCAGGCCGAAGGGCGGCGTGTGCGGGCCGATGAGGAAGCCGGCGAGGATGTAACCGAGCACCACGGGCTGGCGCATGCGATGGAACAGAATGGTGACCACGCCGGCGACCAGCATGATCACGGCCAGATCCTGGATGAAGCTTACGGCATGCATCGCGGCGTCCCTCCCCTGTGTAAGCGCCCCGGCGCCACGTGCGCGGCCACCGCGAAAATAGATGTCAAAGCCTAACATCTTGATTTACCGGACTTATCGATGCCGGTCCAGGATTTTGTAAGCTCAGATGGCAGAACCGAAGCGCAATTGACCGCCTTCCGGCGCCTCCCTATACTGCGCGCCCATCGTGCCTCGGTGGCGGAATCGGTAGACGCGGCGGATTCAAAATCCGTTTTCGAAAGAAGTGAGAGTTCGAGTCTCTCCCGGGGCACCACGATCAGAAGCTAAGCAGTTGATTTTTATAGCTTAAACTTACTGCTTGGCGTAATTATGGCGTAGCGCGCTCGAATTTTACTCCGACCGACGCCTCCTGCCTGGCGCGCCAACTCGGTGTACTGTCACCGTCACACAGTTCCGCATTCAGATATTGTCGACCGAGCACTCGGTGTCTATATTCGCGACTATATCTACGCTAGAACGGAATCAGGGAGAGTCATGTCAGTCTTTGCTGTCATCCCAACCAGGCTTGACCACAAGCTTGGCCCCGCGCTCGATGCCGCACGATCTTCCGGCGTTCTACAGTATCTGCAGCTGCCCCAAAAGGAGTATCTGGTTTCCTTTCGGGGAACCAGTACCGAGCTGAGCGACCTTCTTAAGATCACTGGGGGCGAGAATGGATTGGCGATCGTTCTTGCCATCAGCTCCTACTACGGTAGGACCAGCACTGATACCTGGGAATGGATCAAGAATCACTGGGAAGCCTAGCAATGGCAGGATCGAAATCACCGCATGGAAAAGGGCCAAGTACTCCGGATTTTTTGCCGGCGTCAAACCCTTCCCCGCTGATGGTCGACCATAGCTTTACTTTGCAGGCGGTGATGGAGCTTCAGCGCAATGTCGGCGGCCTTACGTCCAGCATTCAGCATCTAACAGTAACCCTGGAGCGCATTGAAGCTGCTTCCAAGGACGAAAAATCTAGGATTGATGGGAAGATGGAGGAGGTATCCTCCGGACTTAGCAGCTTATCCACCAAGTTCTCCGTGGCAACGAAGGTCGGCCTTATCCTGATGCCCATTCTTGTCGGCGGGGTAGGTATTGCCTGGACTGTATCTCAGGATGCCGTGAAAGATATTGCTAAGTCAGCAATCAATGCCGCGATATTGAATAGCGCACAAGGCGCCGCGGCGCCTGCTTCGGATAAGCCTTAGCAAAAGAATGACCGACTACCTGCAGGCCTCGCCCGCCGCCACCAGCTCCCGCTCATAGCCGATGCGCTGACGGCGCTCGGCCAGCAACGCCCTGACCTTGACCTCCAAGCTGTCGCCCTTCCGCAGACCAGCAGCAGCCCAGGGCGGCACCGCCACCGGCTGAGTTCGGCACGGCACCAGCACCGGAACCTCGACACGCACCACGCGCGACTCCAGCGCGGCCGGCCGCTGGCCAGCGCACCCTGCCAGCAGCAGAGCGGCCAGCAGCAGAGCGGCCAGCGGCAGGATGCACCCGCACCACCTGCCGATTTTCGCCGCACCTGCACTTTTTCCCAGCACCTGCACCCTCATAGCCCCAGCTCCTTGTCGATCACCGTCTCGGCCGCCGCGCAGGCGTCACCGCCAGTGCGCTCGCTCAGCAGCCGATTCGCGGCGTGGTAGTCCTGCTCGGCCTGGGCGCGGGCCTGCTGCTGCGCCTGCTCCGCCCGCTGCGCGCGGTCCTGCTCGGCGGCGCGCAGGCCAGCGAGCGCCTGGTTCTGCTCGATGATCTGCTCGAGCAAGTTGGTGCGGGTCTCCCGGCACGCGGCCAGCTTGCCGGTGTCGTCGAGCTGCACCTTGCGCAGATCAGCAAGTTCGCCCTGCAGGCCGGCGACGCGCAGCAGCAGGCCACCACCGACGACGCCGACCAGCACCAGGCAGCCCAGCGCCACCCATGCCCAGGATGGCAGGAGTTTCAGTAGGCCACTCACCGCACCACCTCCAGGGCGCTGGCGTAGTTCACCGCCCACTTGCGGCGGAGATCCGCGCGCTGCTTCTCGGTGCCGCGAGTGAACGCGCCAGGCCGCCAGTTGCGCAGGTAGTAGCGCCAGGCGCCTTCCACGTCGCCCAGCTCGGGCAACGGCGCGGGGTCGGTCCAGTACAGAAGCCGAGCCAGGGCGCAGTCGAGAACGTCATGCGTCGACGGCAGGGCGTCGTAGATGCCCTGGACCGTGGCCGGCACGCCCAGCTCCCGGCACACCGCGAGGACGTGCTGCCGGCTCTGCGGGTGCTGCAGCACACCGGCCACACCGCCATCGCGCTCGAACTGGAAGATGCCGCGGGCCGGGCCACACTTCCCGGGCCGGGCCGGCAGCTGGCATTGCTCGCCGTTCGGCGCTTCCTGCAGGTGGGTGGCCAGCAGCTGGACCTCGGCCGCGGGCTTGGTCATGCGAGCGGGCAGCAGCAAGAGCGCCTCGGCCAGCGGGCCGTTGCGTATTTCGCGGAGAGTCATTGTGGTGCTCCAGAAATGAAAAGCCCGGCGCAAGGGCCGGGCTTGATGGGTTGAAGGTGATGCCTAAACGTCCACATCCATGTGAGGTAAATCCGGGGCGGGGCCGGTGATCACCATGTCGGCGATGTACGCCCTGCTCCCCTCTGGCACATCCACGCCGCGGACAGTTATCCGGGTGCCGGTGCGCAACTCAACCTCGCTGATCCCGGCAGCTGTGTTGATGCTCCGAACAATCGCAACGGTCCGCACGCCTCCCGGCAGCAGGCCAACAAATCGCTTCCACGGGTTCACTGTGGCCATGAGTGGTGGCGCTCCAATTTCAGGCTCTGCCAAACACGCGACGCTCCTGTGCCCTCGGCCGTGATCTCCAGGCCGAGGCATAGGCCGATCCAGGGGCCGGTTTCTTCCGGCACACGACACAACATGCCAGGCAGGACCAGGCCCACCCCATGATCATCGCTCGCGTGGAACAGCGGGATGCGGCACCCGACTATCTCGATGTTGCCGCCCTTGCTCAGCTCGTGGATGCCGCGCTGGCGGTTCGCGCCTTCATCCGTCAGCCAGTCTTCATGAACGTCAGGCGTCGGCAGATCACCGGCGGTACCGGCACGGCGGACGAGCATCGATACGCCATGAGAGGTGCCCGATGTGTAGCAGGCGTTCCAGGCCGGCTGCGGAGTCCACTCTCCTGACAGGTCAGTCATCATGATCGGCGGAATGATCCGTTCAATCGGTGCGTCAGGATCTCCCCAGGCCCAAGGCGCGGCCTCGTATGTCGGGCGCACCTCGATCTCGTCGGTGTCGCGTGACGGGCGCACGAACGCGCCGACAGTCTCAGCGATGCGTGCGATCACTTGGATAGCGGTCTGGCTTTGATAGCTGAACGCACCAGGCGGAAACACCCAGTCAGCAGGGCCGACATTCTCGGCATCCCATGTCACGGCGAAGCCGGTATAGAGCAGCTGCTCCTCGGCGGCCTGGCGGGCGGTGATCGGCGCTGAGTTCAAACCAGAACGCAACGGCGCCCACGGCTCGGCCAGCAACTGTGTGCGGCTGGCGGCCGTGATGCTGTACGCCTCGGCGGCGAACTTGCGGTTTCGGCTGTAGCGCTCCGACAGCATGACGAAGGTATAGCCGTTGATGCTCACCTCAAACAGCGTTCCAGCAGAGGCCGGCTTCACCAGGTCAAGGGCGGCACGGGTGAACACGTCGCCACTGAACTTCCAGCTGAACGAGTCCTTGTCCAGGCTGATGCGGATGTTCTTGAACTCCACGGGCGTACGCGACGGCAGCGCCACGACGTTGACGATGTTTGCAATCATGTAGGTGTCCAAGATTGTGGGATCGGCCGGCGGCTCGGGGAGCGGCTTCACCGGGCCGGGGTAGTCGATGTACGGCAGCCCGGTCAGCGGCCCGTCCGTGGGTGTGGCCTTACCCCATGGCAACCGGCTGGCCACCTCCAGCCGGCGCGCACTCTGCCAGCGAATGCCGCCGCTGCTCATGTCGGTTGGCTGGATGCGCGGGCGCTCCGGCTCATAGCGGAAGTCGAAGTAGACCGCGCCCGAGGTTGGCGGGAAGTACGGCCGCCCGCCGAAGCTGAACACCAGCGGTCCGGTACCCGGTATGTAGAGACTGTCCTGCAGAGCGGTCGCTGCGTTGTAGCGCGGGCCGAACTCGTTGACCCGGCGGGTCGGCATCCCTACGGGCACATCCCTGACCGCCGGCTTGGGGTTGTAGATCAGTGACAGCATCAGGTCGCGAGTCTGAATCGATCTGTCCCAGCGCGCTATCGCCGAGGCATCGCACGCCGGCACTGTGCCCCAGGGCAGCCGCTGCGGATCTGCAGCCAGGGCATCGGCGATCTCCCACGCCATGCGCCCGCCAGCATCGGCAGCCAGGGCAGACGCCCACCGCACCCGCACCGCAGATCGGTCAGCGCGCTCGGCAATGCTCCAGCCAGCGCCGCGCCGGATGTCACGCTGCAGGGTCGCAGACCAGGGCAGGCCATCGCGGCGCCGATCAGCGGGCGCGGCGGCGCCCCAGGCACTCCCGACCCGGACAGAAAGCATCGGCATTGTTAAACCTCGACGGGCAGCGGCCCTTCGGCCAGAGGCTGGTAGTAGCGACGGGCAACCGCACGGGCAGTACCGAGCGGCCGCGATGCGTTGTCACCCTCGGCCGGCCACCAGGTGGGCTCAGTCGCGGGCAACACGCCCGGCTCGGTGATCTCGTAGACCCAGCCGCCGAACTGCGACGGCCGGATGCGCTGCCCGACGGCGACAGGTAGCGACGGAGCGAACGTCGCGCCCCATGCGTCAGGGCATACCGCGTACACGTCGCCGCCCAACACCCGCACATCGATGACGCCAGAGCCGCCGGGCGTCGGGCCATGCCCGGCAACCCGCCACTCGCCGTCAACAGGCCGCTCGATCACGACGATCTCTCGATCTGCAGGCATCCGGTCGACGCGAACTACGCCGGTCATATGGCCAGGCTCGCCAGGGGCGGCGCCTTCGCCGCTGGTGATGTTGAACAGCAGGGTACCGTCGACCAGTGTCAGCCATGCAGAGCGAACTCGTCTCGGGGCGGCATCGTCATAGCCAGTCACCAGCCATTCGCCCTGGGCCAAAAGCGTTGCTACCTCGATGCGTTCAGTCTGGGTGAACTCGCCGAAGCCGGGCTCAGCCCAGAAGTGCAGCTCCAGTTTCTCCAGGCTGTTGCGGCCCCGGTAGAAGAACAGGTTTTTCACGCCGCTAGTGACCTCGCCGTCGCGCATGACCCGGAAGCGCACGGGCACCTTCGGGCTCTCGACATATCCGGGCAGCGGCCCGGACTGGAAGGGAGACACAATGAGAGTGGTCATTACCAGAATGCCGGGTTGTTAGTGTGGAAGCGCCCATAACTGGAGCCTGAACCCGCTGCCGTTAGAAGGTAGAGGTTTGAGTCTCCGAGATGGATCGGCGTTGAGTTGACATTGCGTGAATTCAAGCCGGGCACCCCTAGTGCCTCCCCAATGTACCCCGGGTAGATACGAACAAAGGCAGGGTGTTGAGCAATTCCACGTAGGTACCCAGCTGCAGGCCCCCCCAACTTTGCCCATACAGTCCTAGTTAGGTTGATCTCAGGGAGCAGTGGAAGTCGCCTACCAAGTTCATATGACAGGTTCCAGTCCAGGGGGCAGTGAACAGAGATGCTTCCTGTATCCACTAGCAAACCTGTGACCGGGTCTTTGAGGACAGTCATTCCGTTACTATCGAACGGTCCTGTAGAGGAAGAAGGACTCGACGCGTTCTGGCCACCCATGGCAATAAAGTTGCCGGCCGTATCTTCACCTGCATACAAGCAATTGGACTGAGTGGTGCCGGTAAGACTGGTCACCGTCCCGGAGTTGTCGTTACACATTTGCAGTAGAAACGTCTTCTCGTCTGCAAAAATCGACCAGCTGTGGTTGGCGTTCTGTGCGGCGCCATACAGCAGGTTCCACCGATGGGGAACAGTCTCTCCAGTGGCGGTACCAGTCTTCCGTCCTGCCCCCGTTGGAACTCCGCTCACAATTCCAGTGAACGAGTTCAGCAGGAAGATGCGCATCGACTGGTTTTCGCCCTGCACGGAGAACCCGATGTAACCGGAGTGTGGGCCGTTGCGAAGAACCAGGCAGTTCGTTTCCTCGGCAATCAGCTCCCAGCCCGCAGCCGGATACGCCCCATAGCCACTGACCAAACAGGCTTTGACAATGGCTTTGAAGGCCGCCCAGCCGACAGCAATGGTGGACGTACCGATTGTGTAGGAAGGGGCGCCGGTCTGGTCCCGGTGATAGTAACGAACAGTCATCAGTCAGCATCCCCTCTTACAAGCAATTCAATGCGGTCATCGTCTACGGTGCCCTGCCCCGCCAGCACTGTGCGCACAACCCACATCGAGCCCAAGGCGCTATCGGTGTTGAATCGCACAGCGTTGGCCGCTGCCCAGCCCGACCCCCAACCCTCTTTCTTGATCGTGAAATAGGGCTGGCCGGTGAGCGCATTGATCGGCGAACAGTCAGCAGTCGTGCTGCCTGTCGCGATAACGCCCAGCTGCTGCTCAACAACGTTGAACGCGGTACTCGATGTGAACACCAGCGCCCAGCGGCCATCGATCCCGCCAGCGTTGGTGATCACCTGCGGATAGCTCAGGCTGTTGTATTGCGCTGTTGTCGTGTTGCCGATTGGCGCATCAGTCCAGTTCGGCGCCCCTTGGTTCCACGTCTGCTGCGTGAACCAGTTGTGCAGGCGCGACCGCAGATCGCCCCAGGTCAGCGCGCTCGACACTCGCGTGCCAGCCGGCAGGGTCCACGGCACCGGGGAGCTGATGCCCAGCTCGCCGGTGATCTGAACTTCTGTACACAGCGTCATGTGCTCCACGCGATCACGTACCAGCAGCGGCTGCGTGACCGGGCCGCCCTCCTCATCCTGCAGCACGAGCGGGTTAGCCCAAGTGAGCGCCCCAGCCTCGCGATCAGCCGAGAACGATGGCGCCCGCAGCACAGCACCGTTGGCGCCGACAACGCGGATCTCGGCGACGTTGCCACGATCCAGCGTCAGCGTGCCGCCCGGCACGGGAGACGGCACCACCGTTTCAGCGGTGTGATGGATAACAAGCACATCGCCTTCCCGATAGATCGGCACGCGCCCATCTGCCGGCAGGCGCACCGGGTCGAGGCCCAGCAGGCCGGCATCCAGCGGCAGGCGTGTTTGCACTACTGCGTTATAGCGTGTCAGCAGCGGAATCACCGGCACGTCACTTGCGCCCGTCTCGTCATCAGGGTCAGACGTGAAGCGCAGACGAGCGATGCCCGTAGCTGCATCGACGCGGCCATGCACGATGCCCGTAGCGAAATAGCCGTTGGCATCTGATGTCGCGGTGACGATAGCCGCGGTGTCTGTACGCACGACAGTGAGCTGCATGCTCCCGGCACGTAGCGGCGCCCCCGAGGTACGGAACGTCACCTGAGAAACGCTGTAGCCCGTTACCGAAGTCAGGCAAGCGAGGATCGACACAACGCCGCCCACGTTGCCGGCATAGGCGTTGAGTACGACAGAACGGCCCGCGTAGTCGACAACGCCAACGGCTAGGCCAGCGTTTGTGGTGCTGTTGACGTTCTTGTACAGCGTGCCCGAGCGGTCGGTGTAGGTCTCGCCGTTCCAAGTAAACAACAGGCTGCCCGGAATGATGGCGCCCTGCATGCCCGGCAACAGCTGAATAGTCAGCTCCGGCGCGGTGGTGCTGCTCGACCCGACTTCCGTGGTGATCGCATCAGCCATGGCACGGATGTTCATCGTGCCGCCGAATGACTCGCGGACCTGCACGTTCGTCTTGAAGACGGCGAGCTTCATCCACGGCTTGTTGCCGTCTTGTCTCTTGGCGTAGTTGTACTCGGTGTAGTCGTACAGGCGTGCAACCTGTAGGGAGCAGGCGCCCGTTGCGTAGTCGATGGTGCCGATCAGTGCTCCGTCTGGTCCGGTCCAGCCGCCCGCGCCATCGTCCTGGGCCGACCAGCTCATCTCGACCGTGCCGTTGTAGACCGGTAGCGCCGTGAGCCCTTGCACGCCCGCCGGCACTGGCTGCCGGCGACTGGTCATCCACTCGGCCCGGACAGAGCCAGGGGTCAGCGGCGCGCCTGGCACTGTGAACGTAGTAACACCAGTGCCGTCGATGGTCGCAGGAATGGGGCCGCCAACCGCACCGCCCGGATCACCGATCTCGTAGGCGTAGTCGATGACACCAACCGGAGTAGCGCTCAGCTGCATGACGATCTCGCCCGTCGCATAGCTGATCGTCCCAGTCCCACCGCTGCCGCTGAGCTGCCCGCCGCCGTTGTCGGACAAGGTGCGCACAGTGCCGGCGGCGAACGTCACGGTCACGCTGCCCGGCATCACGTCCTGATCGGGCAGTGTATGCCGGACCTCAACGCGCGGAACAACGGACGTGCCGGAATGGCTCTTGATGTCGCCATCTGCACTGGAGATGTAGCTGTAGACCAGCGCGCTGTTCACGTCCGGTAGGGCGTTCAGCGTGATAGAGACACTGCCGGTGGTGAAGTCGATAGTGCCGGCACCCTCGCCGACCAGCAGGCCGGCGCCCAGGTCGCGCAGCTCATACCAGCGCCCCAGCGCCATGTAGCTGACAGATAGCGTGCCCGGACGCGGGAGCGCGTCGGACAGCGACAACGTGTACACGTAGCCCCGGCTTGCCAGGGTGATCTCGATGCCATCGGTAATGGCCTCGCCCAGGGCAGCAGCGCCAGGGCGATAGGAGGCATTCGCCGAGCCGACGAAGGCCGAGCCGGCGCGGGTCATGGTGATTTCGCCGGTCTGGTAGTCGACGGTGCCGGCGCTGATCCAGTTGGCGCCGCTGACATGACGCAGCCCGCCGCGCGAGTTGTCGGCAAATGTGCCGCCGTTGGCGGTGATCGACAGCGAACCAGGCGCGCAGCCGGTACCCAGATACGTGCGGCACTCGCCAGCGGTCGAGGTCGCCGCAGTCGTCAGGGCGACAGAGCGAGCCGGCCCGGCAGCGATGAAGGCCTGGCGCTGGTAACCGGCCAGTTGGTCGACCAGGGCGGTCTCTTTCGTGGTGCTCGGCACGAGCTGGCTGTACACAGAGTCAACGGACAGCGACAGCGCACCCATGGCGACCGCCTGGGCAAGTCGACTGATGCCGTAGTAACGGGCGGCGTCGGCGACCTGGGTGCCGAGCACGCGCGCCTTGGCCTTGCCATCTGTAGCCGGCGAGGTGCCGGCCGGGGTCGGCGATCCACCTGGGAACTCATACAGCAGCGGCGCGCTGATAGACATGTCGAGGCGGCGGCGGATGAACGACGAGAACGAGCCCGACCCGAAGTCGTACACGAACGTCTCCAGCCGCTGCTCGACAGCAGTTAGACGCACGTACTGCGCATGCGTCGGCGTGATCAGTTGGAACACATCGCCGACCTCGGGGACGGATTGCTCCTCGCGCTGCACGCAGGCGATAGCGCGCTGGCCGGCCAACTGGGTGCCGAGCAGATCAAACGAGGCCGGGGTGGCGGCAGCCACATAGCTCTCGATGGCATCGCGCGCCGCCGCGCGCTGGTCGGTCGAGCTGCCGGTGTTGAACAGCAGGACGCTGACGCGCGGGTCGGCAGGGTCATCGCCGACGATGGCATGGGCACCAAGCCATGGGTCGGAGTTCTGTGTGACCGGGCCGCCGTACAGCTTGCGCAGGCTGATGTTGCCAGTGGTGCGCGCGAGGCGCGAGATGTCCGGGAACACGTTGTTGACCTGATCGGACACGACCGCCTCGCCGGTGGCGCGGCCGCCGCCGTCTGCTTCGTCAGAAAGGCGCTGGCTTTTGAGCAGTTTGATGTCTGCGGTGCTGATTGACATAGAAACTCCGGGCAAAAAAAAGCCCGCTCGGGGCGGGCTCAGGGAGGTGGCGAAGCGCTCAAGGCGCCGGCGGCGCGGGGGGTGCAACGGTGATCAGGCGCAGAGTGATGTTGAACAGATCGTCCGGCCCGTACACGACCCCACGGAACAGCGGCACAGCCTCAACCGCAGGCCCCGCCGCTCTGTTCCATGTGACGTAGTGTTGCTCGCCAGTCTGCAGGGTCAGCGGCATGACGATGCCAACCTGATCGCGCAGGGCCTCCAGCTGCTGCACGATCGACAGCGGGAACCAGGCACCTTCGTTGCTGGCAAGCGTGATCGGCCGGCCGTACAACTTGATGCCCTCCTGAATGATCAGCGCGCCACCGAGGGTCCGGTCTTGGTTCTGCTCAATCGGGTCCCAGCTCGCGAACTGTTCAACCCACTGCAGCTGGTCGCCGCTCAACTCCGGATCGTTTGCCAGGTCGATGCCGGCTAGCGTCAACGGATACATCATCACAACGCCCTCCCGGCAGCGTCTTCAAGAATGCTGATCAAAGCGGTTTCGCTGGCCTCGTCATCTACAGCCACCTGCGCGACCTGGCCCCGCGACGACTCCAGGCGAATGACGCGCGCCGGCAGCTGCCTCGGAACCGGCTGATTGGCCTGCGCCTGCTTGCTGGCCTCCACGCGCTTTGCCTGCTCCTGCTGTTGTCGCTGCAGACTGGTTGCCTCCTCCACGTCGCGGAGCAAGCCGATTGCCCGCTGGGCATTCGCGATGGCCTCTTGTGAGCCTGTCGACTGCGCCTCGGCAAGCTGCGCCTGCAACTCCTTCTTGCGGTTGGCGAAACGGCGCTGGGCAATGGCGTCCTCTTTGCCCTCGAGCTGGTCGAGTTCGTCCTGCAGGCTGTCGAGCGTAGAGCGGGTCGAGTCGGCCATGCTCTGCATCTGCTGCTTCGCGGACTGAATCGCAGATTCGAGCGACCCAAGGTCCGACTCATCCAACAGGTTCATGGTCCGGCGGGCGCTGCTCGCCTGGGCAATGAACTGCGACAGAGTGAGACTGCCCCGGTTGTAGCTCGCCATCAGATCCTGAAGGCCGCGCTTCTGCTGGAGGAAACCCTGTTGGGTCTGCAGGCTGTTGCGCTGCATCTCCAGCGACCACTTCCCTAACGAGCTCATCAGGGTGTTCTCGGCCTGTGCAGCGGAGATCTCGCCGAGGGCCTTGTTCACGCGCTGTAGTGATGCGGTGGTGGCATCGAGGTCGCTGGTGTCGATCCCCATGTCAACCGAGGACAGGCCCCGCAGCTTGTTGAAGGCATCGAGCGCGGCCTGGCTCATTTGCGCCAGCGGCTCGCGGACCCGGGTCATGACGCCCCCGAAGAAGCCCTCCATGGCGCCCATGTCCTGCCGCGCATCCGAGCTTTCCTTCCGCCGCCGCTGCATGGCCTCGTCGCCAGCCTGGCGCTCGGCCTCCATCCGTTTGCCGCTTTCGCGACGCAGCTGCTCGCTGGTGACAATGGCCTCTTTTTCAGCCTGATTCTTATCCCGCTGGGCCTTGGCGCCATCGCCTACGGCCGCCTTCAGTTCCTTCTGCCGCTCGGCGGTTTTCTGCAGCTCCTGATTGTACTGCTGCGCCGTGATCTTCCCGCCCTCATACAGCTCGCGCAGGGATTTCTTGATGGCGTTGATGTCGACATCGGTTTTCGCATTGCTGATGGCCGCCTGCACCGACGCGAGATCGGCCAGCTTTTCCTCAAGGTCGGACACCAGATTGGCCGCACCGCCGGCATTGGAGCCGAGCTCCTTCAGGCGGCCGTTCAGAACTCCGGTGGCCTGGGCATACTCCTGCTGGCTCAGGATGCCCGCTTGATATGCTGAAAGCAGCGCCCTGCGCAGCCCCTCCAACTGCTCCGCTGTCCTGGCCGTATCAATCAGAGAAAGTGCGTTACCGATACCCTCAATCGCGGCGGTTCCGGCAACAGCTGCAGCAATTGCCTCATCCCTGACCTTGTGCTGAGTTGCGACCAACTGATCGGCGTGCGCCTGGTCGAGCATGCGTTGCTGCTCGAGCTCTGACTTAATCGCCTCGGTGGTTTCCTTGGCGCCAGCCTTGGCGGTGTCGACCGCATCCTTACCCATCCCTGCGACTGAATCCCGGAGATCCGAGAAATCAGTCACCACACCGTCGATGGAGGTCTTGATGCCAGCGCGGACGCCAGCCGCCATCTGGTCGATCTGCTCCTTCCACTTGGATCCGCCGAGGGCATCAGGCAGCGTACTGGCAAGCATGCTGGCAGTTTCGAGGATGCCTAGCTTGAACGCGCCCCAGAATGCGTCAGCGGAATTTCCAGCCAGCGTCAGCACATTCCAGAAAGTGCGAGTTTTCTCAGTGAATGTATCAACCCCAGCGATGACCTTGTCCAGGTCTTCACCCATACCGTTCAACCACCGGGTGCTGTCATCGGCCAGCTTGTCGAAATCAACATCGAGCAACCGAACAGCGAAGCCTTTTACCTTCTCCGCCCCCTCAGTGAAGGCCTTGCTCAATGCGCTCGCGAGCTTGTCTAGCCGACCGTCCTTGTCCATGCGATCTATGTTGTCGGCAACGTCCTTCAGCTGCTGCTTGGCGTATTCGAGCGCTCCACTCTTGGCGATGCGATCTAGGAAGTCAGACCAGGTATCGCGCAGGTTACTGACCAAACCAGTCAGAGTACCCATACCCTCAGCAGCAGCGCCCTGGGCGCTCTGCCCCATCTCCTTGATCAGCGCCGCGATCACGTCACGGCCGAGGCGCCCCTTGGTGGCCAGCTCCTGCAGGGTGGCGGCGTTCTTGCCGGTGATCTTCTCCAGCATCGACCACACGGGCACGCCGCGCTCGACCAGCTGCAGGATCTCCTCGGTCTGCAGCTTCTGCTTCGCGTAGGCCTGGCCGAGCGCCGAACTGATGCCCTGCAGGCGCTCCATGCCGCCGCCAAGCTGCTCGTTCTTGTCGACGATGGCTTGTAGGCTGCCGTCCATGGGGTCGAGGCCATAGGACTTCAGCAGAGCAAAAGCCTCGGACACCTCCGCCAGCTCCAGCGGCGTGTCCTTGGCGAATGTCTTGATCCAGGCGGTGGCGCGCTCGCCCTCGGCGACGCTACCCATCAGGGACGCCATCCGCTTGCCCAGCAGCTCGAACTGGTCGCCGGTGTCCAGCATCGAGTTGATGCCATCCCGGACCAGATTCAGCCCTTTCTGGACGAGTCCGAACGCGGCATTCAGCGAGACGTATGCGGCGGCGTAGCCCAGGACCTGGCGAGCACCGCGCGCCATCCCATCGCGCACAGCTGCGAGGCGCGATGTGTGCTCGGCCGCTGCGCGACTGGCGGCGGCGAGATCGCGGCGCGCCTGCTGCAATACCTGGTTGTTATCCCGCACCGCTGTACGGGCACGATCCACCTCGACCCCGAGCCGGCGCTGCTCGTCGCTCAGGTTATGCACATCAATGCCAGCGCCATGTGCGGCGCGCTCAGCATCGGTCAGCTGGGCCTCCAGCGCGTTGAGCGTGCGGCGCGCCCGGTTCGCCTCCCGCTCGGAATCCTTGAGCGACTGCTGCAGGCCGGCGGCGTCCGGGTTCTTGTTCAGCGCCTCCCGCAGGTCGACCACCTGACGCTCGGCCTGGTCGAGACTGCGCTGGGCCAGACCCACGTCCCTGCGCACGCGCTCCAGGGCCAGGCCAAGCCCTTGCGCTGACTTGGCGTTGTCGAGCGCCCCGCCGAGCCGGGTGGCCTCCTCGCTCAGTTCCTCGACTGCCTCGGTGGCCTTCTTCACCTCTGGCGACATCTCGTCGCGGCCACGCAAGATGAACTGAATCAGGCGGTCCTTGATGGCCATGCACTTTTCTCCGGGCAATAAAAAACCCGCCGTGGCGGGTTTGACAGATCATGGAGCCTTCACTTGGGCAAGCCGAACAACACGCTGAAGAAGGTTCCGAACACAGCTGAAAGCACGCTGATGATTGCGATGAAGACGATAAGCGCGGGAATGGCCGCCAACATCCATTTGATCATGAAGACCATCATGGACCAGAACCTCATCTGGATGTCTACGACCACCACAGGCTGCACACCATCAAGCCCGCGGGTTGCCACCTCTACATGATCGGCCGCGACCCGAAAGCCCTTAGCCTTCGGAGGCGGCGCCCTGTTGATCTCCCGAGCCGTTTCGGCAGCAGTCTGGACCTTCTCGGCCGTCTCCACATCCCGGCGTTGTTTTGCGGCGAGCGCCTTAGCGTAGTAGGCACCGCAGCTCGGACAGCGGAGAGGCTCCCCGAAATCAGACTGAGGGGCTTCGTGATTACATGCGGGGCACAGCATAAAGGGGTCCCTCCCGAGGGTTGTTCAGGGAGGGAATGTAGCTCAATGCCATCCTTGGCGGCCATCCCTGGCCGGCACCATTACGCCGCTTGGCGGATGGTGTAGAACTGCGACAGCGGATCGCTCGGGTCGTCCACGCGGGTGTAGTCCTGCAGGGCCTCGAAGGTCACGTTGTACGATGCGTACTCGGCGCCGCTCAGCGCCAGCTCGGCGATGTCGTCGAACTGGACGCGGTGCAGGGTAACGTCGTAGGCCTTGCCGTTCTGCGCGTCGTTCATGCCCGCGAAGTGCAGGGTCTGCTCGACGGTAGCGCCACGCAGGATCTCGGACACGTCGGCCTTGATCCGGGTGTAACTGGCAATCACGCCGCGACCAGCAATCGGCGAGCCCTCCTTCAGCTGGATGCCGTAGTGGGTCACCACGTAATCCACGCCCGCCTCCATCTCCTCGCCGGCCGCCACAGTGATGGTGAAAGCATCGTCGGCGACGAAGGCCGAGCCGCCTGCGGTGACGGTGAAGGACAAGCCACCGGCCGAGAACTGAGCGCCCACGGTGCCACTGCCCAGGCTGGTGGTGTCCGGGCCGGTGACGGTGAACGCGGTAGCGCTGGAGAACTCCAGTTCGTAGGCACCTGCAGCGGCGCCGTTGACGGTGACGACGCCGAGCGTGCCGGTACCGGCGTTGCCGGAAGCTGGCGCTACGGAAGCGGTAGCCGGCGGCGACAGGATGGTTACCGGCTGGGTCACATCGACCAGATTGCGGAAAACGATCATCTCGCCAGCGAAACCTTCGGACGGATGAGGCTCATTATCTACAGGGCCGGCGGCGACGCCTTTGACGACAGCACGGACCATCAGCGCGAGCTGGGCCGGACCAATGTCGTACAGCACGAAGCTGCCGGTGACGGCGGTGACCTGGCTCTTCGAGTTGTTGTTGCCGATACCTGTACGGAAGTTGCGCAGGCTCTTCTTCTCGGTAGCGTGCTGGAGCTTCAGGTCAGTGCTGTTGCCGACCTCGCGCAGGCCGCGCTGGCTCTGCCAAGGCTTGTTGCTCGTGACGCCGAAGCCGATCAGCGAGCGATCAGGTGCATAGAGCATAGGGTTCTCCTGAAAAAGAAAAGCCGCTCAAGCGAGCGGCTGGGTGTAGTTGATCTGCAGGGGCATCACGTAGGCGGCGTAGCGCTTGCCTGGTGGGGGATAGGTGGGTGTCTGCTGCTGGAACTCGATACTGCTCACGCCCTCCACGCCAAGAGGCCGGTCTACGAGCCGGCCTCTCAGCGCCACCTTTACGGCCAGGCGCATGGCTCGCAGTGTCGCTGCGTAATGGCGCTGTTTGCTGACCAGCACGATGTTGATCACCGCCGTCTCCGGCAAGCTGTTGAGCATGCGCGGCGCACCTTGGAGTCTTTCATCGGTGGTCCCGATCTGCAGCACGATGAACTCGTCCGGCAGATCGTTATCCTCAACATCGAGGATCGCGCGCACGTCGCCATCCTCGACACGAGCAATTGGAGCCAAAAGCTCCTGCAGCGCGGCGACCACTTCGCTCTGAACGTCTCTGGGCATGGTCATGGCACCACGTAGAAGTTGATTCGGTAGCCGTCATCGGAGGCGATGCCATCAAGGTGCAGCACCTGCCCACTCAGCCGAAACGACCCTTTTCGGTCGTATGGCTGGAGGGAGGCCTTCAACACCTCGATGGTCATCACTCGATCAACCGCGTCTCTCAAGTCATCGACCCGCTCAACCTCTCGCTCCACAAACGCCGGCAGCCCCTCCACCAACACCGCGCCAGCGGCGTCGAGGTGGTCTACCAGCGAATCGGCAAGCCGGGCCGAGCCAGCGGCGTGCAGCCTGGCCAGCGACCGCGCGAACCGACCTTCCATCGTCAGTTGCTCAGGCGGCAGTCGGCGACGCCGTCAGCCTCGGCCTGGGTCAGCTTGCCGAACGGCGCGCTGGAGGCGGTACCGTCGGCGACCAGGCCGCCGTCCTTCAGGCTGACCTTGACGCCCACGGCCAGGCCTGCGGCGCACGGCAGGCGGAAGACACCGGTCGCCCTGGCGGCGAAGGGCTGACCAGCCGGGGCGGTGACCAGGGCCACCACCGCCAGGGCACCGATTACATAGGGGTTGCCGGACACGACGCCGCCGGCGGGAGCGATCAGGGTCAGCGAGTCGCCGTCCTGCACGTAGTTCTTAGCCATGAGGTTCTCTCCTGAGGCATAGGGGGAAGCAGAAACGAAAAGCCCCGCGCTGGGCGGGGCTTGTCGGAGGGTTGCCGATCAGGCGGCGCCGTTCGCCTTCTGCAGGCCGCGGAAGTCGATGGGCGCCACGCCGGCGTCGATGCGGACCTTGGTCGCCACGCCGTCGACGGTGAAGCCCTGCTCCTGCTCCATGTAGGGCAGTTCGTTGCCGTCGAGGTAGGCCACCTCGATGGTGTCGGAACCCTGGCGCGCAGCGAGATACCAGGCAGTCGCCGACGCATCGTCCAGGCGCGGCTCGCCGATCACCTCGACGAAGTTGCGGATCGGGTTCTCGATGCCGGAGTTCACGTCGGCGCCGGGCACCGAGGCCGAGCGGATCAGCTGCTTGGCCTTGTCTTCCAGCGCCACCGGACCGAGCCAGAAGGCCGGGCGGATGTTGAGGGTACGAGGTGCGCCACCCTCCACGCCCGCGGTCTTCTGAGTGGCCATCTGAGTCTTGGCCTTGCTCAGCGACTCGATGGACAGAGCGGAGCCGGCACCGGTCTGCAGGTTCTTGTGGTCAGCGTGGAACAGGGCCTTGCCGTCGGAAAGGACCTGATTTTTGGTGAGCACCGCATACACCAGATCGCCGATGGTGCCCTTGGCCGCCATGCCCATCTTGCGCGGGATGTCGGTCAGCAGGTTCATGTCATCGTTGATGATGGCCTGGCGGGTAATGCTGAACAGCTCGCCGTAGGTGGCCAGGGTGATGACTTCCGAGCGACCGCCGACGGTCACGTACTTGTATTCGGCGCCCTCGCGAACTTCTCGCAGGGAGGGGAACTCGCCCAGACCCACGCGGTTCATGGTCTTGAAGTCGCTCAGCTGGCCCTTCTTCGTCCAGAGGTGGAAGGTCTCTTCGGCCTCCTCCCAGCCCGCCAGGAGCGAGCGGTGGGCGACATCGATGAGGATGGTGCCGAAGTCGCTGGTGGTGTGGGTGAAGGCCAGGCCGACCATCTGCATACGGTTCTGGCTGGCGACACCGATACCGCGATCCACCAGGGAGGCGCGGGCCAGCTCGATCAGGCTCATGTGGTTGTAGCGGTTGTCGGCCTGAATCTGCTCCAGGCCGGCGCGGGCCAGCACGGAAGCGCGCACGGAGTCGCCCACCAGATTGCCGTTGCCGGCGAAGATGTGGGCATTGGCGCCGGTGCGGGCCTGCGGCCCTTCGGACGGAGTGGCGCCGCCGGCGAGAACCGTCAGGAGCTTGGCCTGGGCCTGCTCGACGGTGACGCCCTGGTCCAGCAGCAGCTCGTTCAGCATGTCGCCATGGGCGGCAGCGAACGGGGTAAACACGGCGCGGATGCCGTCGCGGCGGGCGGTCTCGGCGGCCTGGGCGCGGGCCAGGATGGAGGCCTCGTCCGGCGCAGCGGCGACAGGTGCTGCCGGGGCAGCGGGAGCGGTGGGTGCCGCCGGCGCGGCCGGCGGAGTCGGAGCAGCGGCCGTCGGGGTGGACGCGCGCGGCTGCATCAGGGTCTTCAGTGCTTCGGGCATGTGGGCAAACTCCTGCATGCGTTTGGAGGTAAGTTGAGCTGCCGCGGCGAGCGGCTCGGTGAGCTGGTCGGCGAAGCCGGCCTCGACAGCCTCGCGGCCATCCATCCAGGTCTCCGCCTTGAGCAGAGCCTTGATTTCTTCTTCGGACTTCCCGGTCTTCGCCATGTAGGCCGCGACCATGGTCCCTTCGATCTTTTCCAGCAGGTCGGCATAGCGGCGCATATCGTCCGCCTCGCCGCCCTGAATGCCCCAGGGGCGGTGAACCATCATCAGCGCGTTCTCGGGCATGTAGATGGTGTCGGCGGCCATGGCGATGACCGAGCCCATCGAAGCGGCCAGGCCGTCGATGTGAGCCTCCACCCGGGCAGGGTGATGCTTGAGCAGGTTGTAAATCGCCGTGCCCTCGAACACGTCGCCACCGGGCGAGTGGATACGCAGGCTGATCAGCGACAAGTCGCCCAGCGCCTTCAGCTCGCGAGCGAACTGCTGGGCGGTGATGCCCCACATGCCGATCTCGTCATACAGCAGGATCTCGGCGACGCCGCGGCTCAGGGCCTTGATGCTGTACCAGCTTTCCTTCGGCTTGTTCTCCTCGGTCAGCGCGGCGCCGGCCGCCACTGCCATGGCCAGCGGAGCCAGCAGGGCGTTACTCAGGTTGCGATGGCTCCCCATGGGCGCCTCCTTTCTGGTTGTCTTCGGTGAAGTCGGGGGGCGGGTTCTTGAGGCCGGCGCCGTGCTGGTTGACCAGCTCGCGGGCCTCCTCGGCGGTGATCATCTTCCCGACGCCGAGGTATGCCTTCTGCACCGCTTCCACCGCGGTGAGCTGGTCCGGTACCGGCACGTCGTGGAAGGCGTCGGAGCTGAACACCAGCCCCTCCTCCCGGTTCTTCTTGATCTCGCCGATGCGAGAGCGCTTGAGCTCCTGCGGATCGCGGCCACGCGAGCGGGCCACCTCGGCCTCGTCGGCGAAGCCGCCCTTGACCAGCAGCTCCCAGGCCTGAGCCTCGTGCATCGGGTTGATCCACGGCATGACCGGCCCCTGGTAGACGGCGGCGTAGAGCGTGTTCAGGTCGACATCGGCAGGCGGCTTGAGCACGCCGGAGGCGATGGCCAGCGGCAGCCAGGTGCGGTACACCGGGCGGCACCAATAATCGATGAACTCATGCTGCAGTTGGTCGTAACCGAGCTGGGCCTCGACCAGTTCCTGGCGCTGGGCCGAGTAGGTGCCATCGTAGGAGCGGGAGACGGTCGAATAGGCCGACCGGCCAGCAGCCGCTACCGCGCGCAACATGCCGTTGCGGAAGCCCTCCAGCATCGGATTCGGCCGGTTGCTCTCGAACATGCCGATGTCTTCGCCGGGGCGTAGGTCGTCGAAGACCATCCCCGGCGCGATGGGAAAGGAACCACGCTTGGCGATGTCGCCGTTCGGAGCCTCGTAGTCCTGCGGCTCGCCCTTCTTGATGTAGAAGGCTATGGCTGCGCCGATGCGCGCCGCGATCCGCTCGCTCTCCTCGTAGTCTTTCAGGTCGGCCAGGCGGATCAGCGCCGCGTGCAGCAGTGGGACACCGCGGTTCTGGCCGATCCTCTTGCGGTATGCGATGTGGATAACGCGCTCGGCCTCGACCCGCTTGGTGGCCTGGTAGATGCCATGCCCCATGTCGCCCGGGTGAGCCTTCAGCAAGTGGTAGGCCCGCACCCGGCGCCAGGCGTCGCGCTCGATTCCCTGGATGATGCCCTTCGCCGTGTCGTTCAACTCGAACGGCAGATAATCCGGCTCAAGCAGCTCCAGAGCGAACGGGACCCGGGTCAGGTGGCGGTAGTGCGCCACGTTGCCCATCACCTTCTGCGCCAGCCCCTCGCCGTCGCGCAGCCAGGTGCGGCACATCAGCCGCTCCATCTGCGGGCGGCTCAGCTCGCCGGAGGTTTCCGGGCGCAACGACCACTCGGCCCAAGCCGTCTTGATCTGCGCGCAGAACTCCAGATGCACCTCGCCGGCAAGGTCGAGCACCAGCGGCTCGATACCGATACCGGCACCACCCACCACCCGCTCCTCGAGGCGGTCGAAGATGCCAGTCACGATGTCGTGATTTTCGTCCAGCCAGCGGCATTGCTCGCGCAGCGAGCGGCCGGCGGCCTGCAGCGCCATGTTCGCGCTACGCGCTTCACCCTTGGCCTTGTGGGTGCGGGTCGGGCGGGCGGCCTCGTAGGCCTGGATCACCGCCTGGTGGCGCAAGCGCTGCGCCACGAACCCCGGCGCCAGCGGCGCCAACAGCCTGTCGAGCCAGTTCAATCGAACGTCGCCAGCTTGTAGGAGGCGGAGCCGCCAGCGGCGGCCCGCTCCAGCCCCTTGACCTTGCGTTCCCATTCCTGCCGGCCGGCGCGGATCTCGGCCAGGTCGAACGAGGTCAGGGACCGACCGCCGAAGGAGACGGTCCGCCCCTCGCTTACTGCGAACTCGGCGTCGAGATACGCCTTGAGCATCTGCCGCGCTTTTTCGAGCGTTACGGTAGCCATGGGTCGTTACCTGTTGTGCTCAGGAACGCAGCGTTCACGTCCTGGGCGGATTGGGGGGGTGTTGTTTCTCGCTCGACGACCTCAGCCTCCACCGGCTTGGCCGCGGCTACGCGGGCAGCCTCCAGCGCTTCCAGGTCAAACCCGAAGTTCTGCTGGCTGATGCGCAGTGCGGCCAGGGCGTACACCAGACAGTCGCCCGCTTCGTTGCGGCGCCCGCCGGCGTCCCAGCGCGACTCGCGCTTGCCCTTCACTATCACCAGCTTCTTGCGCTCGGCCGTCAGCTGCTTCAGCTCGTCCTCGTCGCACCAGTCGATCAGCGGCAAGTGGATGCAGCCGGGCGTCGATGCCCACGGCTGCGGCACCTCGATGCGCAGGCGGCCGTAGATCAGCTCCTTCGCGTTGTCGGTGCCGACCTCGGTCTTGTAAATCTTGTTCTTCCGGCGGCGCGGGAAGTTGGCGATGGGCTTGCCGTAGGTGCTGGCCCCGAAGATCGGGATCACCCAGCGCACGCCATGCTTGATGCTCTCTTCGCGCACCTCGTCGGCGTAGTGGCCGCCGGCGTCCCAGCACCATCGCTCCACCCTCATGGGCGTACCGTCGGGGCGCTTGAACTCCCGGTTCAGCTCGACGCCGACCTTGCGGCGTAGCTCGACGCTGGCGGGGTCGCCGTTGAGGATGAAGCGACGAACCAGCCACTTCTCCTCGCCGGCGCCGATCGCCCACACCCGACCCTCGTAGCGGTCGTCCTGGGTATCGATGCCGCCGAACAAGCCCAGCGCCTGCTCAGGCACACGGTCGGTGCAGGGGTATATTTCGCGGCGGCCGTAAAGCTGCTCCCACTCCACGCGCTCGGCCTGATCCTCAATCCAGACTTCGCCGAGAATGGTGTTGGTAAACGTCAGGAGCTTGGCGCGGTCGCCCTTGACCTTCAGCCACTCGTCAACCAGGGCGATCCAGCCCGTCCATGTGCTGTAAATCGCCCAGCAGTAGAAGGCCACAGAACGCGGGGTCCTGATGGCCTGGCCGTCCTCGCCGAACCACTCCATGGCGTCGCGCGTCCAGACGCCAGTCGCCTCGCATATCCAGCGGCCACGCTCGGCCGCCAGCACCATCTCCTGATGCTCAAACGTCGCGGCGCAGTGCTCGCAGACGTACCAGGCCGCGGTCGCTTCGTTCAGCTCGTTCGTCGTCCACTTCAGCCCGAACTCGCAGTCCTTGCCGCCCCACTTCAGCGCCTGCTCATGCTGGCAGTGCGGACAGGGGATGTGGTACCGCAGGCGGCGCGGCGACTCCTCGGCCGCCTTGCTGATCTGGCATTCACCCTCAACGCCAGGCGTCGAACCCCGAACCGACTTCGGATACACCGCACCCCGAAGGCGCTGATCCCCCAGGAAGGTCGGCGAACCCTCGTTTTCAATGTTCCCGTCAAACTTCGACAGCTCGTCGTAGATGACCTGATCAACCGATTTCTCGCGGTAGTTCCGGGCCGCCTTGCCGCCGAGCGTCCAGAGGGTGCGCCGGTTGGCGAACACCTTGGTGTCAAGCGTGTTGTCGCTGTCCTTCTTCCCGAACCAGGGCGCCAGGGCCAGCAGCACCGGCACGTCACGCACCAGGCCGAGGACATGGCTCTTGCTGATCTTCTCGGCGTCCGGGTCGGTCGGACTCCACATCAGCAGATTGCGGCGCTTGTGCTGAATCTTGTAGCCGATGTCGGCCATCAGCATCTTGGTGTAACCGATGCGCGCCGACTTCACGAAGTTGACGACCCGGATCAGGTCATTCCCCATCGCGTTCAGGATCGCGCGCTGGAACGGCGCGGTCTTCCAGCGGCCCTCGTTGTACGAGGACTCGGCCGACATATAGAAGTGCTTGTCGGCCCACTCCACCGCCGTCATCGGCGGCTCTTTGTACATCCCCTGCAAACCCAGAACGACTGCTTTCCGCAGCTCAGTCATCCAGGGTTGCGAGGTACTCATTCAGGATTTCCGGCAAGTCGTCGGCGAAGTCGACGGCCAGGTTTCGGGCCTCGGCAATCTCGTGCTCGAAGGCCTCCAGCACTACCGGCGGGGTGTCAGGTAATCGGGTGCGAACGGTCTTGCAGACGGTCTCCAGCTTGGAGCCGATCTTGGCCGCGATCCGGGCCAGGGCGAACGTAGCGAACGGGGCGGGCACCAGCTCCCGGTCCTTCACCTTGTTCTTCTGCTCCTGGCCATAGGCCTGGGCCGCTGTCAGGCGCGTGCGCTCAAGCGTCAGCTTGTAATCGGCGAGCGGGTCGATCTCGGCACCGTCGGCGCCTGCTGGTTGTTGTTTCCCGGCCGCGTAGTCAAGCCGGTTCTGGAGTACCGCCTGGGCGGTAAAGAACACCTCGCGACCGATCTTTGCGGCAGGCTCAACGCCCCATTTCTCAAAGGCCTGCGGGGAGATGCCGAGGCTTGCGGCCATCTCGGACTTGTTCAGCCATCCGCGCTTTTTCTGGAGGTCTTCTGTGCTCATGACAAAACAACAACCAACCTTCGGAAAAAAGTCATACATCGCGTGAAGGCGGGGCTCGAATTACCCTCTGGCCCCCTCCCCCCTGGGAGGACCCGCCCGAATTTTCTGCACCGTCATGGTGCGTCCGAGGGGTCGCCAGGGGGTGGCCAGGCCACGGGGGTCAGCGAATGATGTTCCCCGCCCGGTCGCGCTTCCGACGACTGAAGTTCGTTGGCAGTCGACCACTGAGGGCATCCGCTATCGCCTTGTCTATGTTCGCTTCCAACTGACCATCGTTCTCGGCAACGCGGCGGGCTATGTCGTGGAACCTGTATCGTTCCCGGTACTGAGGCTGACGCACGAAGGCCAGCACCATGGCCACCTCCTTGCCCCTGCGCTCGGCAATACCGATTGCCCTGCTCCCTCGCTTCATGACGAAGAACGCACGCGCGTGCCCCTTGCGCGCCGACCTGGCGCTGTCCGTGGCGTTGTGGTCTGAGCCTGATCGATGCACGGCCTTGAGGCCCGACAGGATCTGCATCAGGTGCCCACGCTGGATATTGCCGTAGGCGTCCAGCCTTGCCCCTGCACCAGGGACAACGAACCGATCTGACGGCAGGATGCCCGCCTCTCTCAGCATCCGCTCAGAGCGTCGGGTGATCCGGTCACCGCCATCCACCTGGGGCAGCAGGTAGTCCTCTGCGCTGAATGGGTTCTTGCCGCCTGACTGGTCCTGTACCCATAGGGCCGCCTCCAGCCTCTGCGGGGTGGCGTTCAGGATGCGCGTAGACTTCAGCGTCCAGGGCGTTGGCCTATCGAACACATCAGTCATCGCCTGGGTCAGCGCTTGCCCACCCTGATTCGCTGTGTGGTTGAGGGCGTCGGCCAAGGCGGCCTCGGCTAGGCCACTACCCAGCACCTGCAGGCCTGCCGCCGCGTCATCCAGATCGGCGGCGCTGATCGTTCCGCGCATGCGCCTCCCCCTCCTAACCGCACTTGTGTGTCTTCACCCTGGCCTTGATCGCCCTGTTCGCCCAGTGCAGAACCTTGCTCGGGTCAGGGCTCAAGCCGGTAAGGCGGGAGGTAAGCAGCACGCCGGCCACGTACACACGCCACCACCAGGCGATATAGATGCGGACGGTGATCTGCACTGGCCTTGCCTTCATCTCGGCGCCTTCCTACGATCCAGCCCAGACCAGGGCGACGGGTTCCACTCCACACGGAAGAACGCAGCCACGTTGCCGCGTGCTCGGTAGACCTGAACCATCACAACCAGCAGCAGGGCAACCAGCATCGGCGACACTGGAGCGACTGGGCGGGCGTACAGGGTGTACAGCCCCACATGCAGCGCATAGGCGCCTGAGCATGCAGCCATGAACCAGGCGGCCAGGGACTGACCCAAGCGGTACCGCTCGCCGTTCGGCTTCCAGCACACGATGCGGATGCTGATCGCGGCGCAGATCACGGCAGCCGCGACCGTCCACAAGTCGAGCAGTACGAACACGGTGTTACCCATTGCTGCCTCCCGATCCCGGCGGGGTCAGTGCGCGGCGTGCCCAGGCAATGACAGCGCGGAGCCAGGTAGGCATGAGCCCGCCTCTGCCCCACTCCACCACGCCGATCAGCGCAGTCACGATGAAGGCAGCGCCGAGCAGTGCGGGCAATCCGCTGTACTGCGTCACGGCGCGCCCCATCAGCTCGGCGGCGATGTAGTACCCGCCGACCCAGGACACGAACAGATAGGCCAGGCGACCCCAGCCGGAGAGGTCACGTGCCCAGGTCACGAAGAACAGTGCGCCGGCCCATGCGCCGATCACGGCATTCAGGTCGACCCCGGGAAACAATGAAGCCACGCCGATACCGAGTGCGCTCGGTACTGCCGCCACTGCGACCGCGCTCGGCTCAGCCATGAATGATCCCCTAGAAGAAATGGAACAATCTTGTTGTATTGATACAAAATTGTTGTATACTGGATCCATCCCAACAACAGAGATGAGGTGATGAAGTTCAGCGAGTTCAGAAGATGGTTGAAAGCCCGAGGGGTGACCGTCGTAGCCGGCAGAGGTACTAGCCACTTCAAGGTCTACTACAAGGGTAAGCAAACAGTCTTCGCGGACCACGGAGCCAAGGAAATGCCGGAACCGACCCGCAAAGCGATCATCAAGCAACTGGGGCTCAAGTGAGCCCCCTTGGTGCATCTGGACACTGAACGATCACCCGCATAGGAGTGACCATGTACAGCTACGCAATCCGCTTCGAGCGGGACGATACTCCAGGCCTGGCCGTGTTCTGTCGCGACCTGCCTGAGCTGAACAGCTATGGCGACGACGAGGCGCATGCCATGGCCGAAGCCGTGGACGCTATCGAAACAGCACTGTCGATCTACGTTGACCAGCGCCGGGCCATCCCGGCCGCGTCAGCACCTGAGCCAGGCGAGCGAGTCGTTCACCTGCCAACCGTGACCGTGGCCAAGATCGCCCTGTGGAACGAGATGGTCGCACGCGGTATGCGCAAGGCCGATCTGTGCCGCCTCCTGGGCGTGGCCCAGATCCAGGGCGCCCGCCTCGTCGACTTCCTGCACCCCACCAAGATCGATCTCCTCGAGGGCGCATTGGCAGCCATGGGCAAGCGCATCGAACTGCAGGTGGTCGACGCGGCTTGAAGAAAACGCCCCGGATGTCCGGGGCTGCGGCCTGCTCCCTGCCAGAGCAGACCAGAACAATAAACGCCCCGAGCCAGGGGCAGAGCCGGCTACTCGGCCGGGAAGATGTCCACGTAGTAGGGTTTCCCGATCTCCATCTTCTGCGCCACTTCGGTGACGATGCCGGCGCGGAACGACCCGTAGGGCGTGGCCTTGCCGTAGATGTAGTCCTCGGTTTCCTTCTTCTCCGAGTACACCGCGCCGAGCTCGACGGTGCAGAGCTCACCGTTGCTATGTTCGTTCGGGGTGACGGAGTGGCAGATCATCTTGCAGCGCATGCGATGCGACATAGTGGTTTCCTCTGGTGGTGCAGGAGGGGCCTATCTGTCTATCGCCTGCTGAAACGAAAAAGCCCAGCGCTATGGCTGGGCCTCGGTGTTTGTGTCCTGGCCAAGTACCTTGATCGGTAGCCAGGGGTACAGCGTGATGGCCTCGGCCAGGTCGTCGGGGTGGATCAGTATCCGCTCCAGCTTCCGGCCGCGCCGTTCTGCCTCTCGGCACCAACGCCTGATGCGTTGCTCTAGCGCCATCCCGGACTCCAGAAACGACAAAGCCCAGCGTGATGGCCGGGCCCTGGGAACGAAAAAGCCCGACACAATGGCCGGGCTTTGATCTGTTCGGGCTCTCACCTCTGGAGCGCACCGAACCGCAGGTTAGAATCTAAAACGGTCACACGGTCACTGTCAAGCAACATCCCCGCGGAACATCAGCCCCGCCGCGGTGAACGCCACGTCGAGTGTCTGGTGCCCGTGGTTGACTCGATCATTCAGCCAGAGCTCGGTGACCTTACGCCAGCGCCGCAAGGTCCGATCTGGCGTGCCGCTACTGTCCCACGTCGAAACATCGTAGAAGCTCCCAGGAGCAGCATAGCGGGAGGTCTTCGCCCCTTCCGTGCCGGCCTTCTGGGGGTGGGCCCAAGCGAAAACGCATTTCGTCTTGAACAGGTGGTGAGCGGGACTCACCACGCGCGGAATCAGCCAGCGGACCGACTCCCCCACCTCGCTATCGTTGATCGAATACTTCGCCACCAGCGCATGCCACTGTTCAGGCGGGAGAACCCGGTGTGCCACCCCCCTGGCCATGCTGTCCTGTGCCATACGCTCCTCTGGGCTCAGGGACTCCTGATCATCCAGCATCTGGGCGCCTTCGCTTCCCGGTGCCTGGTAGCGGCGCTGCCATGGCGCCTTGGCGGTGCCGTCGTTGGCCTCGATGCTCATGATGCGAGCGATTGCGGTCCTGACATCGCGGTACACAGGCTTCATGCAGCCCCCTTCGGATCAAGACTCAAGGCAAGGCGTAGCAGGCGATCAGATGCAGGGCTGCCGGCGTTCCCCTCCTCAACCCAGCGGCGGGCGTAGTCGCTGAAGCTGATCGTGCCCCGGAAGGCGTGCCAGCTGGCCACGATGTCCAGCAGGTCGGCCATGGCGGCGCGCCCGCCAAACTTCTCCTCGGCCAGCATCTTGCCGGCCTTCTTCAGAAACTGGCCCTCGAAGGGCTCCAGGGCCTTGCGGAGCGACATCGGTACGGTAGAGCTCATCGGGTTACCTCCTGGCCCTGCAGGCCGTTTGCATCTTCCTCTGGTGGAAATTCCAGAAACGCTGGAAAGCCGCGCCACTGCTGGGCTAGCGGCACTCCGAGGAAAATGCGGTTTTGCCAGTTTTCAGGCCATGTGCAGCAGTGAAACCGCGCACGTCGAGCCATTCGTGCCAGCGCTCCAGCGCATCGCGGCGGAGCTGGTCAGCGGTGGTCTTGATGTAGGTTTTTGCCAGGGTGCCCACCGAGTGGTTAAGCATCATCTCGCCCACCAGGTAATCCACGCCGATCTCCGCCCACACTGTGCGGGCCAGCTTGCGCAGGTCGTGGCTTGTCCACTCTCCCCCGCTCACCTCGGCAATCAGCCTGCTGGCCTGATTCGCGCTGAGCGGCTTCCCGTTCGGGCCGGGGAACACCCACGGGCTACCCTGGCGCCCCGGCGGCAGCGCCTGCCAGTAACGGGACAGCAGCGCGCAGGTCTGCGCCGTCAGCGGCACCACCAGCTCCTGCCGGGTCTTCGTGTTCGCCGCGGGGAAGATCCACACCCGGTCAATCAGGCTGATGTCCGCACGGCGGGCGGCGCACGTCTCGCCGATGCGCGTGGCGTTCGCCAGCATCGACAGGGCCAGCATCCCCGCCACCGGCCGGGACTCGAAGACGCTCACCAGGCGCGCCAGGAGCTCAGTCACCGCCACCGGCAGCAGGCCGGCCGGCTTCGGCTGCAGCTTGCCGGACCAGAAGTCGCGGAAGCTCACACCCTCCAGCGGGTTGCGCTCGATGCGCTTCTGCTTGGCCGCCAGCGCCAGCGCCGCCAGCATGGCCTGCAGGGCCTTGTGGACGGTGTGTGGCGAATGCGTCTGCTGCATCGGCCACACCAGCAAGTCATCCACCGTCGCCCGGTCGAGCTGCCGCAGCGTGACACGCCCAAGTCTGGGGATCACATGCACCCGGGCGAGACTGGCCATAGTCGCCCGGTAACTGGCCGACACCGAGCGATTGCCCTCCAACCGCTCCACCCACCACCCCACCACCTGGCCGACCTGGCGCAGCGGTGCGGTAGCTCGCCCGCGCCCCACCGCACGCTCAGCCACGATGCACCTCCGCCGCCGGGCGGGCCTTGTCGTCAGCACACAGCTGGCAGACGCCCGCGCCGCCACAGGAACGTGCCGGCGCCTCCGGCGATCCGCCGGCGGCGGCTTCTTGCTCGGCGGAGTCGTTGCGTTCAGGCACCAGGCTTCTCCTTCGCCCGTATGGCCTGACACTCGTAAACCGTGTCGCCCACGTAGAACTTGCCGAGCTTCTGGCACTCCGTGGCCACGACGCTATGTGCGTGCCACCAGCCGCAAAGCCAACCGATCAGCAGAGCAACAATCCAAGTCATCACGTCACCTCGAATATCGTCAAAATCGTTCCAGTGCCGAATAGCCATCAGCTCACCCCCAACTGTCGACGAATACCCGCCAGCGCGGCGGAGGCCACCTCCGGCGAACCCTTGCGGAACTCCTGGGCCAGCGCTGCAACCGGCGCCGGCGACAACTCCTCGCCGCGCCCCAGCTTCCGGCACTGCTCCAGGTACTTGCGCTGGAACACCTCCATGCCGACCTTCCGGTCCATCCGCTGCAGCGCCAGATACCCGGAGGCGACAGCGGCGTGATAAATCGCGGCATGCGGCCAGCGGGCACAGCCGGCCTGAGCCGGATGCGTGTTGCGCAGCGCAATGCGATAGGCCTTCTCGACACCCGGCAAGCCGAACGCCTCCGGCGCAAAGCACCAATCCACGAACACCCCGGGTGCAGGCACGAACGCCGAACGGGACCGCGCCGCACGGCGCAGGCCGCACTGGATTTGCTCGAGGGAACGGATGCCTGCGCGCATGAACTCTGCCAGCCATTCACGCTTCGCGGCAGCCAGGTCGGCCTCCTCGGCCCACGCCTGCCGCCAGGCCGGGAAGTGCGCCTTCAGGCGCTCGAACAGATCATCGACCACCGCCCGGGTGGCCGGATCGACCTGCATCACTGCGGCCGCCGGCGGCTGCACAGCACCAGGCCGGAGGTGCTTCGCCACCTCGCCAGCGGGCCTCACAGGATCACCCCGCCGGCGGCCCAATCACCCTGGGGCGCCGCAGGGGCAGGTGGTGCCTGCAGCGCAACGGCCCGAGCCCGCTTCACCAGGCGGTGACACCAGCCACCAGCGCTGTCGGCCACAGCGCGGGTAAGCCAGAACGCCACGAACTCCTGCACCATCGCCTCGGTGATCAACTCCCGGTCGACACCCTGCATCCGGCATTGGGCCACCAACTGCCCCTCGTCCGGCTGCCAGCCTTCGACCATCGGCGACCGCTGCAACTCGCCGACGCCGCGCAGTGGCTTTTCGGTTAATTGACGGTTCAGTGACGGATTGGGTGCAACCGCTGCACCCCGTTCTGTCGTAGATTGCACCCCGTTCTGTTGTGGATTGCACCCCGTGGCATCCTCCGAGGTGCAACCATTGCACCCCGCAACCACCTCATCGCGGGGTGCAGGGTTTGCACCCCGACGCATCATCAGGTCATAGCAAACCGGGGTGCGGTCACGGCGCTCGATATGGGCCAGCGCAATGGCCTGATTTCCGCGCGCGATCAGCCCGGCCGACTCCAGGGAATCCAGCTTGTAGCGCACCGTGCGCTCGGAAAGCCCCGTGTCCTCGGCCAGGCTTGCAGCCGAGGGAAAGGCGTTGCGGCCGTCCTTGTCCGCGTAGTTCGCCAGGCACAGCAATACATGCCGGGCGGAGGCATCGGCCACCAGGCGCTGCTCGAGCGCCCAAGTCATCGCTTGAACGCTCACGACGCCTCCTTCACCGACGCCTCGAGCACATCCAGGCTCTTGCGTGCTTCGCCAATCTCGGTGCAAATGCCCTGGCGCTCCTCCCGGGTCAGGACGTTATCGGCCAGGGCCTCGGTCACTGCCTTGGTCACATCGGCCACCTCGCCGTGCATGTGCAGCAACGCGGCGGCCAGGTTCTTCGGCGCCGCCCCCTCGCGCGCCACCAGATCGAACCCGAACTCCTCGGCCAGCGCCTGGAGCGGGCGCATGTCCCGGGTGTGCATCAGGATCTGGAACAGCTGATTGATCGTCAGCTTGTGCGCGTCGTTGTCCGGGTTGGCGCGCTGCAGCAAGCTCATGTGCGGCAAGCCCATCTGAGCGGCTAGGCGCTTCGGCTCGGCGTCATGCACGGCGGCATGGCACGCCCGCAGGAACTGGTCCATTCGTAAAACCTCTCTGCTCTTTCCGTGGAGCCGGCGACAAGCCGCCGGCAAACTGCACTCAAATTGGCGCCAGGAGCCCCGTGGTATCGTTTTGATTCCACTCAGAACGGCCACGGAGGCCTGGCATGAACTGGCTGAAAAGGCGCTGGAAGCGCTGGAAGGAGAAGCATTGGGACAAGGAATACTTTCCCGAGGGCCGAGGCGGGATCACACCACTTCGGCTCTGCTGGGAGCGCCGGCAAGGGTCAATCAAGACCGTTGCCCTCTGGCTGATCGGGCTCGTCGCGGGCGCCCTGATCCTTGGCTTTCTCGGCCTTGGCTGACTCGATCTCATGCAAGCGCTTGATCGCCCGATGGAGGAAATCGAGGCGATCCTCGAAACGGTCCATCCCGCGCGCGAAGTGCACGTATGGGGCGTCGGCATCCGGATAGAGGCGGTCATCAAGCGCTTTGTTGCGGCCCGCTTCGTAGCCGAACGCATGGCAGACGATGGCGATCACACCGGCCGCCCCGACCGAGCCGACGGCAACCAGGAAAATGTCGATGATCATGGGTGGTGAGCCTCCCTGTGCAGGTGCATGTCAGGACGCCAGCCGAGGCTGGCCCTGGGAGGGGAATGGCTTCACCTCCTCGGCCGAGTAGGTGCCGTCGTCGTGCTCGGTGACGTAAATGTCACGACCTACGCGAAGCGCTTTGCTCAGCGCTCCTTGAGTCATGCCGAGCAGGGAGGCCGCATTAACCTGGCTTTTCTCGGTTGCGAATTCATTTAGGGGGATGCGGCGCATGAACCTTCTCTCCGGGAAGTGCTGTGCGCGAGAAGTATTACCGCCGGATTATCACAAGTCAAATCCCGCGGTAATGGATAACCATTCCCGCCGGGAATAGGATTGCGACATGTCCGAGAAGAAACGCGAAATTGAAGATTGGGAAAGGGCCGAGTGCTTGGCGCTCAAGGCTGCAGTGGACGACTTCAACAAGGGAAAAAGCAGAAAGGACAGTCTTAGCCAAGGGAAGATCGCCGACGCACTTGAAATCAGTCAGGGGGCCGTTAGCTCTTACTTGAATGGTTACAACGCCCTGAACGCGCGATTTGCCTCGGTCGTTGCCGGATTGCTGGGGGTTCCTGTTGAGAGCTTCAGTCCGAGACTTTCCAAGGAAATCGCCGCAATGGCAGCAGCGGCACATGGCGGAATCGGCAATTCACCACGCTCATACCAAGACGACCTTTATGAGGCGGCCCCCGCCGAACAACGGGCAGACGTCGACGAGGTCGCCGACATGATGCTCAGGCTTACGCCGGAACAGGCAAGGAAGCTCAAGCAAGCAATGGACCTGTTGATTCCGGACAATGGAACAGCCAAAGATTGATTTCCCGCCACTCCTGGCGGATGAAGGCCTGCACCCCCACTCGCTCGAAACATTGCGCGTTCTGACTGTGGACGCCTTCCCGGAATCCGCCAGAAGGCAGCCGCTCTACAACGCGCTCACCGTATACTTGGAGCTACTGCAGAGCGCCGGCCTGAAGGCCTTCATCTGGGTAGATGGCTCTTTCATGTGCACCAAGCTCGATCCGGACGATATCGACCTGGTGGTTGTCTATGACGCCCAATGCGTTGACGAACTTTCCGAGTCATCGATTGAGCTGCTGAACGGTCTACTCAACACGCACCAGGTGAAAACCCGCTTCGGGCTCCACGTATTCTCGGCGGCATCCAACGATAACGAAGCGCTGCAGTTCTGGTCCGCGCAATTCGGAACCCAGCGCGATGAGGTGACGCCAAAAGGCTTGGCCGAACTGAGGATCAACCATGACTGAGCAAGCAAATCGCATAGATTGGCTTGAGCGCCAGCTTGCTCAGGTCAAGGAATTCATAGCCCGCGACCAGGATCGCCTGGCGGCCGGCGCAAAGCCCTCCATCAGGCTCTCGTTGCAATCCTGGCAGGCCCATGAAGAAGACCTCAAGCAAGAGCTGCGGCTGGCCAAGGAAGCGCTGCAGAACGAGGTGGTCGAGCTGCGCCTGATGGGCATGAGAATGGATGGCAGCATTCCCCTGGCGCTGCTCTCCAAGCTCTCGGACAAGCTCAACCGAGTGCTCACCTACGCGGCCTACCATCTGCGCCACGGCTGCTCGCCAAGAAACGGCATACCTGACAGCCTGGCCCACGACATGGACCTGCGCCTGTCCTACCTGGCAACCGGGTCCACCCGCTTGCTGCTGGCCGGCAACATGGCGCCGGATGCCGCTGGCGAATCCATACTCGAGGGCGCTCTGGAGCAGATTTTCGACGTACTCCAGGCCCCCACCCAAGAGAAGATCCGGGACTTGGTGAGCGTCATTGGCGTCTCTGCCACCAAGGCCCTCAGTGAAATGCTGGGTGAGCTGGAGCGGCGCGGCATTGGTGCAGAGCTGACCTGGCCGGCGCCAAACGCCCGGGTCTATCAGTGGGGAGGCTCGCTCAACGATGTGCGCCAGGCACATGAGCGCCTGTCTACCTTCGAGGCAGTGGAACCAGTCCCGGTCAACCTTGAGGGGCGAATCACTGATCTGAAGGAGAACGGCGCCATCTACATCCGTAGCGAGCTGGACAAACGCAAGTACAAGATCGCCTACAACAAGCAGCAGTTCGCCCACATCCAGCAGTACACACTTGGCATGCACGTCAAGCTCAAGGCCATGATGTACAGCAGGATCGACCCCCTTACCGCCAAGGAAGTGTCGACCTACAAGCTGGTGACCGAAGGCTAGACCTCACCTTCACCTCCCCATTAAGCCCGCCTAGAGCGGGCTTTTTCATGTGCGCCAAAAATATTAAATCCGCAGGTATTGACATATCTATTACCGCAAGAGATAGTTAATTCAATACCGCCGGATTTCAAGGCGAGGCCGTAAGGCCACCGCTCTTTAACAACCCGCAGAGATCAACAGGTGCCATACGGCGTTTGAATCCTGTTGACGTCACCGCAACACGCAAGGCGTCCGCCACCGGTCATCGGCGCGGAGGCTTGCGAGAACGATTTCACTGATGCCGCTTCCGTGTCTGGAGGCGGCATTGGGAAGTCAAGCGGAGAAGACGATGAACAACGTAGAACCGATGAAGCTGACCAAGAAGGGAGTGGTGAAAATCTCCCGCGAAGGCATCCAGATAGAAGGGTTCGCATCCAAGAACGCGAGCTGTAGAGAGGCATCCATCATGGCGTGCGCTTGGGCAATCGGAGAGCTCCAGCGCGAGATGCTGAAGTGCATCGAGAGGCCAGGCGGAGGAAATGTCAGCGTCGACTAGCAGCTCGTAGTCATTTTCGGCGCCCGGTTCCGGGTCCGCCACCATGAAAGACCCGAGTCTCGGTGAAGAGCGTGTCTCCTTCAGGCACCTCGTAATGGGTCTTCCGCTCGGTTCTGCACCCCTTGCACATGATGGGCTGAGGCTTCCAGTCCTTGTGGGCAACGAAGGTGGCCTTGCAGAAGCGACACACCTTCTCAATCCAGTCCTTGGCCTGCTCGACGCGCTTGTCGGCCTCCATGGACTGCTTCAGCTGCTGCAGCACTTCAAGACTTTTCGCATCCATTCGGATCGCTTCCGTTGCGTTGATCACTGCAGCAAATCCTAGCAAGAGGACCCACCCATGCCCACCCTGATCAAGCCCACCAAGGTGGTGCGCGAGCCCGACGGCTCCTGGCGCCACCCTGACCTACCGAACTTCCCCGACGGCGCCGCGCCGGTGTGCGAGCACTGGCGTCAGCAGCAGGGCCTGGAAGTCGTCGGCACTCCGCTGGACGGCAACGCCGCCCCGGAAGTCGCCGAGCGCTTCTTCGCCGTCAACGACCCCGACTTCAGCTACTGGAAGCCGCAACCGCCGGCCGGCAACGGCTGGTTCCCACTCGCCATGCACAACACCACCAACGGCCCCATCTGCTGGTGGGCACGCCGCGCGGCCTGACGGCCAATCCACAGGAGCAACCCATGAAAACAATCGCACGCACCGACCTCCCCGCCTTCGGCCAACCGCTCGAAGGCGGCACGCTGATCGCCCGCTACTGGATCGGCGGCCAAGAGGGCGCGCAAGAGGTAGCGCTGGTCGCCCTGCCGGCGGAAGCGGAGCTGGTCGGCCCCTGGGGCGAGTACAGGCAGCACGTGCCCACTACCCACGGCGACGGTCACGCCAATACCGTCGCGATGGCGGAAGCCGGAAGCGCCTTGGCGAAGCAGGCGCTGGAAATCGACGCGCACATCCCATCCGCGTTCGAGTGCCACGCCCTGATGGTGGCGAAGCAAGCCGGCCACCTCGATGACCTGGACGAAGATCACTGGTACTGGTCGAGCACGCAGCGCTCCGCCAACTACGCCTTCTACATGTGTTTCGCAGATGGCTACCAGCTCAGCCTCGACAAGGACGGCGAGTTCCGCGTCCGCCCCGTCCGCAGATTGCTCCTTCAGTAATTCATTCCTTCGAACGCTAGGCGCCTTCTCTGGAGGGCGCATCAGGAGAGCGGCCGGCACCGCCTGACCGCTCTCCGATGCGGGAAGCATCACCTGAAGTGACGTGCTTGCCCCGGTTCGCCGGGGCTCTTTTCCCCGCCTACATATGCACGCAACCACCCCGGAGAACACGCCATGAACATCCTTCAGCGCGGCCGCGAGGCGGCACGCGAACTCGCCCTACTGCTCCGCCAGGCCGGCCAGGCCCGGATGGCCTTCGAGGCACGCCGCCAGGTGACGCCGATCAACCCGCCGCGGGCAACTCGCCTGTTCATCAGCGGCAACATGGTGCAGGTGCAGGACGCCGACACCCACCGCACCCTCGCATTCCGCGAGCGCTACGCCGACGCCATGGACGTTGCGCTGGCCCTGGAGCGCGGCACCCTGCAGGTGCCGGCATGAGCACCCAGGCAGGCGCAGACCTGCAGCACAAGATGGCCGCCTTCCTGGCGGCCGGCGGCGCCGTCGTGGTCGTGCCAGGGTTCGAGGGCATCGCTCCATTGCCGCCGCGCCGCGAGCCACCACCATCGGAGCGCAAGCCGCGGCGCTACAGCACCAAGGTCAAACGCCCTCGCCCCAGCCGGCAGGGGCGCATCGACGACCATCTGGAACGCATCCGCGAGCTGGCCAAGACCATGACCTCCGAACAGGTCGCCGAGGCCATCGGCTACGGCGTCAGCACAGTGAAGAGCGTAGCGCTGCGCAACGGCATCCGCTTCGAGGGCGGGCGCGGCAGGCCCTACACGGAAGCGGAGATAGAAAAGGCCAAGCAGTTGGCGGCCACGCACAACATCTACGAGGCCGCCGAACTCATGAACCGTACCCGCAGCTCTCTGCGCTCGCTGGCCAAGCGCCAGGGAATCGCGTTCAGGGATGGCCTAGCGGACAGTCGCCGAGCCATACGCAAGTTCAATAGCACCATCGGCCTCGGCCGAAAGGCCAAGCCCGCAGGGCGCTCTTGATGGCCGCCAAGACCACGCAGCGCAGGTCTGCGGAATCAGCAGCCAGGCGCAAGGATAAGGGCATCGAAGACCTTCGCCTGCCGGCGCCACCCGGTACCAAGGCCCAGCTCGCCGAGCTGATGCAGTGGCACAACGTCACGACCATGGCCGAGGCCATGTCCCTGATGATTCTCAACACGCACGCGCTTGGCAGAGAGGGCTCCGCCCACCTTCTCACAGCTCCGCGCCACGAAATCCACATCAGCGAAAACGTAGCGCGCACGCTGCGCCAGGCCGGAGCTCGGGCGGCGGCGCGCATGGATGAAGCTGACCAGTAGCCGGCCGAATGCCGCAAGGAGATCCCCATGGGACTTCCCGTGAAGAGCTGCACCGACGAAGAGCTTGAAGACTACGCCCCGATACACCCGGAAGCCGCACAGGAGCTCGCCGAACGCTTTGCGCGCGGCAAGTCGGCGCGGCTGGATCGAGAGGCGGCGCTAGAGGAAGAAGCGCGAGACGCAGAGCGAGCGGCAGAGCGGGCAGAAGACGACCTGAACATCCTGAAGGACGAATGCGAAGCCTGCATATCGCGCATCCGCGAAGCACTGGAACTGCAGGACCTGCAGGAGCGCTACGACCAAGTAAAGCTCGCCCTCACCAAGCTGGAGAATGCCCTATGAGCACCTTCGCCGTGTTCGGCATGACTCGCGCCGCAGCGCTCGAGGAGGCCAAGAAGAAAACCCCGTCCACCCGGGACAACAAAGACACCCCGGGCGGTAAGCAGCAACTCACCATGGACGAATGGCTGGAGGCCGTCGAGCGCTGCGCCGAGGTGATCATGGCCGGGCGCAAGGTGCGGCAACTGTCCGTGCTGCTCGACTCGCCCGAGTTCGCGCAGCAGTTCATCGACCTGGCTCGGCGCACCGACAAATGCCGCGACATGCGCATCAAGGCCCGCTGCGTGCTCACCGATGCCCAGGGCAAGCCGATCATCGACAAGAAGACCAAGGCGCTGCGCTACGGCTTCGTTGACTGGATGCCGACGAAGGGACAGGCGGCATGACCCCGACCGACCTGGGGGCTCTTCTAACCCACATAGAGGCGAGGCAGCCATGCGCAACCACACGCTCGACCAGACCATTCTCGAACTTGCGCGATGCCTGCGCGCGGCGCGCCAGCTTCGCGCCGCCCGGAAAGCCGCCGGCGGCAAACGAACGCCGGTAGAGGCCGGCGCCCTACGACGTACCACCATGGACCTTACCCGCAAGTTGGCAGATCTGCGCCAGGGGCGCTAGCTCTACCTCCTGAATAGCAGGTCCTCGTCGCCGACCCCAAGCACAGGTACAGGGTCGTGCTGGCGGCGCTCCTTCAGTCTCTGATGTGCAGCGCGCGTATCGAACATGAAGCAGCTCAGGCGCGCCGCCAGCTCGTTGCCGAGCATGAAGTGACCGCACTCTCGGCACATCACCTCGACGCCATCATCGCGGAACAGCTTCTCGTCGACGGGCTGGAAGCACACCGGGCAGCCTGGGATTTTCATGGCAGCTCACACACGGTGGCGCTCCCGGTGCATCACTTGCTTGAGCAGGTGAAGCCCCACCAAGTCGCCGCCCACCGTGTCGCGCCACGCCCGGTGAATCTGCACGTAATGACCATCGATCTCGGCGAGCAGCCTGCGGTAGCGAACTATCTCCAGCACAAGATGGCGCGCCTCAGGAAAGGCGTTCTCATTCCAGACTCGCCGCAGCTCTGCATCTGCAACAGGGCTGAAGCCAGGCAAACCGAACGAACTCATAGTCGCACCAAATACTGTACAAACGAACAGTATTCTTGCATTCCATTGCCCGGCCGGCGACGGCCGTTCATCCAGCAGCTCTCAACTCAACCGCGAGACTACTCCCATGAAGCGAGAAATGATCACGGTGAAGACCCCCGAAGGGCTTGTCCTGAAGGTGCCTGCACACGTTGTCGCAACAACCTTTATCGCCGCAGCGTTGGCACAGGTCGGAGCCACCCAGCAGGTGGCGGACGATGCAATCACTGCCGCCGCGCAGAATGCCCCGCGCATCGGCGATTACTGGCCCGGGCAGGGCGGCCACAACGCCGGCTTCGTCCCTGAGCAGGAAGGAACCCCGGCCCATTACCTGATTGTCGGCGCCCAGGATCTTGGCGACCGCGCCTGGGGCGGCCGCGGCAAGGAGTCCGACGCGACCAGCAAGCGGGACGGCCTGGCGAACACGCAAGCCCTCCTCTTGGAGGGCGACCATCCGGCCGCCACGGCCTGCGCAGAGCACCAGGCCGACAACCACCGCGACTTCTACCTGCCAGCCTGCGCCGAGCTGTATCAGGCCTGGCTGAATGCCCCCGATCTGTTCGCCAAGGATTGCTGGTACTGGTCGAGCACGCAGCGCTCCGCCACCTCCGCCTTCACCATGCTTTTCGAAGATGGCTACCAGCACTACTACGGCAAGTACTACGAGTTCCGCGTCCGCCCCGTCCGCAGATTCTTCATTTGATCATTCGGTAATTCACTTGGCCGCCTGGCCAGCACCAACCCAGGGCGCAACGGCGCCTTTTTTGTTGCCCGCAAAGAGGAACCACCCATGCAAACAGCAGCACAGGCAGCACCCGCAACAGCACTTCCGCAGATCGGCCAGACCTTTGCGGGCGGCTTCGTCAGCGGCTTCTACATCCAGGATGGAAAGCGCTATGCGTCCATCACTGCACCGTCCGGGCATGAGCTGGAAGGTGAATGGGGCGAGCACGGCGAGAAGATCGACGGCGCCGGCAGCATGACCGACAGCCGCGCCAACACCGAAGCGATGGCGGCAGCAGGTAGCGAGCTGGCAAAGCGCGTCCTGGCCCTGGAGATCGGCGGCTTCAACGATTGGGCAATTCCCGCCCGCGACGTGCAGGAGTTGCAGTACCGCAACCTGAAGCCGACGGACGATGCGAACTACTGCTGGGGACGAGACGGCGAGAACCACCACAGCGTGCCAGCCGGCGAGCTCTATACCGAAGAGATGCCAGCGCAAACCACGGTCGAGGCCTTCAAGGTCGGCGCCCCGGAAGCATTCGCACCTCGCTGGTACTGGTCTAGCACGCAGCGCTCCGCCTACTACGCCTTCTACATGCATTTCGAAGGTGGCTACCAGGACATCAGCGTCAAGAGCGACGAGTTCCGCGTCCGCCCCGTCCGCAGCGTGCTCATTGATTAATTCGCTCATTTAACCGGCCGCTCGCGGCCGGATTTCTGGAAGGTTTGCCGATGGCAATGCACACGGATCTGCCCATCCATAAGGTCGCCTTCGACCTGCTCAGCCTCGCCACCGACGTGACGCGAAACATCCCGCGCGACTTCAAGGCCGGGCTCGGCGCCAAGGTCAGGGACGAGTGCATAGAGGTCATGGTGCTGATAGCCAGGGCCAATGCTGCGAGGGACAAGCGCGCCCACCTGGCCACCCTGGTGGAGCGAGTGCAGGTGATTGAATTCCTGCTCCGGTTGTTCAAGGAGAAGCGATTCATCAGCGTCTCGCAGCACGCGCAGGCGATCCAGCTCACAGCCTCCATCGGCAAACAGGCCAATGCCTGGAAACGTGCAACAGCAACCGCGCCCGCTACCTGACCGTCAAGGCGGCCAGGTCTGTGCGATTTGAATCTGGTCGTGCCGCTGGCCTACGGGCCACCGCCAAGCGCAGCACGGGGACCACCGACGGAACGGTCGGCGAGGCCCGGCGCAGTTTCCTGGATGAGCAATCGCCCGGGCGACGTAGATAGCACGACAGGTCGCAGCGCTCCGCCAACTACGCCTTCAACATGAATTTCGAAGATGGCAACCAGAACAACAACGACAAGAACAACGAGTTCCGCGTCCGCCCCGTCCGCAGATTCGACGGTGAGCCCCTACCCGTTCCGCGATCTGGTCCAAGCCTATTACGACTGCCGACGCTCAAAGCGCAACGGCGCAAGCGCGTTGGCGTTCGAGGCAGACCTGGAGCGGAACCTTGTTCAACTCCACAGCGACCTGATCGCCGGCTCATACCGGCCAGGCCGCTCAATCTGCTTTGTGGTGACGCGACCCAGGCCGCGCGAGGTATGGGCCTCGGCCTTTACAGATCGGATTGTCCACCACCACCTGTACAACCGGATCGGCGCCGGCATAGAGCGGACATTCATCGCAGACAGCTGCGCCTGCATACCTGGCAGGGGCACGCTGTATGCGGCCGAGCGCCTGGAATCGAAGATCCGCAGCGCGACCAGGAACTGGTCCAGGCCAGTGAGCTATTTGAAGTGCGACCTGGCCAACTTCTTCGTATCCATCAACAAGCAGGTGCTCGCGAAACAGCTGACCGACAGGATCGCCGAACCCTGGTGGCGGTCGCTCGCTCTGCAGGTGCTTTGGCATGACCCGAGGAGGGACTATGAGGTGCGCAGCCCGCGCCACCTCTTCAACCAAGTTCCCCAGCACAAGCGCCTCGAAGCACAGCCGTCCCACCTTGGCCTGCCGATTGGCAACCTGTCGTCGCAGTTCTTCGCGAACATCTACCTCGATGCGCTCGACCAGTTCGTGAAGCACCGGCTGCACTGCAAGCACTACGTGCGCTACGTCGACGACTTCGTGCTGCTGCATGAGTCACCCCAGCAGCTGAACGCCTGGAAGGCAGAGATTGAGGAATTCCTTCCCGCGCTGGGCGCCAGGCTCAACCCTCGCAAGACAATCCTGCAGCCGGTAGATCGCGGCGTTGACTTCGTAGGCCATGTCATCAAGCCATGGCACCGCACCACCCGCAAACGCACCGTGGCACTGGCCCTGCGGCGCACTTCCCAAGTCCCGTCCGAGGATCTGCGCGAGACCGCCAACAGCTATTTCGGCCTGCTCACCCAGGCCAGCCATAGCCACAAGGACAGGGCCTCGCTGGCAAGGGTAGCTCTGGGGCGAGGCCTCGCCGTCAACAGCCATCTAACCAAGACCTATCCCATGAGAGAGAAATGACCGCCCCGATCATCTGCCGATCCACGCGCAGGCCGGCAGCTCAATGCCCCTGCCTACGTTGCAACCCGCCACCAAAACCGAAGGACTGACCATGAAGAGCTTATTCTGGCATCTGCTCGCGCGGCTGCTGGCTCGGCCTCGCATTGCAGGCTGGCTGATTCGCCGCTCAAAGCGCACCCCCTACTTCCACCTTGACGGCTACATGATGCGCTGGTGGCTGTTCAACCCGTACAACCTCGAACACAACACGGCGCGCCACAGCTGGCTGCCGTGGTCGGTCCGTGTGCACCACATCCTCCGCGAGGATCTGGAACGCCACCCGCACGACCACCCATGGAACGCCCGCACGATCATCCTGCGCGGCTGGTACGAGGAACGCCGGCTGGTAGGCGACGAAGAGGTGACCCATACGCGCCGACCAGGCGACACGGCGACGCTAGCCTTCGGGGAATATCACCACATTAGCCGCGTGTCCGATGGCGGTGTGTTCACACTGTTCATCACCGGCCGCAAGCAAGGCTCCTGGGGCTTTCTGGTCGACGGTGTGAAGGTGCCGTGGCGGCAGTACCTGGTGGGCGCGCCAGAAAACCCAGAGTCGCAGTGCCAGGCAGTAGCCAGGAGGCAATCATGAGTGGTCAGCAAGCGCCCGCAGTGGGCGGCACTGAACTAGGTAGCATGAGCGACACCAGACTGCTGGTGGCGCTGCAGGAGTTGGTAATTCAACTCAAGCGCCCTGCAGTACCAGCAGAGGACGAGCTATGGACGTCTGAGGACGTGGCGGCCTACGTTAAGTTGTCGGTCGATACGGTCGAGCGGAGGGTGGTTGTCCGCCCTGACTTCCCAACACCTCTTCAGCCGTGCGCCACAGGCCCTCGGGCGACGCGGCGCTGGTTTGCTGGCGAGGTGCGCCTTTGGGCGCGACAGAACCGAAGCAAACTGCCTAAGCCACGGGCAGCCAGGAAGCCGGCCTAGTCCAGCCGGCTGGCGACCTCGGAGGCGGTAGCATTGTAATAGACCATCAGCGAGCGCGGGTCACGATGGCCGGTCATCCGCGCTAGGTCGAGGACATCAAGCTTCCTGGCCAGTCTGGTCGTAGCTTCATGCCGAGTGTCATGGAACCGAAGCCCCTCAATCTCTAGCCGATCACGCACTTTCCTAAACAATGCGTCTGCGCTGGCAGAACTGACGCTGAACAGCTTCTCTCGGTCTCCTGCTGCATCAACCATCACCTGCAGCAAGTCGACCGCCCGGCGAGACAGGGGTACATCGCGGGCATCACCATTCTTCGTCATAGCCAGTCGAGCATACCTCTCCCGAAGGCGGGTCGCGCGCTTGGTCAGACCCAGGATTTCCCCCTGCCGCATTGCAGTCTCGATAGCGATCAGGAAGGCATAGGCCACCTCCTGCATCTGCGTGACCGGTGGCTGACCTTCGACATAGCCAAGCCCATCAACAATCAGGGCGATCTCTGCGTCACTGATTCGGCGATCTCGCGGCCTGTTGTTGCTGGGCCGCTGAACCTGCTTGACCGGGTTAACCGAGATCCACCGCCACTCCCTGCGTGCCCACTCGAAAACGCTGGACAACAGCGTCATCTCACGGCGCACACTCGGATCAGAGACTTCCTTTAGGCGCTCGTCGCGCCAAGCCGAAATATGGTCTGCCTCGATGTCATTGACCTTCTCGCCGACGAACGGAAGCTGAGCAATGAACCGATCTATTCGGATCTCCTCCCACCGTTGACCGGCCTTCTTCGGCGACACCTCCGCCTTGTACTTCTTCAGAGCTTCCATCACAGTGAAGTCAGAAGTCCGGCGAGCCCCCTTCTCGGCCAGAATCTCGGCCTCTCGCTGTGTGGCCCAAGCCACCGCCTGCGCCTTCGTCGGCCAGGTCTGCGAGTCCCTTACCCCTAGCTTGAACACCTCGGCTCTCCAGCCTCCGCTCCTCTTCCTGTACGTCGCCAAACTCTGCACCCTCGCTGGCGTGATTTTGGCGTGAACACTACCACGGAACCCCCGCTTCGCTCCGCGTGCTGTCGGGATACGCACCGCCCGGAACCCTTATAAACCACGGTATAACGGCAAAAGCCTCAAAATGTAATATTCTGTCGGGTCGCTTTAGGGTCTCTCCCGGGGCACCACGATATCCCTCCCAAATTGCCTGCGAGGCCCCTGGAATCGCCTGTTCCAGGGGGCTTGGCAAATGAGTTTGAGTTAGCGTAGAGTGGGTCAACTGTGTTTGCATGGGTCGCCTTGAATCGTGACCTGGTGCAGTAGATCCCAAGATCCGCTACATCCCGCTCGACTTCTCTTACTCTCTGCAACCAGTTCCAGCCCTCTCGCGCCTGAAAATCCGGGAGGCTGTCATCAACTCTAGTTTCAAGGAAATAAGACAATGTCGAATCGTCAAACCGGCACCGTCAAATGGTTCAACGACGAGAAGGGCTTCGGCTTCATCACCCCCGAGAGCGGTCCGGATCTGTTCGTGCACTTCCGCGCTATCGAAGGTAGTGGCTTCCGTAGCCTGAAAGAAGGCCAGAAAGTGACTTTCGAAGCCGTGCAAGGCCAGAAAGGCATGCAAGCCGACAAGGTCCAGGTTCTGGGCTAATCGCTGCTGCTACGAAAGAGCCCCTGATGGCGACATCAGGGGCTTTTTTGTGTCCGGTGATTTTTGTGCCCGGCGTTTCCAGACCGTACAATCCGGCGCGGTTCCCTTCCCTGTCGAGCTGTCCATGCCCAAGCACATGCTGCGCCCCCAGGGCGACTTCCCCGTCGCCGGCCTGATCCGCCGCTTCGCCGCGATGTTCTACGACTTCCTGCTGTGCGTCGCGCTGGTGATGGTGGTCGGCCTGATCTATCAGCAGGGCCTGCTACGGCTGATCTACGGCGGCGAACGGCTGATGGAGCTGTCCGAGATGGGCGCCCTGGACAACGACCCGCTGCTGGCCAGCCTGGTGCTGCTCAGCCTGTTCGGTTTCTTCGCTAAGTTCTGGACCCACAACGGCCAGACCCTCGGCATGCAGGCCTGGGGCCTGCGCATCCAGAACGCGGACGGCTCGGCCATCAGCCTGTGGCAGGCGCTGCTGCGCTTCGTGGTGGCCATCGGCTCCTGGCTGTTCCTCGGCCTCGGCTTCCTCTGGGCGCTGTGGGACAAGGAGAAGCGCAGCTGGCACGACATCTATTCGGAAAGCCGCGTGGTACAGCTGCCCAAGGGCATTCACAAGAAATAGGTGCAGCTTTGGCTGCGAGCTGTTTTCGGGGCTGGGAGAAAAAGCTCGCGGCCAAGGCCGCTCCCACGGGGCGTCTGACCAGCCGATGTTCTCCGTGAACGGGTTGCAAACGCTCAGGCGGCAGCCAGTCCCGGTATCAGCACGTTGCTGACCAGCCAGGCGGTCGCCAGAGCACCGATCAGGCAGACGATCGCTCCGCCGGCGGCCTGCCAGTAGAAGCGCCGCGCCAGTTCGTCCTCCCCGCTGTTGGAAAGAATGAAGGGATAGGACTCTCCCGGCCGGCTCAGCTGGTGATGCACCGGCGCCTCGCCGCGCGCCGCGTGGCGACGCTGGGCCTCGGCCCGCGCCGACTGGCGCATGCGCTCCCACTCCGAAGTGTCCAGCTGGCCGTCACCGTTGACGTCGAAGCGCTGCAGCAGGCCGGCGAAGTCGCTCTTCCACTCGCGGATCACCTCGCCCTGCGCCTGGGTCAGGTCGAAGGCCTCGGCACCGCCCAGGGTGCGGAAATTGCCGATGGCGTAGAGGGGCTGGTCGGCGTGCAGGCGCTCCTCGATGTAGCGGTAGTGGCCGCTACCGCCGAGCAGCATGCCGAACAGCCCCAGGCTCGGCCCGTTGGGGTTGCCCATGGGCCGGCGCTCGTTGCCGTACCAGGTTTCGCGGACGACCGGCCGCACCTCCGCGCCGCGCGGGTTGATCAGGCATTCGCCGGTGGCGTCGCGCAGGCGCAACCAGGCTTCGCTGGTGCCGCTCTCGAGCACGCGCCAGGAGCGGCGCTTGCCCTGCTCGCTGTATTCCTCGACCTTGAAGCGCCACCACAGGCAGGACGTGCCGGACAACGGCGCGCGCACCTCGCCTTCGTCATGGGCATGCAGCACACCGTAAAGCTCGACATAGCCCTGCGCCGCCGAGCGAATCTTCGAGGTCGGCGTGTTGAGCAGGAAGCGCGCCTCGGACAGGCGCCTGATGCACCACCAGCCGCCGCCGGCGCAGGTGCCGACGCTGAAGAACAGGCTGATCGCCAGCCCACCGACATCCATGCTCAGTTGAACAGCGACTTGAGGTCGACGTCGGCCTTCTCTTCCTCGCTGAACTGCAGCAGTTCGGCTTCCTTGAAGGCGAACAGGCGTGCCAGGATCACGTCGGGGAACTGCTCGATGCGCACGTTGTTCAGGTTGACCGCCTCGTTGTACAGCTCGCGGCGGTCGGCGATGGCGTTCTCCAGGCCGGAGATGCGCTGCTGCAGGTGCTGGAAGCTCTCGTTGGCCTTGAGGTCCGGGTAGTTCTCGGCCAGGGCGAACAGCTGGCCCAGGCCGGCGCGCAGGGTGCTCTCGGCCTTGCCCAGGGCGCCCACGTCATGCTGCTCGCGGGCACTGGCCACGGCGCTACGGGCGGCCACCACCCGCTCCAGAGTGGTGCGCTCGTGCTGCATGTACTGCTTGCAGGTTTCCACCAGCTTGGGCAGTTCGTCGTGGCGCTGCTTGAGCAGCACGTCGATGTTCGACCAGGCCTTGCTCACCCCGTGTTTGAGGCGCACCAGGCCGTTGTAGAGGACCACCGCCCAGGCGGCGAGGAGGAACAGCACGACGAGTACGACGACGGCAGTGAGGCTCATGGACAACGCTCCTTGTGGACTGCCGGCATTCTAGCGACAGCGCGTCCCGCCTCTCAACGCAGCGCGGGAAAACGGCTTTGCAATTAATGAAAATCTTTCGCATCATTGGGCGGTTTTCCCGCCTTCCAACACTAGAAGCAAAGGACTCCGCCATGACTCGCATGCCCCTGGCCACCGCCAGCCTGCTGGCCCTCGCCATTTCCCTCGCCGGCTGCGGCGACGACAAGAAAGAGGCCGCCGCGCCGCAAGCTCAAGCGCCGGCCGCCGCCAACACCGAAGCCCCGGCCACCGCCGCTGCGAACAAAGTGGACGAAGCCGCCGCCAAGGCCGTGGTCGCCCACTACGCCGACCTCGCCCTGGCCGTGTTCAGCGACGCCGCCAGCACCGGCAAGAGCCTGCAGAGCGCCATCGACGCCTTCCTCGCCAACCCCAGCGAAGACACCCTGAAGGCGGCCAAGGAAGCCTGGCTGGCGGCCCGCGTGCCGTACATGCAGACCGAGGTGTTCCGCTTCGGCAACGCCGTGGTCGACGACTGGGAAGGCCAGCTGAACGCCTGGCCGCTGGACGAAGGCCTGATCGACTACGTGGCCGGCGACTACCAGCACGCGCTGGGCAACCCGGGCGCCAGCGCCAACATCATCGCCAACACCACCATCCAGGTCGGCGAAGACAAGATCGACGTCACCGAGATCACTGGCGAGAAACTGGCCGAGCTGAACGAGCTGGGCGGTTCCGAGGCCAACGTCGCCACCGGCTACCACGCCATCGAATTCCTGCTCTGGGGCCAGGACCTGAACGGCACCAACCCGGGCGCCGGCAACCGTCCCTACACCGACTACCTGACCGGCGAAGGCGCCACCGGCGGCAACAACGAGCGTCGCCGCACCTACCTGAAGGCCGCCACCGACCTGCTGGTCGCCGACCTGGACGGCATGGTCGAGCAGTGGAAGGCCGGCGTCGCCGACAACTACCGCGCCAAGCTGGAAGCCGAGTCGGCCGAGAGCGGCCTGCGCAAGATGCTGTTCGGCATGGGCAGCCTGTCCCTCGGCGAGCTGGCCGGCGAGCGCATGAAGGTCGCCCTGGAAGCCAACTCCACCGAAGACGAGCACGACTGCTTCAGCGACAACACCCACAACTCGCACTTCTACAACGGCAAGGGCATCCGCAACATCTACCTGGGCGAGTACAAGAAGGTCGACGGCACCACCCTGACCGGCCCGAGCCTGTCCTCCCTGGTCGCCAAGCTGGACGCCCAGGCCGACAGCGCCCTCAAGGCCGACCTGGAAACCACCGAGGCCAAGCTGCAGGCCCTGGTCGACAGCGCCGAGAAGAACAACGTGCACTTCGACCAGCTGATCGCCGCCGACAACGCGGACGGCCAGCAACTGGTGCGTGACGCCATCGCCGCGCTGGTCAAGCAGACCGGCTCCATCGAGAAGGCTTCCGCTGTGCTGGGTATCAGCGACCTGAACCCGGACACCGCCGACCACGAGTTCTGATCGGTCGCCAGCAGTAAAACGGACGGGCCCACGAGGCCCGTCCGTTCTTTTCCCTCCTCCGCTTTACCCTCTCCCCTCTCCCAGGCTCAGTCCGTCCGCTGCACGGCCGCGGCCACATCCACCCTGCGTGGCAACAGACGATGCTCGAAGAACAGGTCGGCGGTGCGCTGCTGCGCAGCGACGATCTCGGCCGTCAGCGGGCCGATCGGCGATGGCGGGCGGTGGCTGAAGGCCCGCGCGATCACCGCCTCGCCCAGGCCGGTAACCCGCGCCAGCAGGGCGATGCTGGCGGCCTCGTCGCTGCGGGTCAGCACCTCGGCGTGGTTCAGCTCGTCGAGCAGCTCGGGCAGGAATCGCGGGTACGCCTCGGCAAACGGTCGCGCCGCCAGCACGAAGGGCCCGCTCAGGTCGAGGCCCTCGCCGTTGGCCAGCAGCCGCGCGCGGCCTTCCAGCTCGATGGCCGAGTAGAACGGGTCCCAGATCGCCCAGGCATCCACGCTGCCGCGCTCGAAGGCGGCGCGGGCGTCGGCCGGTGGCAGGTAGATCGGCTGGATGTCGGCGAACGTCAGCCCCTCGCGGGCCAGCGCGCGTAGCACCAGGTTATGCGCGCTGGAGCCCTTCTGCAGCGCCACACGCTTGCCCTTGAGCTGAGCCACCGACCGGATCGGGCTGTCCTTGGCCACCAGGATCACCTCGGCCTGCGGCTTGGGCGGCTCGGCGCCGATGTACAGCAGGTCGGCCCCGGCGGCCTGGGCGAACAGCGGCGGGATGTCGCCGGTGGAACCCACGTCCAGGCTGCCGATATTCAGCGCTTCGAGCATCTGCGGCCCGGCCGGGAACTCGATCCACTGCACCCGCACCTGGGGGAAACGTTGCTCCAGCATTCGGTATTCCTTGGCCAGCACCAGGCTGGTGGAGCCCTTCTGGAAGCCGATGCGCAGCACCTCGGGCTCGGCCGCCCGCGCCACGCCGGCGAGGGCCAGCAGCGCCAGCACGGCGACGCCGAATCGGATGGTCTTCATCTTCACTCCTGCCAGTCGGTGGACGGTTTTTCCCAGAGATTGATGCCGCCTTCCACCGCGTAGCGGTCGATCTCGGCCAGTTCCTCGGCGCTGAACGCCAGGTTATCCAGGGCGGCGACGTTCTCGACGATCTGCTCCGGGCGGCTGGCGCCGATCAGCGCCGAGCTGACCCGCGGATCGCGCAGGGTCCAGGCCAGCGCCAGTTGGGCCAGGCTCTGCCCGCGGCGCGCGGCGATCTCGTTGAGCGCGCGGGCGCGGGTGATGTTGGCCTCGGACAGGTGCTCCGGGCGCAACGAGGCGCCACCCGGGCGGTTGACCCGCGCGTCCTGCGGAATGCCGTCGAGGTACTTGTCGCTGAGCAGGCCCTGGGCCAGGGCGGTGAACACGATGATGCCGGCGCCCAGCTCGTCGGTAGCGTCGAGCAGGTCCTTTTCGATCCAGCGGTTGAACAGGTTGTAGGCCGGCTGGTGGATCAGCAGCGGCACCTTCAGCTCGCGCAGCAGCGCGGCGATCTCGCGGGTCTTGCCCGCCGAGTAGGAGGAGATGCCGACGTACAGCGCCTTGCCCTGGCGCACGATGTCGGCCAGGGCGATGGCGGTCTCCTCCAGCGGCGTGTCGGCGTCGAAGCGGTGCGAGTAGAAGATGTCCACATAGTCCAGGCCCAGGCGCTGAAGGCTCTGGTCGAGGCTGGAGAGCAGGTACTTGCGCGAGCTGCCGCCCTGGCCGTACGGCCCCGGCCACATGTCCCAGCCGGCCTTGGTGGAGACGATCAGTTCGTCGCGGTGGGCCTGGAAGTCCTCGCGCAGCAGGCGGCCGAAGTTGCTTTCGGCGCTGCCGTAGGGCGGGCCGTAGTTGTTGGCCAGGTCGAAGTGGGTGATGCCCAGGTCGAAGGCGGTGCGCAGCAGCGCGCGCTGGGTGTCGATAGGCGTGGCGTCGCCGAAGTTGTGCCACAGGCCCAGGGACAGGGCCGGCAGCAGCAGTCCGCTGCGGCCGACGCGGCGGTAGGGGATGCGCTGGTAGCGGTTGGCGGCGGGGATGTAGGTCATGGGGAATCCTTGGCGTATCGGTGTGCGGTCTCCCCTCTCCTGCGGGAGAGGGGCCGGGGCGGCCCGCGTAGGGGTGAGGGGCTTCCAGGCTGCTCCGAGTCGCCCATGGCACCCTCACCCCGGCTCTCTCCCGGAGGGATAGGGGGTTGTTCGGCGTCAGGTGAAGAAGGGGTTGCTTGGGTACGGCAGGCCGAGGTGCTCGCGCAGGGTGCGGCCGCGGTACTCGGTGCGGAACAGGCCACGCCGCTGCAGTTCGGGCACTACCTTGGTGGCAACGTCCTCCAGGCCGGCCGGCAGGTGCGGCACCAGCACGTTGAAGCCGTCGGCGCCGCGCCCTTCGAACCAGGCCTGCAGCTCGTCGGCGATCTGCGCCGGCGTGCCGATCAGGCTGTGGTGGCCGCGCCCGCCGGCGATGCGCCGGCCGAGTTGGGCCAGGGTCAGGTTCTCGTTGCCGGCCAGTTCGGTGAGCAGCACCTGGCGACTGCGCTGGCCGTTGTCGGTCAGCGGCAGCTCCGGCAGCGGGCCATCCAGCGGGTAGCCGGACAGGTCGAAGTTGCCGAGCATGCGGCCGAGCAGGGCCACGCCCACCTCGGGCTCGACCAGCTCCTGAAACTGCTCGAATTTCTCGCGGGCCTCGGCCTCGCTGTCGCCGACCACCACGAACACGCCGGGCATGATCTTCAGCTCGTCCTCGCCGCGCCCGTACCTGGCCAGGCGACCCTTGAGGTCGGCATAGAAGGCCTGGGCATTGGCCAGCGAGGTCTGCGCGGTGAACACCACTTCGGCGGTCTCGGCGGCCAGCTCGCGGCCGGTCTCCGAGGAGCCGGCCTGCACCACCACCGGCCGGCCCTGGGGCGAGCGGGCGACGTTGAGCGGGCCGCGCACGCGGAAGTGTTCGCCGTGGTGGTCGAGCACATGCAACTTGGCCGGGTCGTAGAAGCGGCCGCCGGCCTGGTCGTGGACGAAGGCGTCGTCGGCCCAGCTGTCCCACAGGCCGCGCACCACCTGGTGGAACTCGCGGGCGCGGGCGTAGCGCTCGGCGTGCGGAATATGCGCGTCGCGGCCGAAGTTGAAGGCCTCGGCGGCGGCGTCCGAGGTCACCAGGTTCCAGCCGGCGCGGCCGCCGGAGATATGGTCCAGCGAGGCGAACTTGCGCGCCACGTGGTACGGCTCGTTGTAGCTGGTGGTCACCGTGCTCACCAGGCCGATGCGCTCGGTGACGGCGGCCAGCGCCGAGAGCAGGGTCAGCGGCTCGAAGTACACCGAGCGCGGCGTGCGGCTGGCGATGGCATCGGTCGGCGCGGCCACGCTGTCGGCGACGAACAGGGCGTCGAACCTGGCCGCCTCGGCGATCTGCGCGGCGCGGCGGTACTGGGCGAAGTCCAGCGGGTTGGGCACCACGTCCGGGTGGCGCCAGGCGGCGATGTGGTGCCCGGTGGCCATGAGGAAGGCGCCGAGGCTGAGTTGACGGGGTTGGCTCATGAACAGATACCTGAATCGATGACGTTGCCGCCCGGCCGTTCTGCGCCGGCTCGGGCGGGTTCTGCACGCGGCGTTTGCCTGGTGCGCATGGCGCACCCTACGGGTCGTGTGCACGGGCCAACGTAGGGTGCGCCGCGCGCACCACGGCGCCTCAAGCTCAGAAGTCCTTGCGCAGCTGCACGCCGAAGTAGCGCTGGTCGTCGCGCGGCACCGCGCGGTAGATATAGCTGCCGCCGCTGGCCAGGGCCTGGGCGTAGGATTTGTCGGCGAGGTTCTTGCCCAGCAGGGCCACGCGCCAACCGGCGTTGTAGTCGGCCAGGGCGACGCTGGCGTTCCAGATGCCGTAGGCGCCCTGCACCGTGTCCGGGTTCTGGTCGAGGCTGAACTGCACCTCGTCCTGCCAGCTGTAGTCGGTGCTCAGTTCCACATCCAGGCCGTTGTCCAGCGGGATGCTGTAGTCGGCGCGCGCGTAGCTCTTCCAGTCCGGGGTGAACGGCAGGCGGCCGCCGTCGATGTCGCAGGTGGCCGCCGCGCCGGGCGGGCAGTTGAAGTGGTCGACCCGCGCCTGGGTGTAGGCCAGCGCCGCCGACAGCTTGAGCTGGCGGGTGGCCTGCAGGCTGGCGTCCAGTTCCACGCCCCGGGTCTTGACGCTGCCGGCGTTGATCAGGCGGGTCACCACCTGGTTGGCCACGGTGTCGAAGAAGTTGGCCTGGTAGTCGTCGTAGTCGGTGTGGAACACGGCCAGGTTGGCGGTCAGGCGGTTGTTCCAGGCCGTGCTCTTGAGGCCCAGCTCGTAGGAGTCGGAGGTCTCCGGCTTGAGCGCGCCGGTGTCGCGCGGCTGCATGTTGAAGAAGGTGTTGTAGGCCGGGCCCTTGTAGCCGCGCGAGTAGGTGACGTAGCCGGTGAGGTTGTCGGTGAAGTCGTACTGCAGGCCGGTGCGGCCGCTGAAGCCGTCCTCGTCCACCGAGCCTTCGCTGCGGGTCGAGGGCTGGATGCCGGTGACCGGCGTGGCCGAGGTGGACACCCGGCGGTGGTCGTATTCCAAGTCGTCGTGGGTCCAGCGCAGGCCGAGCAGGGCACGGAAGTCGTCGGTGAAGTTGAATGTGTTCTCGCCGAACAGTGCCACGCTCTCGTTGGTTACGCGGTAGTCGGCGCGGCCGTGGTTGAGCACACCGCCGTTGGTCGACCAGCGCTGGTAGGCCTCGTCGGAGCGGCCGTGGAAGTAGTAGGCGCCGAGCACGTATTCGTTGAAGCCGCCCTTCGGCGAGGTCAGGCGGAACTCCTGGGAATACTGGTCGAAGTCCACCTCGCCCTTGTCGTGGGAGGCGGTCAGCGGCAGCTGGGCGCTGCGGTCGCCGTCCTGGTACTGGGTGTTGTCCCAGCCGCGCCAGGCGGTGATCGAGGTCAGGGTGAAGTCGCCCAGCTGCCAGTCGGCCTGGCCGGACAGGCCGGTGTTGCTGTCCTCGACACGGGTCTTGAAGTCGGCGTTGATCTCGCGGTTGTGCCCGCTCACCGACACCGGGCGCAGCACGCCGGCGAAGGCCGCGTTGGCCGAGGTGATCACGCCGCTGGGCAGGCTGTCCTCGCCGTCCATGTAGTCGCCGATCAGGGTGAAGCTGAAGTCCTCGCTCGGCTCGAACTGCAGCTTGCCACGCACGCCCTTGCGCTCGTAGCCATTGACGTCGTGACCGTTGTGAACGTTCTCCACGTTGCCGTCGTAGCTGCCCCACAGGGTGCTCAGCGAGCCCTTGAGGCTGTCGTTCAGGCGCCCGCCGAGGCCGAAGCGCAGGCGGTTTTCGTTGCCGCCGCCGAAGTGCGAGTAGTCGATGTAGCCGCCGGTTTCTTCCGGCGCGTCCTTGCTGACCACGTTGAGCACGCCGGCCGAGGCGTTCTTGCCGAACAGGGTGCCCTGCGGGCCGCGCAGCACTTCGATGCGCTGCAGGTCGAGCAGGTCCAGGGTGGACTGGCCGGGGCGGCCGAACACCACCCCATCGACCACGGTGGCCACAGTCGGCTCGACGCCCGGCGAGGTGGATATGGTGCCCACGCCGCGGATGAACAGCGAGGTGTCCTTGTTCGAGGCGCCGGCCCGGTAGTTGAGGGTCGGTACTTCCTGGACGATGGCGGCGACGTTGTTGCGGTTGCCGCGTTCGAGCTGCTCGCCGTCGACCACCGAGACGGCCACCGGCACTTCCTGCAGCGAGGCTTCGCGGCGGGTGGCGGTGACGGTCACGGTGCCGAGGGCGGTGGCCTGTTCGGCGCCGTCGCGGGCGACCTGCTCGGCCCAGGCGGCCTGGCCCAGGGTGGTGAGGAGAACGGCCGCGGCCAGCGGGCTGCGGGTGAATTGGCGAGTGGATCGATTGCTGTGCATGTGCTGCCCCGAGATGACCAGACGGTGTTGGTTCAGGGTTGTCGGTGTCTGGTCTCGCTCGTGCGAGTGGCAGCGTGGTGCGCGCAACCCATGGCTTGTTAGCGCTAACATCGCCAGTATCGGAGAGCCTCTGATAGAGCGTCAAATAATTAAAAATTACTTTTATATTCCAGTTTTCTGATGATCATCCGGTAGGGTGCGCCGTGCGCACCGAGGGCATCGACGCCAACTTCACGGTGCGCACGGCGCACCCTACTCGTCTTTCCACAAGCCTTTGTTAGCGCTAACAGATGCAGTATGGTGGAGCCCTTTTCGGTTCCGGGACCTCACCGTGAGCAGCAGCAAGGATTCCCCGCGCAAGCGCCGTGGCGCCGGGCGTGTCACCCTCAGCCAGGTGGCCGAGCGGGCCGGCGTCTCGGCGATCAGCGTGTCGCGCTTCTTCAACCAGCCGGAGCAGGTCTCGGGCGAGCTGCGCGAACGCATCCAGGCAGCGGTGACCGACCTCGGCTACGTGCCCAACCTGGTGGCCGGCGGCCTGGCCTCGGCGCGCGGGCGGATCGTCGGCATGGTCATCCCGAACATCTCCGGGCCGATCTTCGCCGCCACCATCCAGGGCTTCAGCGACACCCTGGCGAAGCACGGCTACCAGTTGCTGCTGGCCTCCAGCTACTTCTCCGAGGAGCAGGAGGAGAGCGCCGTGCGCGCCTTCCTCGGCTGGTCGCCGGCGGCGCTGGTGGTCACCAGCCACTTCCACAGCCCCGGCACCGAGAAGCTGCTGGCCGAGGCCGACGTACCAGTGGTGGAGATCTGGGACTACCGCCCCGAGCGCGCGCCGCTGCAGGTCGGTTTCCTCCACTACGAGGTCGGCGTGACCGCCACCCGCCACCTGCTGCAGCGGGGCTACACCCGCATCGCTTTCGTGCAGAACAGCGCGGCCGGCGACCTCAGCGCCCTGGAGCGCCGCGACGGCTACGTCGACACCCTGAGCGCCGCCGGCATCGAGCCCTGGGTGTTCGTACCCTCGGCCGACGCCGCGCCGTTCGAGGCCGGCAAGCAGGCGATGGACGCCCTGATGAAGCGCAGCCCGCGGCCGGATGCCATCGTCTTCGCCAACGACAACCTGGCCGCCGGCGGCCTGCTCGCCGGCCAGCGCGCCGGCCTGAGGATTCCCGGGGACTGCGCGGTGATCGGCTTCGGCGACTATCCCTTCGCCGAGATGCTGCTGCCCAGCCTGACCACCGTGCGCCCGCCGGCCCGGGAGATCGGCGAGATCGCCGCGCTGCGGGTGCTGCAGAGCCTCGGCGTGTTGGAAACTGACGGCGAGCCCGAGCGGCTGAACCTGCTGCAGTGCGCGCTGATCGTGCGGGAAAGCGCCTAGTACCAGCCTTACGACGGGATGGACGGTGACTCGGCCCGGGCCGAATAGGGCATAATCGCCGCCTTCCTGCCTGCCCTGCCCCCGCGCCCTCGATCTCGATCATCGGCGCGGCGGCGTCGTTTTCCGGATGATCCATGCACCCCAGTACCCTGCTCTCCCTGCCCCTGCTGGCCCTCGCCCTCGGCGGTTTCGTCGTCGGCAGCAGCGAATTCATCATCATGGGCCTGCTGCCCGAGGTGGCCGCCGACCTGGGCGTGAGCCTGGCCGACGCCGGCCTGCTGGTCAGCGCCTACGCCATGGGCGTGGTGATCGGCGCGCCGCTGCTCGGCCCGCTGCTGGGCCGCCTGCCGCGCCGGCAGGCGCTGTTCTGGCTGATGGGCACCTATGCCCTGGGCAACCTCGGCTGCGCCCTGGCGCCGGACTACCACTGGCTGCTGGCGATGCGCATGCTCACCGCCTTCAGCCATGCCGGCTTCTTCGGCTGCGCCACCCTGCTCGCCGCCGAGCTGGCGCCGCTGCACCGCCGCGCCTCGGCCATGGCCCTGGTGCTGAGCGGGCTGACCATCGCCAACGTGCTCGGCGTACCGCTGGGCGCCTGGCTGGGCCAGGCCACCAGCTGGCGGGTGACCTTCGCCGTGGTCGCCGGCATCGGCCTGCTCGCGCTGCTCGCCCAGGCCCTGTGGCTGCCCAGGGTGGCGCCGCCCATGCACGGCACCCACGGCGCCTGGGCCGGCATCCTGCGCCGGCCGGTGCTGCACGCGCTGCTGGTGTGCAGCCTGTCGTCAGTGGCGCTGTTCAGCGTGTTCACCTACATCGCCCCGCTGCTGCGCGACATCAGCGGCTTCAGCCCGTCGCAGAGCAACGGCGCGCTGCTGCTGTTCGGCGTCGGCCTGACCCTGGGCAACCTGCTCGGCGGCCGCCTGGCCGACCGCGGCGTGCGCCACGCCATCCCGCTGGCCCTGGGCAGCGGCCTGCTGTGCATGCTGGTGTACTACGCCTTCGGCGCCTCGCAGGTGCTGACCCTGGCGCTGCTGTTCGCCTGGGGAGTGGCCAGCTTCGCGGTGTCCTCGCCGCTGCAGCTGCTGCTGGTGGAACAGGCCGGCGAGTCGGCCAGCCTGGCCGCCACCCTCAGCCACGCCGCCTTCAACCTGGGCAACGCCAGCGGCGCCTTCCTAGGCGGCGTCTGGCTCAGCGCCCACTACGGCCTGGCCGAGCTGCCGCTGTTCGGCGCCGCGCTGTTGGCCGTGGCGGCGCTGGTGGCGTTGCCGCTACCGCGCCTGCTCGCCACCCGCGAGCGGCTCACGCCGCACTGAATCAGGCGGCCGGTCAGCGCTTCACGCAGACGAACAGCGCATTCCCGGCAGCGCCGTCCCAAGGCGTGATCCGCTCATAGTCGTGGGCGAACACATGCACCTCGAAATGCGGCCGCAACAGCCGTTGCAGCTCGGCGAAGTCCAGCGCGACCATGGCGTGCTCGTCCTGCCAGGCCTGGGTCACGCCGGCCGTGGTCTTCTCGATGCTCAGGCGCAGCGCCTGGCGGTCACCCTCTCCGCCGTAGTACCAGCCGGAGCCGAAGGCGAACCGGCTGCCCTCGTGCTCCACGCTGTGGCGCACGAACGAGCGGTTGTCGATCTGCCGCTTGTCCACCGCGTTGAAGCAGAACACCCCGCCTTCGGCGAGCGCGGCATGCACGCTGGCCAGGCATTGCCGCAGCTGCGCCAGCCCGGCGTTGTAGTGGATGGAGTAGAGGAAGCAGGTGATCAGGTCCAGCGGCGCGTCCACGGTGAAATCGGCCATGTCCTGCGCGCTGAACCGCGCCTCGGGGCAGCGCTGCCGGGCGAGGTCCAGCATCGGCGGGTTGATGTCCAGGCCGGCGCAGCGGTAGCCGAAGTCGAGGAAGTGGCGCACATGCGGGCCGGTGCCGCAGGCGAGGTCCAGGTGCTCGAGCCCCTGGTTGCCGAACAGCTGGTGCAGCCGGCGCACGCTGTGGCTCTGCGCCTGGTAGTCGATGTCGGCGCACATCAGGTCGTAGTAGGCGGACAGGTCGGTGTACAGCGCGTTGGTGGACATAGGCGGCCAGCGGCGGAGGTTTCGGCGCGGCATGGTACCTCAGTCCCGCCCGCTTCCCGCCGCCAACGGACGAGCCGCCCCCGCCTTGCCCCCGGGCGACGCCGCCCGCGTCAGCTGTTCACGCTGCGCGGCAGGCTCTCCAGCAGGCCGATCTTCTCCAGCCGCGCGCGCACGATGTTGCGGCTGATGCCCAGCAGGCGCGAGGTCTGCAGCTGGTTGCCGTGGCAGAAGCGGTAGGCGGTGCGGAACAGGGTCTCCTCGATGTGCTCGTAGAGTTCCGGCAGGTTGCGCTCGTAGAGGGCCTCCAGCGCCGCTTCCAGGGTGATGTCCGCCGCGGCCGCCACCGGCCCGGGCAGTTCCGCGCGGCCGAGGCTGGAGCGGACGTCGACCAGCTGCAGGTCGCCGGGCTGCACCAGTTGGTTGCGGCACACCAGCAGGGCGTGGTGGATGGCGTTCTCCAGTTCGCGGATGTTGCCCGGCCAGTTGTGCCCGAGCAGCTTGCGCTCGGCCTCCTGGCTCAGCGTGGCGGACTGGTAGCCGAGCCGCTGGCAATGCTCCTTGAGGAAGAATTCGGCCAGCGGCAGGATGTCCCCCGGCCGCTCGCGCAGCGGCGGCAGGCGGATGGTCGCCACGTGCAGGCGGTAGAACAGGTCCTCGCGGAAGTGGCCGGCCACCACTGCGTCGGCCAGGTTAACGTTGGTCGCGGCCACCAGGCGCACGTCGATCGGCACCGGGGTGCGCGAGCCCAGGCGCACCACCTCGCGCTCCTGCAGCACGCGCAGCAGCTTGACCTGCATGTTCAGCGGCAGGTCGCCGATCTCGTCGAGGAACAGGGTGCCGCCGTTGGCCGCCTCGAACCAGCCGGCCTTGCTGGTGGCCGCGCCGGTAAAGGCGCCCTTCTCGTGGCCGAACAGCTCGCTCTCCACCAGGCTCTCCGGGAAGGCGCCGCAGTTCACCGCCACGAACGGCGACTTGCCGCGCCGGCTGAGGTGGTGGATATGCCGCGCCACCAACTCCTTGCCGGTGCCGGTCTCGCCGATGATCAGCGCGTTGGCTTCGCTCGGCGCCAGCCGCTCGATGCGGCTCAGCAGTTCCTGCGAGCGAGGGTCCTTGAACACCAGGACGGTGGCACGCACCGACTTGGTCAGTTCACGGGCCTGGGGATGGGTAAGCAGTGACATGTCGGCGAGTCCGTTGGAAGCCAGGTGCGCCGATAGTGCATGAATCTCTTATATATAAAAAATCATCAATATTCATTTAGTTATTCCTATTAGAGATAAATGAAAAGCTGCTTCCCCAGCAGCAATCCACCAGCAGCCATTGCTGGCCTGGCAGTAACCGACCGAAGCCGGTCGCGTCCTTCGATACAAAAAATTTATCTTCAAATTCAATGACTTGAAAAATATCAACACTGGATCAGCAGCCCGGTACGGTTGTTGCGATAGAGCCAGGGCGGCCCCACTCACGGCGGCCGCCCAACACGACATCGCATCGCGTCGCCGCCCTTCGGCGACGGGACCAAAAGCAAGACTGGGGGCTCCATGTTCAGAAGTACCGCTCTATCCACCGCCATCGCCTTGGCCCTGGGGGGCCTCGCCGGCCCCTACCTGGCGACGGCGCAGGCCGCCGAGACGCAGCCCGCCGGCACGGACGCCGACGCCGCCGTCGAGGCGACGACCAGCACGCCGACCCTGGCCAAGGTGACGGTGACCGCGCAGAAGCGCGAGGAGACCGTGCAGGAAGTCCCCAGCTCGATCTCCGTGCTCGGCGGCGACAAGGTGCGCGACGCCTCGCTGCAATCGGCCAACGAGATCACCCGCTTCATCCCCAACGCCTCGGCCGGCACCACCGAGGGCCACGGCCGGCCGCGCTGGTGGATCCGCGGCCTCGGCAGCGGCGACCAGAACGCCAACACCGTGAGCCCGGTGGGCATCTACGTCGACGACGTCTACATCGCCAACATCAGCGCCAGCGGCTTCCCCCTGTTCGACCAGGAGCGGGTGGAAGTGCTGCGCGGCCCGCAGGGCACCCTGTGGGGCAAGAACACCACCGCCGGCGCGATCAACTTCATCTCGCGCAAGCCGACCTTCGACCGCTCCGGCTACTTCAAGGTCGGCCTCGGCGACTACGCCGACCGCGTGGTGGAAGGCGCGATCAGCGACGCGCTGGTCGACGACCGCCTGGCCGCGCGCCTGTCGCTGCGCCACCAAGGCCGCGACGGCTACAACGAGAACCTCAACGACAACGACGACCAGGGCGCCCTGGAAGACGACGCCGTGCGCCTGCAGTTCCTCGCGCGGATCAACGACGACCTGGAGGCCAACCTCAACCTCCACGCCCGCCACTACCACGACACCGGCGGCTACAGCACCGTCAGCTACGGCCTGCGCCCGGACGGCACCAACCAGTTCGGCTACGCCATCGACCCGAAGAAGGGCAAGGTCAACTACAACGCCAAGTACGACGCCGACATCGACCAGGCCGGCGCCAACCTCAACCTCACCTGGCAGCTCGGCGACCTGTCGCTGACCTCGATCACCGCCTTCGAACACTTCCAGCGCGAGGGCGTGACCGACAGCGACAACACCCCGCTGGACCTGCAACGCAGCTACAGCGACGTGGACAGCAAGCAGTGGTCGCAGGAACTGCGCCTGGCCTCGCCGCGCGAGGACCGCCTGAACTGGGTGATCGGCTTCCACTACTTCGACGAGGACCTCAACTCGGAAAGCGCCGCCGCCGCGCTGAACAACCCCTACATCCCGCGCGCCTACAACAACAGCAAATACAACCAGGGCACCGAGAGCTACGCCCTGTTCGGCAGCACCACCTATCGCTTCACCGACGACTTCAGCCTCACCGCCGGCCTGCGCTGGACCCGCGAGACCAAGGACATCGACCTGCGCCGCCTGCAGAACCAGGGCCAGGCCGGCTTCGCCGGCGGCGACTGGTGGCAGGTCGGCAACGTCACCACCCCGCTGCTGGTCAACGCCGTGCAGGACGAGAGCAACACCTGGAGCGACTGGACCTACGACCTGACGCCCGAGTACCGCCTCTCCGACAACGCGCGGGTCTACTTCCGCTACGCCTACGGCTTCCGCTCCGGCGGCTACAACACCAGCGCGGTCAACCAGGCCACCGTCGCCACCGTGGACCCGGAATACCTGACCAGCTACGAGCTGGGCCTCAAGTCGGAATGGTTCGACGGCCGCCTCAACGCCAACGCCGCGCTGTTCTACTACGACTACGAGGACATCCAGCTCAACATCGTCACCGCGGTCAACAACCAGACCGTCTCGCGCCTGGCCAACGGCGCCCAGGGCGAAGCCTACGGCGCCGAGTTCGAGCTGGAGGCGATCCCGCTGGACAACCTGCACCTGAACTTCGCCCTCGGCCTGCTGCACACCGAGTTCACCGACTACACCTCGGGCAACGACGACTTCTCCGGCAACAAGTTCGTCCGCGCGCCTAGCGTCTCGGCGGTGATCGGCGCCGACTACCGCATCCCGCTGAACGTCGGCGGCGCGATCATCCTCGCCACCGACTGGAACACCCGCAGCCGCCAATACTTCTTCTCCAACGACCAGGGCCAGAACATGCGCAGCGGCGGCTACACCCTGGGCAACGCCAGCGTCACCTACGAGCTGCCGGACGAGACCACCCGCGTCACCGCCTACGTCAACAACCTGACCGACAAGGAATACCGCAACCACACCCTGCCGGGCGGCTTCCAGACCGCCGCGGTGATGTTCGGCGACCCGCGCACCGTGGGCGTCTCCCTCACCACCGACTTCTGATCCGCCCGCCCGCGTCCCCCGGGGCGCGGGCCCTCGCGAGGACCTCGCCATGCAAGCATCCCCCCTCACCCGCCTGCTGCGCCGCCTGGCGCTGCTGCCGGCCGCGCTGCTCGCCGCCCAGGCGGGCGCCGCCGACGCGCCGCAGAGCGTGCGCATCGCCACCGTGGCCTACGCCAACGCCGGCCAGATCACCTTCAACGGCCCGGCCTACGTGATGGACCGCGACAAGTGGCTGGAGCAGGAGCTGGCCAGTCGCGGCGTCAAGCTCGAATGGGTGCCGGCGGCCACCGCCTCGGTCGGCACCTTCGTCAACGAGGAGTTCGCCAACCGGCGCATCGACTTCGCCTTCTACGGCGACCTGCCCTCGATCATCGCCAACGCCTCGGGCATCCCGACCCGGCTGATCGCCCCGGGCGGCAGCGGCAACAACGTCTACCTGGTGGTGCCGCCGGGCTCCACCGCGACCTCCATCGCCGACCTCAAGGGCAAGCGCGTCGCCCTGCACCGGGGCCGGCCGTGGGAGCTGTCGTTCGCCAAGCTGCTGGAGGCCAACCAGCTCGACTTCGGCGACTTCCGCATCTTCAACCTCAACCCCCAGGCCGGCGGCGCGGCGCTCAGCGCGGGCCGGGTGGACGGCTTCTTCACCCTCAGCGACGCCTTCCTGCTGGAGGACAAGAAGGTCGGCAAGATCATCTGGTCGAGCAAGCAGGCCCCGCGCGACTGGAAGATGCGCGCCGAGCTGTGGGGCGCCAGCGACTTCGTCGCCGCACAGCCGGAACTGACCCAGCTGGTGGTCAATGCCTACCTGAAGGCGGCCCACTGGACCTCCCAGGAAGAGAACAAGGACACCTACCAGGGCTACCTGTCGAAGTCCGGCCAGCCGCTCAGCGTGCTGCAGCGCGAGGTGGAGGGCGAGTCCTGGCCGCAGCACTTCACCCCGCTGTACGACCAGGCGCTGAAACAGCACTACGCCGACGCCATCGCCTACAGCCGCAAGGCCAAGCTGATCCGCAGCGATGTCGACGTGAACGCGCTGATCGAGCCCAGGTTCGTCGAGCAGGGGTTGAAGGACTTGCAGCTGGAACACTACTGGCAGGACGCCCCGGAGACGGTGGCTCGGCAGCCCTGAGTGGAGTGGCTTTGTGATGGGCCGAGACCCCTCTGTAGGGTGCGCCGTGCGCACCAGTGGTGCCGACAATTCCGACGTTCCGTTCGAATGAAAGCAGCGCTTTCACCCGACTACAGCCTGTTTCTTGTAGGAGCCAGCTTGCTCGCTCCCACAAAAGCCAAGCGGCCTGCGTAGGGTGCGCTGTGCGCACCGATGACTCGGAGGGCGGTGCGCATGGCGCACCCTACAACCACCCGAGCACCCGAGCACCCGAGCACCCGAGACAGCTGCTTTACCCGGACTGCCAGGCAACACCAAACGCCCCTTCAGGAGGGTGAGCAGAATCGTTGCGGAGAGGGGCGAGCCGCAGGGATGCGGCGAGAGAACTAGGTCTCCCCGCTTGAAGGGCCATGGATGCCCCTTGCAAGCCGGCCCTCGGAGCGACGATGGAGCGAACGAAGCGTAGCGCAGCGAAGTAACCGCCGCTGGCTGGTCCGAAGGGCGAGCGTAGCGAGTCACCCGGAGCTGGGCATAGGGCCGTACGGCGGGGCCGGCCATCCGGGCGACTGCCAAAAAGAACTCGCCGGGGATGGCGAAACCAAGGGTGTCGAAGCACACAGCGATCGGCTGGAAACCCAAGCACCAGATCAACACCGCCCCCGGATTTCATCCGGGCTACTCGGTAATCGGCCAAGCCCCAGCCTCAAAAAGCCGGTGCGCACGGCGCACCCTACGGACCGCAACCCCCATCCCGAACAAAAACGGCGTACCCCACCAGGGAGCACGCCGCCGAGGATCAAGCCTCCGAAGCCCCTCTCAGAAGGGCCGGCTCCCCGCCAGGCTGACGCGTTTCAGGCGCCGCCGCTGGGTGGCCGGGAAGGCGTTGCGGGCGTGCAGGGTGGCCTGGTTGTCCCAGTACACGATGTCGCCCACCTCCCACGTGTGGGTGTAGGAAAAGCGCGGATCGCCCAGGTGCTCGCGCAGGCGCGCGATCAGTGCGGCGCCTTTTTCCGGGTCGTAGCCGGGAATCTCCACTTCGGTATGCACGCTGAGGAACAGCAGCTTCTTGCCGCTCTCCGGATGGGTGCGCACCAGAGGGTGCTCGGTGCCCTGGATCGGCTCGATGTCCGGCGTGCGGTAGGTGACGAAGCCGCCGTTGTAGCCGCCGCTCTTGATGCGCACGAAGGGGTTGTAGTTGATCAGCTTGAGGCCGTCGATCTCGCGCCGGGTGTCCTCGTCCAGCGCGCTGTAGGCCAGGGCCAGGTTGGTCCAGCGGGTCTCGCCGCCCTCTTCCGGCACTTCCAGGGCGTAGAGCAGCGAGCCGGCCGAGGGCGTCGGCGTCCACTGGTGGTCGCTGTGCGCCGGCAGGGCGAAGTTGCCCAGTTCGCCGTCCTCGGTGTTGGCCACCTTGACGATGTCCGGCGCCTTGCCGTCGGCCCCGGAGGACAGCACCGGGAAGTCCGGGTGCGGCTGGAACACCGAGCCGAACCAGGAGGTGAAACGCAGGAACTGGGCGTCGTCCAGCTGCTGCCGCTTGAAGATCAGGATGTGGTGGTCGCGCAGGGCCTGCTTGAGGGCCAGGACCTGTTCGGGCGTCGGGTCGACGCGCGCATCCAGATTGAGGATCTCGGCTCCCAGGGGCGCGGTGAGCGGCTGGATGCGCAGGCCGTCGGCGGGCTGGCGCAGGGCGGTGACGTTGTGGCTCATGGCGTTCTCCTCAACCCTTGCGGGTGGTCTGGCTGCGGCGGCCGTTGACGCCCACTGGCACGTCGCCGGCCAGGGTCACACGGCGCACCACGCGGTCCTGGGTGCCGTAGTCGTCCACCGCGTAGTGCTGGGTGGCGCGGTTGTCCCAGATGGCCACGTCGCCTTCACGCCAGCGCCAGCGCACGGTGTTCTCCAGGCGGGTGACGTGGCCCTGGAGGATGTCGAACAGGCGCTGCGAGTCGTCCCGCGACAGGCCCTTGATGCGCTTGACGAAGTGGCCGAGCAACAGGCTGCGGCGGCCGCTGACCGGGTGCACGCGCACCACCGGGTGCTCGGTCTCGTAGACGGTGGAGGCGAACACCTTGCGGTATTCCTCCAGCCTGGCCAGTTCGACGTTGGGGCGCACGCCGGCGTAGTCGTATTCGTTGCTGTGTACCGCCCAGAGCTTGTCGGCCAGTTCGCGCAGTTCCGCCGGCAGGTCGTCGTAGGCGGTCTCGGTGTTGGCCCAGACGGTGTCGCCGCCGGCCCGGGCGGCCACCACCGAGCGCAGGATCGAGGCCTTGGGGTAGGCGTCGACGAAGGTCACGTCGGTGTGCCAGGAGTTGGCCCGCTGGCCCTGGGCGCCGTCCAGCTCCAGCAGGTAGCGGGTGCCGTCGCGCACCGGCACGGTCGGGTGGGCGACCGGCTCGCCGAGCAGCTTGGCGAAGGCTTCCTGGGCCTGGTCGTCGAGCTGGGTCTGGTCGCGGAAGAACAGCACCTTGTGTTCGACCAGGGCGGCTTGGAGGGCCTCCACGGTGGCCGCGTCCAGCTCGGCGGAGAGGCGGATGTCGCGGATTTCGGCGCCGATGCGGCCGGCGACCGGGTGGATGTCGAGTTGTACGGCGGCTTTTGTGGAAGCAGGTACGGCGATTGCGGCGTTGCTCATGGTAGTGCTCCTTGGGGGCGAAGAATCTGTTTGCGATCTTTCCGAACCTGCCAGCCGCTCGGTCCTTCTCTAAAACGCTAGGCTACGAAGCCCGTCATACCGGCGCAGGCCGGTATCCAGTGGCCTGCGCCGAGTCGCCTGTCGGTTTCCCGGACCCCGGCCTGCGCCGGGGTGACGGATTGCAAACCAAGGTTTCAGTAAAAGAACCGTGCTGCTCGAAAGATCGTAAGCAGGGCTAAGGATCAGAAGTCGTAACGCAGGGTCAGGCCGGCGGTGCGCGGCTGGCCCACGGATGCGGTGTAGGCGCCGTTGGCCATGGCGAAGGCGGTCAGGTAGTAGTCCTCGTCGGTGGCGTTGCGTACCCAGAGCGAGGCGTCCAGCTCGCCGTCGCCCAGGTCGGCGCGCACGCCGGCGGCCAGGTTGAGCAGGCCGTAGCCGTCGATCTTGGAGAGGTCGGAGTTGTCCAGCGTGCCCTCGGCCTCGGAGCGGTAGGAGTAGCCGGCGTTGACGTAGGGGCGCAGGCCGCCGTCGAGCTGCCAGGTGTATTCGCCGTTGGCGTTGCCGATCCATTTGGAGGCGCCCACCACCCGCTCGCCGGTGAGGTCGCACACGGCGTTGGGGTTGACAGTGTTCACCTCGCCCGGGCACGGCGCGTTCTCGAAGCTGAGGTAGGTGACGTCGTTGTAGGAGCCGTTGAAGTTCAGGGTCAGGCCGCGCAACGGCCGGTAGCTGGCCTCGAATTCCACGCCGCGCGAGCGCACGCTGCCGGCGTTGGCCAGCACCGACACCGGGGTCAGCGAGCCGGCCGGGGTGGTCAGGGTGGTGGCCTGGTAGCCGTGGATGCCGGTCCAGAACAGGTTGGCGTTGAACAGCAGGCGACCATCATCGAGGGTGCTCTTGAAGCCCAGCTCGGCGTCGTTGGCGCGCTCCGGGCCGACCACCAGCGAGTCGGCGCCGAAGCCGGCCACCGGCGCCACCAGGTTGACCCCGCCGGATTTCTCGCCGTGGGCCAGGCTGGCGTAGCCGAGCAGATCGTCGCTGAAGCGGTAGCTGAGGCTGACCAGGCCGGACGGCGCGGCGTTGTGCAGGCCGAAGTCGCCGGTGTCGAGGGCGCCCATCTGCCGTTGGCGGATGGCGTCCAGCGCCGGCGGCAGGGCCGCGCCGCCGTCCGGGGCGAAGCGGTGCAGGCGCGCGGTCTTTTCCTCGTAGGTGCCGCGCACGCCGACGGTCAGGTCGAGGCGGTCGCTGAGGTGCCAGTTGGCCTGGCCGAACAGGGCGAAGCTGTCGGTCTCGATCTTGCCGTTGGTCTGGGTGCGGGTGTTGTTGAAGATGCCGAGGTTGGCGCCGGTCAGGAACGGGTCGGCGTAGGGGCCGAAGTCCTGCTCGGTCTTGTTGCCCAGGTTCTGGTTGAACAGGTAGGCGCCGACCACGTAGTCGAAGCTGCCGCCGGTGGGCGAGGCCAGGCGGAATTCCTGGGAGAACTGCCGGTCGTGCACCTCCACGCCGCTGTGGATGAAGGCGTCGACTTCGGTGAAGTCGACGTCGTTGCGCGGGATGAAGTGCCAGTAGCGGTAGCCGCTGATGGAGGTGAAGGTGTAGCCGCCGTCCAGGTTCCAGTTGGCCTCCAGCGAGGAGCCGCCCTGGTAGACGTTGACCGACTGTGCGCCGTTGATATTGACCTCGCGCTTCTTCGGGTCGTACTGCGGGTTGCCACCGATCAGCGCGGCGCGCTCGCGGAAGCGGTCGGTGACGCCGTACAGGGCCCACACGCCATTGGTGGAGTTTTCCTGGTTGTAGTCGGTGATCCAGCGCAGGCTGAAGTCGTCGTTCGGCTCGAACAGCAGCTGGCCGCGCGCGCCCTCGCGCTCGCCGCCGACGAAGGTGCGGTCGTCGTGGCGGTTGTCGATGTAGCCGTCGTCGCGGGTGCGGTAGAGCGACAGGCGCCCGGCCAGGGTCTCGGTCAGCGGCCCGGAGACGGTGCCCTTGCCCTGGAACAGGCCGCGCTCGCCGCCGGTGATCTCGACGCTGCGCTCGGGGGTGAAGGTCGGCTTGCGGGTGCTGATGTTGATCACCCCGGCCGTGGTGTTCTTGCCGAACAGGGTGCCCTGGGGACCGCGCAGCAGTTCCAGCTGCTCGACGTCGAGCAGGTCGAACACGGCCATGCCCGGGCGGCCCAGGTAGATGTTGTCCAGGTAGATGCCGGCGCTGCCTTCCAGGCCGTCGCTGGCCGGGTTGTTGCCGATGCCGCGCACCGCGACGCTGGACTGGCGCGCGTGGATGTAGGCGACGTTGACGCTGGGCAGCACCTGCTGCAGGTCCTGCACCTTGTACACCTTCTGCTGCTCCAGGGTGGCGCCGCTGAGGGTGGTGATGGGGGTCGGCACGTCCTGCACGTTCTCCTCGCGGCGGCGCGCGGTGACGGTGACCTTGCCCAGCGCCACGTCCTCCTCGGCGCCCGGCGTGGCGACGCCCGGCGCGGCAGCGGCCTCCTCGGCCAGCACATGGCCCGGCGCGGCCAGGGCCAGCAGCAGGGTCAGGGCATATTCGGGTGCCACCAGGCGCCGCGGCGAGAGCAGCCGGGAGCGTGGCAGCGAGAGGGGGCTGGCGAGGGTCTGCGGCGTTCGGAGATGACTCATGGTGTGTTCCTTGGCTGATCGCCCGCCGCCGGATGCGGGCGGCAGCGGGCCGCATCGCGCATGCGGGGCGATGGCGGAAACGGTCGGGGGTAGTGGTGGTCGGGCCGGGAAGGCCCGGCAACGGATCAGCGACAGCGCGGCGCGGACCACGGGGAAACGGATGCCCGCATGACGGTGCCCTCGGATTGCTCGGCCATATTCATATTCTTTTTTGATCTAGTTTTATTAATTTACTTAGATTGACGGAATAAGAGCCTGCATTTAAAACCTGCACCACGGAAGGCACAAATGCCTTCGTCCTATATTTTCAATGCCGGTAACGCATCATGGATCTGCGCCAGCTCCGCTATTTCCTCGCCCTGCACGAACACCGCAGCTTCGTCCGCGCGGCCGATGCCATGGGCATCACCCAGCCAGCCTTCAGCCGCAGCATCCAGGGCCTGGAGCACGAGCTGGGCTGCGTGCTGGTGGACCGCGCCAGCAAGGACCTGCGGCCGACGCCCGAGGGCCAGGTGGTGCTGCAGCACGCCCTGGCGCTGGTGCGCGGCGCCAGCAACCTGACCCACGAGATCAACCAGATGACCAAGCTCGACGCCGGCGAGCTGCGCTTCGGCTGCGGCCCGGCGCTGGCCGCGCGCCTGGTGCCGGACGCCCTGCTGCAGTTCATGCAGCGCTACCCGCGCATCCGCGCGCGCTTCGAGGTGAACAACTGGGAGAGCCTGAGCCGCAGCCTGGGGCGCGACGAGATCGAGTTCTTCATCGCCGACATCCGCCATTTCGAGTCCGACCCCAGCGTGCAGACCCAGGCGCTGCGGCCGCGCCCCGGCCTGTTCTTCTGCCGCCCCGGGCACCCGCTGCTGATCAAGGAGAGCCTGTCGACCAACGACCTGTTCGACTACCCGCTGGCCGCCACGCGCATCCCCATGGGCGCGCGCAAGGCGCTGGCCAACCTCAGCGGCAAGGCCAGCTTCGAGCCGCAGCTGGAATGCGAGCACTTCCCCCTGCTGGAGGAACTGGTGCGGCGCAGCGACGCCATCGGCATCGCCACCTTCGAGTCGCTGGGGCAGCACCTGCGCAGCGGCGAGCTGGTGCAACTGCACCTGCGCAACCTGCCGACCAACCTGGACAGCCTGCAGGCGCGCTGCGGCATCGTCACCCGCACCGGCTTCCGCCTGTCGCCGGCGGCCAAGGCGATGATCGAGCTGCTGATCGAGCTGGACGGCCAGCAGAGCCAGACGGCGGCGGCCTGACGAGTGTTGCCGGAGCAACAGCCGGGCAACTGTCCGCCGGGCAACAGCGAATCAACAGTTCGCCCGCCAGACAACAGCCGCGCCCGGCGCGAAAAAACGCCAACCCTTTGATTGGCAAGGATTTAACGGCATGGAACGGGACTTGCTCTGGAACAGGCCCCGCCCCCTGCCAAAGGAACACCAACCATGAGCACCTCCTTCAACGTCGTCGCTGTCTCGGGTGGAGCCTATCGCCCGTCGCGCACCCAGGTCCTGACCGTGGCCCTGGTCGAGGCCCTCGGCCGGCACCTGGACTTCGACAGCCGACTGATCGAGCTGGGCGACATCGCCCGGCCGGTCGGAGGCGCCCTGTCGCGCGGCGAACTGCCCGCCGACGTGGAAGCGCAGCTCGCCGCCATCGAGCGCGCCGACCTGCTGATCGTCGCCGCGCCGGTCTACCGCGGCTCCTACCCGGGCCAGTTCAAGCACCTGTTCGACCTGATCGACCAGCACGCGCTGATCGACACTCCGGTGCTGCTGGCCGCCACCGGCGGCAGCGAGCGCCATGCACTGGTCATCGATCACCAGCTGCGCCCGCTGTTCAGCTTCTTCCAGGCGCTGACCCTGCCCATCGGCGTATATGCCGCCGAGGCCGACTTCCACGACTACCGCATCGCCAGCGCGGCGCTGCAGGCGCGCGTCGAGCTGGCCGCCGAACGGGCCGCCCAGGTGCTGCGCGGCGCGACCGAGCCGCGCGCCGCCGCGCTGCGCAAGATCGCCTGACGAGCCGAGCGGGAAGACGACCATGAGCCTGAATCAGCAACCCACCCTCCTCAAACCGCTGCAGACCGCGCGCCGCCTCGCCGCCCAGTTCGCCGAGACCGCGGTGGAGCGCGACGCCCGTGGCGGCACGCCGAAGGCCGAGCGCGACGCGCTGCGCGCCAGCGGCCTGCTGGCGCTGGCGATCCCCACCCAGTTCGGCGGCATCGGCGCCAGCTGGAGCGAAATCTTCGAGGTGAACCGCGAGTTCGCCCGGGTCGACAGCTCCATCGCCCACGTCTTCGGCTTCCAGCACCTGATGCTGGCCACCGTGCGCCTGTTCGCCCGCCCCGAGCAGTGGCAACCCTGGTTCGAGCAGACCGCGCGCAAGAACTGGTTCTGGGGCAACGCCCTCAACCCGCTGGACACCCGCACCGTGGTGAAGAAGTTCGACGGCTGGTACGAGTTCTCCGGCAAGAAGAGCTTCTGCTCCGGCGCCAGCGACTCGGAGATGCTGATCGCCTCTGCCGTGGACGAGGGCGCCGGTGGCAAGCTGCTGATCGCCGCCATCCCCAGCGGCCGCACCGGCATCAGCCTGCACGACGACTGGGACAACATCGGCCAGCGCCAGACCGACAGCGGCAGCGCCACCTTCGAGCGGGTGCGGGTCGAGCACGGCGAGCTGCTGCTCGACCCCGGCCCGCTGAGCACGCCGTTCGCCTGCCTGCGCCCGCTGATCGCCCAGCTGCACTTCGCCAACCTGTTCCTCGGCATCGCCGAAGGCGCCTTCGAGGAGGCGCGCCAGTACAGCCTCAAGGAGAGCCGCCCCTGGTTCCGCTCCAGCGCCCGCCACAGCAGCGAGGACCCGTACATCCTGCGCCACTACGGCGAGTTCTGGGTCGGCCTGGAGAGCGTGCGCCTGCTGATCGAGCGCGCCGCCGCCCAGCTCGACGAGGCCTGGAGCAAGGAGCACGCGCTGAGCACCGAGGAGCGCGCCCAGCTGGCGCTGGCCATCGGCACCGCCAAGGTGGCCGCCACCCGCCACGGGCTCGACCTGTGCAACCGGCTGTTCGAAGTCACCGGCGCGCGCGCCACCCACGCCTCGCTGCGCCTGGACCGCTTCTGGCGCAACCTGCGCACCCAGACCCTGCACGACCCCGTGGACTACCGCATCCACGAGCTGGGCGACTGGGCACTGAACGGCACGCGCCCTACCCCGTCCTTCTACTCGTAAGGCACGCCCATGCAACTGCTGACCCTCCCTCCGTCACCGACACTGGCCACCTCGATCAGGGCGACCGCACAGGTCTTCGAAGACCCCAGATCGCAGGCGCTGCTCGCCCATCTGCAACAGGTCGCCCCCAGCGAGGCCAGCGTCCTGATCATCGGCGAAACCGGTACGGGCAAGGAGCTGGTCGCGCGCCACATCCACAACCTCAGCGGCCGGCGCAACGGCCCGTTCGTGGCGGTCAACTGCGGCGCCTTCTCCGAGTCGCTGGTGGAGGCCGAACTGTTCGGCCACGAGAAGGGCGCCTTCACCGGCGCCCTGGCGGCCAAGGCCGGCTGGTTCGAGGAAGCCAACGGCGGCACCCTGTTCCTCGACGAGATCGGCGACCTGCCGATGCCGATCCAGGTCAAGCTGCTGCGCGTGCTGCAGGAGCGCGAGGTGGTGCGCCTGGGCTCGCGCAAGAGCATCCAGATCAACGTGCGGGTGCTGGCGGCGACCAACGTGCACCTGGAAAAGGCGATCAACGCCGGCCACTTCCGCGAGGACCTGTACTACCGCCTCAACGTGGTCAGCCTGCAACTGCACCCGCTGCGCGAGCGGCCCGGCGACATCCTGCCGCTGGCCCGCCACTTCATCGCCGAGTACAGCCGGCGCCTGGGCTACGCCGAAGTCAGCCTGGGCGAGGACGCCCGCCAGCGCCTGGCCGGCTATGACTGGCCGGGCAACATCCGCGAGCTGGAAAACGTTATCCACCACACCCTGCTGATCTGCCGCGACCAGTTGATCCGCGCCGAGGACCTGCACCTGTCCAACCTGCGCATCGAGCGCGAGGAAGACAACCGGCCGCGCGCGGAGAGCGCCGACGAGCAGCTGCTGCGGGCCTTCCACCGGCTGTTCGAGGAACAGGGCGGAGCGCTGCACGAGAAGGTCGAGGACGCCCTGCTGCGCGCCGCCTACCGCTTCTGCCACCACAACCAGGTGCACACCGCCAACCTGCTGGGGCTGTCGCGCAACATCACCCGCAGCCACCTGATCCGCATCGGCGAACTGGTGGTCAACAAGCGCCGGCCGGTGGAGAGCCCCTCCGCCAGCCGGGTCATCAACCTTTCGATCTGAGCACCCAGAAAAGGCCGTGCCCCGTCACCTTCCGTAGGAGCGAGCTCTGCTCGCGAAGGGCCACATGAAAAGCTTCGCGAGCAGAGCTCGCTCCTACAGGCAGGCAAGCGATACATGACGGAAACACGGCCAGGAAAAAACCAATGCCACGCGTGCACCCCCACCCTATCGACGATGGCAACGAGGACAACATCATGAGTCTGGATATCTTCTGGTTCCTGCCTACTTCCGGCGACACCCGCTACCTGGGCCACTCGGCCAGCGGCCGGCCGGCCACCAACGCCTACATGCGGCAGATCGCCGTGGCCGCCGACCAGCTTGGCTACGACGGCCTGCTGATCCCCACCGGAGCGAGCTGCCTCGACCCCTGGGTGACCGCCGCCAGCCTGGTGCCGGTGACCCAGCGCATCAAGCTGCTGGTGGCCCTGCGCACCTCGCTGGGCAACCCCACCGCCTCGGCGCGCCAGGCGGCCAGCCTGGACCAGGCCAGCGGCGGACGCCTGCTGCTCAACGTGGTGCCCGGCGGCGACGCCACCGAACTGGCCGCCGACGGCGTGTTCCTCCAGCACGACGAGCGCTACGAAGCCTCCGACGAATTCCTCACCATCTGGCGCCGCCTGCTCGAAGGCGAGACCGTCGACTTCGCCGGCAAGCACCTCCGGGTCGAGGGCGCGCAGAACTTCTTCCCGCCCGTGCAGCAGCCCTATCCGCCGCTGTACTTCGGCGGCTCCTCCCCCGCCGCCCACGAACTGGCGGCCAAACACGTGGACGCCTACCTGACCTGGGGTGAGCCGCCGGCCGCGGTGGCCGAGAAGATCGCCGACGTGCGCGAGCGCGCCGCCAAGCACGGCCGCACCGTGCGCTTCGGCGTGCGCCTGCACGTGATCGTGCGCGAGACCAACGAGGCCGCCTGGGCCGCCGCCGACGAACTGATCAGCCACCTCGACGACGCCACCATCGCCGCCGCCCAGGCCAACTACGCCAAAATGGACTCCGAGGGCCAGCGGCGCATGGCCGCGCTGCACGGCGGCGACCGCAACAAGCTGGAAGTGGCACCCAACCTGTGGGCCGGCGTCGGCCTGGTGCGCGGCGGCGCCGGCACCGCGCTGGTCGGCGCCCCCGAGACCGTGGCCGCGCGCCTGCTGGAATACGCCGAACTGGGCGTCGACAGCTTCGTGCTGTCCGGCTACCCGCATCTGGAAGAGGCCTACCGCTTCGCCGAACTGGTGTTCCCGCTGCTGCCCGGCAAGGGCAAGGTCACCGTGGACGGCGCCTTCACCGGAGGTGCCTTCGACGTGCGCGCCGGCAAGGAGAAGGTGGCATGAAGGTCATCGACCTGCGCTGCCGGCCGGCCTTCCTGCATCCCTTCTTCGGCGGCGTGCCGGGTTCGCCCGAGCACGCCACCGCGCGCTGGCTCAACCGGCGCGTGGGCACCCGGGGCGCGGACGACCACTTCGAGCGCTCGCTGACCCAGGAGGGCTTCCTCGCCGAAGTGCGCGAGGCCGGCCTGCACAAGGTGGTGGTGGTCGGCCGCCACACGCCGGGCCAGCACCTGTCCAACGATCGCATCCATGGCATCGTCCACGGCCACACCGAACTGCTCGGCGTCGGCTCAGTGGAGCCGGCGCTGCAGGGCGTGGAAGGCGCGCTGGCGGAGATCGACCGCGCCATCGACGTGCTCGGCCTGGCCGGCATCGACCTGGAGCCGGGCTTCGCCGAGCCGGCGCGGCACCCGGATGATCCGCTGTACTGGCCGATCTACGAGCATCTGCAGCAACGCGGCATCCCGCTGTTCCTGATGAGCGGGCCGACCACCCCGGACCCGGCCTACAACGACCCCGGCCGCCTGGCGGCCGTGGCCCGCGCCTTCCCGGAGCTGCGCATCGTCGCCTACCACGGCTACTGGCCCAACGTGCAGCAGGCCATCGGCGTGGCCTTCCGCTACGAGAACATCTCCCTGGTGCCGGACATGTACCTGTTCCTGCCCGGCAGCGAAGGCTACGTGCAGGCGGCCAACGGCTTCCTCGCCGACCAGCTGCTGTTCGGCTCGTCCTACACCTTCCGCCCGATCCGCCAGAGCATCGAGGACGCCCAGCGCCTGGGGCTGAAGGACGAGGTGCTGGAGAAGTTCTTCCACGGCAACGCCGAGCGCCTGTTCGGCCTGTGAAACCTCCGCTAGGGTGATGCGCGGCCGCCCGGCCGCGCGCTCCCGGAGGACGAGACACCCATGCACATCCCCACCCGCTGGCAATCCCCGAGCATCCCGCAGCTGCAGACCCACCTGGCAGACTTCCGCGACTGGGTGCTCTGCGGCGGCCACTCCGTGGACGCCCTCCTCGGCCGCCGGACCCGCGCCCACGGCGACATCGACATCGGCGTGTTCCGCTCCCGGCTGACGGCCTGCCTGAACGCCATCGGCCGCGAACGGGTGTTCCTCTGCGACCCGCCGGGCCAGCACCGCGCCTGGGACGGTGGCGAGGTGCCGGCGCGAGTGCACGACATCTGGATCAGCGATCCCGCGCGGGAACACTGGGTCCTGCAGATCCTGGTGTTCGACGACGAGGGCGACGAGGTCTACTATCGCCGCGATCCGCGCATCCGCTGGCCGCAGCGCAGCCACGCCATCACCGGCGTGGACGGCATCGCCCTGCTCAACCCGCTGATCACCTTCCTCTACAAGGCCAACCGCCAGGCGCTGGAAGACAAGGACGCGCTGGACCTCGGCAACCTGATCGCCGCCCTGCCCGACCTGCTCCGGCGCTGACATCACCATTCAAGGACCATTCCCATGCCCCGCCAGATACGCGCCAAGGTGCTCTGCCTGTTCCGCCAGGGCAACCGCATCCTGGTCAACCAGGCCTACGACGCCATCAAGCGTCAGGACTACTGCCGCCCGCTGGGCGGCAGCATCGAGTTCGGCGAGACCTCGGCCGAGGCCCTGGTGCGGGAAATCCGCGAGGAGCTGGGCGCCGAAGTCGTCAACCTGCGCAAGCTCGGCACCCTGGAGAACCTGTTCATCTACAACGGCGAGCCCGGCCACGAACTGGTGGTGATCTACGACGGCGAGTTCGCCGATGCCTCGCTGTACGACCGGCCGTTCCTGCCCGGCGAGGAAAGCAACGGCGAACCCTTCCAGGCCCGGTGGCGCACCCTCGACTCGTTCTCCGCCGAGCTGCCGCTGTATCCCGATGGCCTGGCGGCGTTGCTGCGCTAGACCTCGGATCGCTTGCGAACTGTGACCCGCAGAGTCACAATCCCTCGACCTTCCAAGGATCGGGAGCGGCAAGACGATGATCGTCAGTTTCAGGCACAAGGGGTTGCACCTCTTCCACGAGACCGGCAACACCCGGGGCATCCAGGCCGCCCATGGCGCCCGCCTGAAACGCCAGTTACAGATACTCGACCGTGCCACCGTACCCGGCGACCTGAATGTGCCGGGCTGGCGCCTCCACCCGCTGCGGGGCGACCTGGCCGGCTTCTGGTCCATCACGGTATCCGGCAACTGGCGGCTGATCTTCCGCTTCATCGGCTCGGACGTGGAGCTGGTCGACTATCTGGATTACCACTGAGCAGGAGAACCGACATGCCTCTCTACAATCCTCCTCATCCCGGCGAGACCCTGCGCGAAGATGTACTGCCCGCCCTGGGCCTGAGCGTCACCGCGTTCGCCAGGCACCTGGGCTATTCCCGCGAGGCCCTGTCGCGGGTGCTCCACGGCCATACCGCGATCTCGCCCGACCTGGCCCTGCGCCTGGAAATGGCGGGCATCAGCAGCGCCCGCCTCTGGCTCGGCATCCAGGCCGACTACGATCTGTGGCAGGCCCGCCAGCGTCCGCTGCCGGCCATCGCCAGGCTCGATCACGCGGCCTGACGCGCCGGGGCGAGTGCAACCCACCCCGTTCTCACGCCCCTCCGGGCTCCCGGTTCAATGCCCGTGGTGCTGCATCCCCTGGCCCTGGCTCGCCGGCGGATCGCGCAGCACCGGCACCTCGACCTGTACCTCGCCGGCGTGCTCGAAGCGCAGGGTCAGCGGGAAGCGGTCGCCGTCGGCGTGCTGCTTCGGCAGGTCGAACAGCATCACGTGGTAGCCCATGGGGGCGAAAGCCACCGAGCCGTTCTCGGGGATGTCCACGGCGGTGACCTGCTGCATCTTCATCATGCCGTTCTGGTGCAGGTGCTCGTGCAGTTCCGCCTTGCCGGCGGCCGGGGTCGCGGCGCCCAGCAGGCGGTCGGCGCCGCCCTCGTTGCGCACGGTGAAGTACACCGCGGCGGTGGGCGCCGTGGGCGGCATTTCCCGCGACCAGGGCGCGTCGATGTGCAGCGCGCCGCCATCGTCGTGCCCGTGGGCGGCGACCAGGGCGGGCAGGCCCGCCAGGGTGGCGAGGAGGAGGAATCCGGTCAGCTTCATGGGGTGTCTCCTTGGGGGATGAGTGTTCGCAGGATACGCCGGCGGCGGCCGCGCAGGCGGCGCCAGCCGAGGACGATGCCGGTGACGCTGATGGCCAGGCCGCCGAGGCTGAAGGCGATCATCAGTGCCTCGCGCAGCCGCGGGCGCTCCAGCAGCGGTTGCCAGTCCCAGCTGTGCAGCAGGTTGAACAGCCAGCGCGAGGTGCGCTGGCGGGCGTCTAGCTGTTCCAGCAGCGCGCCGCTGTACGGGTCGAGGTGCAGCCAGGTGGCGGCCGGGTCGTCGAAGCGCACACGCAGCACGGGCAGGCGCCGGCTCTGGTGGCCGTACATGCTCTGCTCGGCGCGCCGGTAGTAGTAGGCGTCGTAGTCCTCCAGCCATTCAAAGCGCACGGCGCCGGAGGGCCGCATGACGCGGGCGGCGCTTTCCAGGGTGGCGGCGGGCAGCCGCCGCAGCACGACAGCGCCCTCGGCGACCGGCAGGATGCGGCTGTCGCCCGCGCCGTCGTAGGCCACCCGGTAGACCCGGCCACCGACCACCTGCCAGTGCAACTCGCGCACGGCCAGCCCGGCCTGGCGGAAACGCGCCAGGGTCTCGGCCACCGGCTGCGGATCGCTGCCGACGCCCAGCTCGGCGCCGCGATAGGCGGCGGCCGGTAGCGTCGATGCGCTGGCGAACAGGCGCCAGGGATTCATCGACATCAGGCCGCTGAAGATCCAGGCGATCAGCACCAGGCCGAACAGCAGGCCGCCGATATGGTGCCAGCGGGCGAAACCGCCCGTGTAGGGCGAGCGCGAGCCGCTGCGGTAGGGCTTGCCGAAGCGCCAGCGCAGCAGGCCGACAGCCTGGCCGAGCACGGCCATGAGAGTGGCGGCCAGCGACAGGTAGATGACGATGGGCGTCCACCAGGCGCTGTCGCGCAGCGGGTACAGCCAGTGCAGCCAGGCGCCCAGCCAGTTCCAGGCCCGTTCGGTGCGGCTGGCGTCGCGCACCACGGCGCCGGTGCGGCCGGAGACGTAGAGCAGGCTGCCGACCGCGTCGTCCACCTGCACCCGGTGCAGCGGCCGGTCGCGGTCGAGGGCCCGCGAGCGGGTCCAGGCGTCTTCCTGGATGCGGTCGAGGTAGCGCACCGGCGCGGCGCCGGCGAACTGCCGCGCGCTGGCCAGCGCGGCGGCCGCGTCGACCTGCTCGATCCGCCGGCCGCTACGGCCATCCACCGCCAGGCGGGTGCCGTCGGCGTAGTCGAGCAGGTAGCGCGGGCCGCCCGCCACGCTGCTCAGGCGCAGCGCCTGCGGGGCGTCGCCGCGGCCGCTGGCCGCCAGGGCCCGGGCCGGGTCGACGCAGCAATCCTGCGCCGGCAGTTCGGGCAGGTGGGCCAGGTGTTCCGCCGGGGTCAGCTTGGGGTAGCCGACGTACAGCATGACCACGCCGGACACGAACCACAGCGCCATGAACAGGCACAGGACGATGCCCAACCAGCGGTGCCAGAGGTACAGGTAGCGCTTCATCGCCGCCTCCTAGAACCGGGTATCGACCGCCACCTCGAAGCTGCGCGGCGCCCCCATGTAGTACTGGCTGCCGTAGGCCTGCTTGGCGTAAATCTCGTCGGTGAGGTTGCGCACGCGGGCGGTGATGGCGGTGTGCTCGTCGACCCGGTAGCGGGCGAACGCGCCGAACAGGGTGTAGGACGGCGCCTCCAGGGTGTTAGCGTTGTCGGCGAACACCGCATCGACGTAACGCACATCCACCCCGGCGGCCCAGGACGGCGCGATGTCGTAGGTCAGCCAGAGGTTGGCGACGTTGTCCGGCACGTTGACCGGAGTGTTGCCCTTGCGCGACACGGAGACGCCGCCGACCGCCTCGTTGAAGCGGTCGTACTCGGCCTCGACGTAGGCGTAGTTGGCCTCGGCCAGCAGCTTGGGAGTGATCTGCAGCTTGCCGGCCAGTTCGATGCCACGCGAGGTCTGCTGGCCAGCCTGGACGGTGAGGTTGGGGTTGCTCGAATCGCGCACGGCGAAGTCGCGGCGCACGATCTGGTACAGCGCCACGGTGGCCGAGCCGCGCCCGTCGAGGAAATCGAACTTGCTCCCGGCCTCCCACTGCTCGCCCTCGGAGAGGTCGAACAGGCCGACGTTGGAGTAGGTGGCCGAGGCCAGGGCGCCAGCCGGCAGGTCGGCGGAGGTGCTGTATTGCAGGTAGAGGTTGGCCGTGGGCGTGAGGTCGTAGAGCAGGCCGACACGCCCGCTGAGCGGCTCCCAGGTGCGCTCGAAGTAGGCCGGGCTGATGGGCGACACCGGGCCGTAGTTGGTCACCTCCATGTCCAGGTGGTCGTAGCGCAGACCGGTGAGCAGCGCCAGGCGCTCGCTCAGCATCAGTCGGTTTTCCAGGAACACGGCGGCGGTGGTGATCTCGTGGCGGCGCTGCTTGCGCAGGCCGGCGTTGACCCCGGGGATGTCATCGAAGCTGCCGGGGTCGAAGCGGTCGGGGTCGACCGTGTCGCTCCAGGCGCTGCCGGTAGGGTGCAGGGTCTGGCGCATGCGCGAGTAGTCCAGGCCCAACGACCACTGGCTGGCGAGGCCGAACAGGGCGGCGTCGTGGCGCAGTTCGAGGCGGTTGCCGAGCACGTTCTGGTCGTGCCGCTGCAGGTAGGCGCCGGAGCGTACCACGTCGCCGGCCGCGTTGTAGGCGTATGTCTCCAGGTTGCGGTAGTCGCGCTGGGCGGCGTAGTGGTAGAGGGTGTTCTGCAGGCTGCTGGCCTCGCCCAGGTGGTAGTCGGTGATCGAGCGCAGCCAGCGCACGCGCTGCTCGTAGCGGCCGTCGCCGACGTTGTAGTTCTCGAAGCGGCGGCTGCGGTCGATCTTCAGGGTGTCTCTGCCGCGCAGGACCGGCGAGCCCCAGTAGGGGCTGTCTTCCTGGTCCTCCAGGTATTCCAGTGCCAGGGTGTGGCTCAGGTCCGGGGTGAAGTCGCTGAGCAGGGAGACGGCGAAGCTGTTGGTCTCGCGCCGGTTGCGGTCGATGTAGCCGTTACCGTCGCCTCGGCTCACGTCCAGGCGCAGGAAGTGCCGGGCATCGGCGCCGCCCAGGGCGCGGTTGAAGCCCAGCGAGACCTCGGAGTCGTCGAAGCTGCCGTAGCGCAGGCGGCCCTCGAACAGGCTCTCGTCGCGGCTGGCCAGGCGCGAGATGTAGTTGATCGAGCCGCCCACGGCGCCCGCACCGTAGAGGAAGGTGGACGGCCCGCCGATCAACTCGACGCGGTCGATCATCCAGGCGTCCACCGGCCGTGTGGCGCTGCTGTAGCCGAGGTTGATGCCGTTGAACAGCTGGGTGATCTGGTTCTGGGTGAAGCCGCGGTAGGAGACGAAGCCGCCGTAGCCGGGGTTGGCCGAGGCGTTCACGCCGGTCATGGCGTTGATCACGTCCTGGGTGTCCTTGGCGCCGCGTTCCTCGATCACGGCGCGGTCGGAGACGCTGACCGAGGCCGGCGTTTCCCGCGCCGTGAGGCCCAGTCGCGAGCCGGTGCGGATCGGCTGGTCGAGGGTCAGGCCGGAGGGTCTGTCCTGCTCGCCCTCGATGGTCAGGGCGTCGAGTTTCAACGGGGCGTGGTCCGCCCATGCGATGGCGCTGGTGCTCATCAGGAGCACCAGCGAGGTGTACTTCAGCGACATATCTGGCTTCCAGGCAGAAGAAACTGTGCGGGTCCGCGTGGGCGGACCCCGGGCGTCATGCGTGGAAGGCGGCGGGCGAGGCGCGGGGGTTGAGGCTGTGGCGCAGGAAGCGCGGCGGCGGTTGCGCCCACAGGGTGGCGATGGGCGCGGGCCCGCCGGCGGCGGGCAGCAGGTCGATGCCCCAGCCGGCGGTATTGACCGCCACCGAGGCGCCGAACGAGGAACACAGCGGGCAATCCATCGCCTGGACGGCGGAGCCGCCGTGGGAGGCGTCGCCCAGGTCGATGCTCGGGCCGTTGTCACCGACCAGCGAGCAGAACCCGCCGCCGAGCCCGCTGAGGGCGAGGCCGGAAGCCTGGCCGTGGTGCAGGCCGCAGGCGAACAGGCCCAACAGGAGGCTGCAGTACAGCGTCCAGGTGGTCAGCGCGCGGTGGCGGGAAATGAGCTTCATGGAGCGGAAATCTAGCACCGGCCCCGGGATGCCGAAAGCCGGGCTGGCGATTTGTCGCACACCCGTCCGGCGGCTCGCTTCCGCTTCCGAGGGAGCGGGCTTGCCCGCGAAGCCCTTTGCGTTCTGGTTCGCGGACAGAGTCCGCGCCCCAAGAACGACCAGCCCACGCGCCCTCCACTGCCCTCGGCGCGACTCTGGCGCAGCGGCCCCGAAGGGCAAGCACTCCCGGCAAACAGCCTGCGCCTGTAACCACCGTCACCCAGCCCAAGCCCCACGGAATGCCAAGAACCTATTGAAAGAATTTCTCATCCAAGTGTATTGTTATTATATAACATTATGGAGACTACCCCATGAAATCCGGCATCCACCCCACCTACCGCCCCGTCCTGTTCCACGACACCTCCGCCAACGTGTTCTTCCTGATCGGCTCCACCGTGGAGACCGACCGGACCCACGTCCACGAGGACGGCAACACCTACCCCTACGTCGCCCTGGACGTGTCCAGCGCCTCCCACCCGGTCTACACCGGCCAGCAGCGCCAGACCAAGAGCGAAGGCCGGGTCGCGGGCTTCCAGAAGCGCTTCGCCGGGTTCGTGTCGTCCGCCGGCAAGAGCTGATCCGCGGTGATGCGGGCCTCATAGGTCCGCGCCAATAACGCAACACTATAACGTCATTAAAAAAAGATCGGCGAGCTCCGCTCGCCGCTCCATCTGCCCCTGAAACCCTAGACATGAGGTCAACATGAACCGTCGTCACCCCCTGGCCTGGGCCATCGCCCTCGCGCTGGCGCCCAACGCTCCCCTGCTGGCCGCCGAAACCCGGGAACCGCTGCAGCTCGGCTCCTCGGTGATCAGCGCCAGCGCCCTGAACAGCACCCTCGCCGAGATGGCCAGCCCCGCCGAGGTGCTGGAGGGCGAGGAACTGGTGCAGCGCCGCGAGTCCACCCTGGGCGAGACCCTCAACGGCCTGCCGGGCGTGCATTCCAGCAGCTTCGGCGCGGGCGCCAGCCGGCCGGTGATCCGCGGCCTGGACGGCGCGCGGGTGAAGGTGCTGAGCGACGGTGTGGATGTGCTCGACGCCTCGACCATCAGCCCCGACCACGCGGTGACCAGCGAGCCGCTGCTGGCCGAGCGCATCGAAGTGCTCAAGGGCCCGGCCACCCTGCTCTACGGTGGCGGCGCCATCGGCGGGGTGGTCAACGTGCTGGACAAGCGGATTCCCACCCGGGTGCCGGAGAAGGGCTACGAGGGCGAACTGGAGCTGCGCGCCAACACCGTCGCCAACCAGGGCGCGGGAGTGTTCGGCATCACCGCGGGCACGGGCAACTTCGCGGTGCGCGCCGAGGGCACCAAGCGCCAGGACAACGAATACGAGATTCCCGGCTCGCCGGGCAAGCAGGCCGGCTCCTTCAACGACACCGACAGCTACAGCCTGGGCGCCAGCTTCATCGGCGAGCGCGGCTACCTGGGCCTGGCCTACGGCGAGCAGAACCTGAGCTACGGGCTGCTCGCCCACGAGCATGCCGACTGCCACACCCACGCCGCCCGCGACTGGCACTGCGTCGGTGAGGAGGACGGCCACGGCGGACACGGCCACGACGAGGATGAACACGACCACGACGATCACGATCACGATCACGATCACGATCACGAAGATGAGCATGACCACGGCCATGATCACGACCACGCCGGCGTGCCCTACATCAAGATGAAGCAGAAGCGCTGGGACCTGCGCGGCGAACTGAACGACCCGCTGCCGGGCTTCGAGCTGGCCCGGCTGCGGGTCGGCCACAGCAACTACAGCCACGACGAGATCGAGGGCGGCGAGGCGGCCACGCGCTTCAGCAACGACGCCACCGACGCGCGCCTCGAACTGACCCACGAACCGCTGTTCGGCTGGCGCGGCGTGCTCGGCGGGCAGACCCAGCGCCGCGACTTCCAGGCCCTGGGCGAGGAGGCCTACGTGCCGCCGACCCTGACCCGCAACCACGCGCTGTTCCTGCTCGAGGAATACAGCGTCGGCGACTGGCGCTACGAACTGGGCCTGCGCCACGAATGGCAGGACATCGACGCCGAGGGCGAGCCCGACACCAACCACAGCGGCACCTCGGTGTCCGCCGGCGCGGTCTGGACCTTCGCCCCGGAATACTCGCTGGGCTTCTCCCTGTCGCGCTCGCAGCGCCTGCCCACCGCCGAGGAGCTGTACGCCAACGGCCCGCACGCGGCCACCCGCACCGTCGAGCTGGGCAACGTCGACCTCGACGAGGAGACCTCGCACAACGCCGAGCTGACCCTGCGCAAGTTCGCCGGGCGCACCACCTTCAGCTTCAGCCTGTTCCGCAACCAGGTCAGCGACTTCATCTATGCGGCGGACACCGGCCACGACGTGGGCGGCGGCTACCGCGAGATCGAGTACCGCCAGCAGGATGCGGTGCTGACCGGCGCCGAGGGCTCGGTCACCTACGCGCTCACCGACGCCACCGACATCACCCTGTTCGGCGACCACGTACGCGGCAAGCTCAAGGGCGACGGCGACCTGCCACGCATCCCGGCGGACCGCCTCGGCGTGCGCGTCAACCAGGCGTTCACCCCGGCCGTCAGCGGCGAGCTGGAGTTCTACCGGGTGCAGCGCCAGGACGACCTCGCCGACTACGAAACCGAGACCTCGGGCTACAACATGCTCGGCGCCGGCCTGAGCTACCGCGGCGCGCTGAACGAGACCAGGTACCAGTTGTTCCTCAAGGGCAACAACCTGCTCGACGAGCGCGCCCGCAACCACAGCTCCTTCATCAAGGACGACGTGCTGCTGCCGGGCCGCAACCTCACCGTGGGCATGCGCCTGAGCTTCTAAGCCGGCGCGACGTCCACCCCGGCGCGCCGGGGTGGATGGCCGTGCAGGACACAGGGCACTCCCACCGCTCTTGTGGGAGGGGCCTTGGCCCCGAGCTTTTCTGCCCCAGGCAAAAGCTCGCGGACAAGTCCGCTCCCACACATCCCCCGCATCCCAGTCGCAGGAGCTAGGCCCGGGCAAGCCCACCGCTCTTGTGGGAGGGGCCTTGGCTCCGAGCTTTCTGATCCCGGTAAAAGCTCGCGAACAAGTCCGCTCCCACACATCCCCCGTATCCCAGTCGCAGGAGCTAGGCCCGGGCAAGCCCGACGCTCTTGTGGGAGGGGCCTTGGCCCCGAGCTTTTCTGCTCCCGGCAAAAGCTCGCGGACAAGTCCGCTCCCACACATCCCCCCGCATCCCAGTCGTAGGAGCTAGATCCGGGCACTCCCGCTGCTCTTGTGGGAGGGGCCTTGGCCCCGAGCTTTTCTGTACCTGGCAAAAGCTCGCGGACAAGTCCGCTCCCACACATCCCCCCGCATCCCAGTCGCAGGAGCTAGGCCCGGGCAAGCCCGCCGCTCTTGTGGGAGGGGCCTTGGCCCCGAGCTTTTCTGCCCCGGTAAAAGCTCGCGGATAAGTCCGCTCCCACACATGCCCCCGTATCCCAGACGCTCCCGAGCCATGGGCAAGGCCGCCGCATCCCGCTACAGTGGCGCCCCATGCCGACACCGCCCTCCCCCCTCGACGCCTACCGCCAGGCCCTGGCGCGCGGCGAGCTGTACCCGGACGCCGCCCAGCAACGCGCCGCCGAATGCCTGGAGAGCTGCCGCGAGGCACTGCGGGACGGGCGTCCGTGCCGCGGCGTATACCTCTGGGGACCGGTGGGCCGGGGCAAGACCTGGCTGCTCGACCGCTTCCACGAGAGCCTGACGGTGCCGTCGCGGCGCCAGCACTTCCATCAGTTCATGCGCTGGGTCCACCAGCGCCAGTTCCAGCTCAGCGGCACCGCCGACCCGTTGCGCGCCCTGGCCCGCGAGCTGGCCGGCGAGGTGCGGGTGCTGTGCTTCGACGAGCTGTTCGTCAGCGACATCGGCGACGCCATGCTGATCGGCGGATTGCTGCGCGCGCTGCTCGACGAAGGGCTGGTGCTGGTCGCCACCTCCAACCAGCCGCCGGAGCAGCTGTACGCCGGTGGCTTCAACCGCGAGCGCCTGCTGCCGGCCATCGCCGCCCTGCAGGAGAAGCTGGACGTGGTGGAAGTGGACGGCGGCCAGGACCACCGCCTGCACCCCGGCGCCGCGGTGCAGCGCTACTGGGTCGACGACCCCGCCGCGCTGGCCGAAGCCTTCGCCCGCCTGGCCGGCGCCGGCCCGGTATCGGACGCGTCGCTGGAACTGGGGCCACGCCGGCTGCCGGTGATCCGCCAGGCGCCGGGCGCCGTGTGGCTGGACTTCACCACCCTGTGCGAGGGGCCGTACTCGACCCTGGACTTCATGCAGCTGTGCGAGCGCTTCCCGGCGATCCTCCTCGGCGGCGTGCCGTGCCTGTCCGGCGAGCCGTGCGAGGGGCGCATCGCCCGGGGCACCGAGGACGCCGCCGAGCGGGTGGTCGCCGGCGACCGCGAGCTGCCACGCCTGGCGCCCCACGACGACGGCGTGCGCCGCTTCATCGCCCTGGTCGACGAGTGCTACGACCACCGCCGCCCGCTGTACCTGGAAGCGGCGGTGCCGCTGGACGCGCTGTACACCCGCGGCTACCTGGAATTCCCCTTCCGCCGCACCCTCAGCCGCCTGCGCGAGATGCAGCAGGCGCGCTACTGAGCGGCCGCCACGGCCTTGCGCTCGCCCAGCGCGGCGTCGAGGAACTTCGGCTCGGCCCAGTCGGCCACCACGAAGCCCTTGCGCACCAGGCGCTGCTCGGCGGCCAGGTCGACGCTCTGCTGCAGGCGGCCGAGGAAGCCGGCGTCCAGCTGCGGGTCGAAGATCTTGCTGAAGCTGGCGTTGTGCAGGTCGTTCTGCAGGATCAGCGTCGGGTAGTTGGCCAGGCCCGACACCAGGTCGATGTAGGCCTGCTTGTTGTGCTCGTCGCGCAGCCAGGTCACGGCCTTCTGCTGGGCCTTGACCAGGCGCGCGGTGATTTCCGGATGGCGGTCGACGAAGCGGCCGTCGGCCACCAGCACGCCCTGGATGCTGCCGACGCCACCGAGGTCGTCGGTGGACAGCGGCAGCTCGGCCACCCCGCGGGCCTTGAGCGCGATCAGGTTGGATAGGCCCCAGGTGGCGTCGATCTGCTTGGCCGCCAGCGCCGCGGTGGCGGCGTTGAAGTCCAGGTTGATCACCTGCAGGTCGCGTTCTGAGAGCCCCTGGCTGGCCAGCGCGGCGTCGAGCGACAGCTGCGAGGCGGTGCCACGGAAGATGCCGACGCGCTTGCCCTTGAGGTCGGCCAGGGTGTGGATGCCCGAGCCGGGCACCACGCCCAGGTAGTGCTTGATGTCGCGCGCGGTGGCGCTGAGCAGGCGGGTGTCCAGGCCGTTGGCCTTGCCGATGATGGCGGCCAGGTCGCCCAGGTAGGCGAAGTCCACCTGGCCGTTGGCGAGCGCCTCGTTGATCACCGGGCCGGCGCCCTTGAAGAAGCTCCACTGCACCTTGATGCCGTCGGCGGCGAACTCCTGCTCGAAGATTTCCTGGGCGCGCAGCACATCGACCACGCCGCCGCCACTCGGCTGGCTGCCGGCGCTGACATCGGGCACCGCGATGCGGATTTCCTCGACCCGGTCCGCCGCTTGGACGGGCGGCAGGTAGGCCAGCAGGCCGATCAGCGCCGGCGCGGCGAACAGCGCGGCGAAGGTAGTGAAGAGGCTTTTCATGGCGGTGGCTCCTGGAATGTCTGGCCCGGAGCGCGCGGTCGGCGCTCCCTTGGCCGGCACTTAGGCATGGCCGCCTTAGCGAATTTAAATACTAAAAGATTATTTTTTTATCACTTAAAGACCTAAACCAGCACCGCTGCGGCTTCCCGGCCGAATGCCCGGCAGGCATAAAAAATATGAGCCAAAGGCATTGGCCGGGGCCTGCCCGCCTTCTTTAAATGACCGCTCTTATCACTCAATCGAATTGATATGAGCTTTTATATGCTTTTGTTGAAAATCGCTTATATCGGCCAGCGCGGGGGCGCCCCGCGATGAGCCTGGCCGCCACCCTGCCCCTCGGTCGCTCCCGCCCCACCGGCGAACACCTGCTGCCCTGGCTGCTGCCGGTCGGCCTGCTGCTGCTCTGGCAGGCCGCCAGCCACTGGGGCTGGATGAGCGGGCAGGTGCTGCCGGCGCCCGAACAGGTCTGGCAGACCCTGCTGGAGCTGAGCCGCGGCGAGCTGTGGCAGCACCTGGCGATCAGCCTCAAGCGCCTGGCCTGGGGCCTGCTCGGCGGCGTCGCCGCGGGCATCGCCCTGGGTGCCCTGCTCGGCTCCAGCGCCCGCGCCGAACGGCTGGTCTTCCCCACCTTCGCCGCCCTGGCGCAGATTCCGACCCTGGCCTGGATTCCGCTGTTCATGCTGCTGTTCGGCATCGGCGAGGCGCTCAAGCTGGTGGTGCTGGTCAAGGCCATCGTCGTGCCCGTCACCATCCACACCCTGGTCGGTGTGCGCGACGCCCAGCCACGCCTGCGCGAGGCGGCCGAGGTGCTGCGCCTGCCGCCGCTGCTGCGCCTGTGGCGGCTGACCATCCCGGCCGCCCTGCCCTCGTTCATGGCCGGCCTGCGCCTGGCCCTGGCCACCGGCTGGGCCTCGCTGCTGGCGGTGGAGCTGCTGGCCTCCAGCGAGGGCATCGGCTACCTGATGGTCTGGGGCCGCCAGCTGTTCATGCTCGACATCGTGTTCGTCTGCATCCTCGTCATCGGCCTGTTCGGCGTGGTGCTGGACCGCGGCATCCAGTGGCTCGACGGCCGCCTGCTGCACTGGCCGCACCCGCCGGCCGCCGAGTTCCGCCGGGCGCCGGCCGGGCGCGGCTGGCAGCGCCTGCAGACCGGGTGGCTGCCGCTGGCGCTGCTCGCCCTGTGGCAACTGATCTGCAGCGCCGGCTGGGTCGACGCCAACATCCTCGCCAGCCCGACCCAGGTCGCCCAGGCCACCTGGCAGGGCCTGGCCGACGGCAGCCTGGTCGAGGGCCTGTTGCTCAGCCTGCGCCGCGCCCTCGGCGGCCTGCTGCTGGGCGGCGGCCTGGGTCTCGCGCTGGGCGTGCTGCTCGGCCTGTGGCGCCCGGCGGAACGCGTGCTCGGGCCGACCCTGTCGGCGCTGCGCCAGGTCGCCATCTTCGCCTGGGTGCCGCTGCTCACCGCCTGGTTCGGCCTCGGCGAGACGGCCAAGCTGGTGTTCGTCGGCATGGCCACCTTCTTCCCCCTGCTGATCGCCAGCCAGCGCGGCATCGCCGCCCTCTCGCCACAGCTGGACGAAGCCGCCCGCGCGCTGCGCCTGAACCGCCGCCAGCGCCTGCTGCGCCTGGTGCTGCCGGGCGCCGCCCCGGCCATCTTCGCCGGCCTGCGCCTGGCGCTGATCTTCGCCTGGCTGGGCACCATCGGCGCCGAATACTTCATGCCGTCGAACGGCGGCCTGGCCAGCCTGATGATCGGCGCCCAGCAGCTGTTCCGCATGGACCAGGTGATGGCCGGCATGCTGCTGATCGGCCTCACCGGCGCCCTGCTCAACACCCTCGGCCAATCGATCGAAGCGCGCGCGACGCGCTGGAGAACCGCATGAACAGCCTGACCCTGCCCGACTCGCGCACCTTCCAGGGCCTGCCGCCGTCCCCGCCGCTGGTGAGCTTCATCGGCGTCGGCAAGCGCTTCGGCGAGCTGCAGGCCGTCAGCGACTTCAACCTCGACATCCGCGAGGGCGAATCCATCGCCATCCTCGGCTCCAGCGGCTGCGGCAAATCCACCCTGCTGCGCCTGCTGGTCGGCCTGGACCGCGAGTTCGACGGCCGCATCGAAGTGGCCGGCCAGCCGGTGGCGGGCATCGGCGGCGAGCGTGGCATCGTGTTCCAGGAGCACCGCCTGTTCCCCTGGCTGACGGTGCAGCAGAACGTCGGCCTCGGCCTGGTCAACGAGGACCTGACCCAGGCCGAGCGCTTCCGCCGGGTCGAAGAATTCATCCATCTGGTCGGCCTCGACGGCTTCCAGCGCGCCTACCCGCACCAGCTCTCCGGCGGCATGGCCCAGCGCGTGGCGATCGCCCGCGGCCTGGTGGCCAGCCCGCGCATCCTGCTGCTCGACGAACCCTTCGGCGCCCTCGACGCCCTGACCCGCCAGCAGATGCAGGAAGAGCTGCTGGCCATCCGCGCCCGCGCCGGCATCACCAGCCTGCTGGTCACCCACGACGTGGAGGAGGCGATCTTCCTCGCCGACCGCGTGGTAGTGCTGGCGCCGCGCCCGGGGCGGATCAAGCGCATCGTCGAGATCGACCTGCCGCACCCGCGCGACCGCGCCGGCTACGACTTCCACCAGCTGCGCGGCGAGCTGCTGTTCGAGCTGACCGGCGACGGCGACTACCGCGCCCCGCCGCCGCGCCTGGAAGACCTGCCGCTGGCGTCCCTGGCCTACTGACCGTTTTTTATTGGGTCCCCGCCTGCGCGGGGATGACGCCTGGGTGGGGATGACGGGCCTGTGGGTTTCCGTCGTCCCCGTGCAGGCACCAACTCTCACCGGAGCCTCCATGTCTCGCCGTCCCAACTTCCTGCTGATCGTCGCCGACGACCTCGGCTTCTCCGACCTCGGCGCCTTCGGTGGCGAGATCGCCACGCCTCACCTCGACGCCCTGGCCGAGCAGGGCCTACGCCTGACCGACTTCCACGCCGCCTCGGCCTGCTCGCCGACCCGCGCCATGCTGCTCACCGGCACCGACCACCACCTGGCCGGCATCGGCGCCATGGCCGAGTTCAGCGACGAGACCATCCGTCGCAACCCGGGCTACGAGGGCCACCTCAACCAGCGCGTGGTCAGCCTCGCCGAACTGCTGCGCGACGCTGGTTACCACACCCTGATATCCGGCAAGTGGCACCTGGGCCGCACCGCCGAAACCTCGGCGGCGGCGCGCGGCTTCGAGCGCTCGTTCATCCTCGAAGGCGCCGCGCACAACCACTACGACTGGTCGCCGAACGTTCCGCCGCACAAGATGCCGCGCCTGCTGCACGCGGTCGAAGGCACCTACCGCGACGGCCTGGAGCCGGTGACCGAGCTGCCCGAGGGCTTCTACTCCTCGGACGCCTTCACCGACCGCCTGCTGGAGTACCTGGGCGAGCGCCCGCAGGATGACCAGCGGCCGTTCTTCGCCTACCTGCCGTTCTCCGCGCCGCACTTCCCGCTGCAGGCCCCGGCCGAGCTGATCGCCAAGTACAAAGGGCGCTACGACGCCGGCCCGGACGCCCTGCGCCAGCAGCGCCTGGAGCGACTCAAGGCGCTGGGCCTGGTGGCGGCGGACGTCGAGGCCCACCCGGTGGTGGCGGACACGCCCAATTGGGACGAGCTGGACGAACAGGGCCGGCGCCGTTCCGCCCGGGCCATGGAAGTCTACGCGGCGATGGTCGAGCGGCTGGACTGGAACGTCGGCCGGGTGATCGAGCACCTGCGCGCCTCGGGCGAGCTGGACGACACCCTGATCCTGTTCCTCTCCGACAATGGCGCCGAGGGCGCGGCGCTGGAGGCCCTGCCCATCGTCGGCAAGCGCGCCCAGCGCTTCATCGAGAAGCACTACGACAACAGCCTGGACAACCTCGGCCGCGCCAACTCCTACCTCTGGTACGGCCCGCGCTGGGCCCAGGCGGCCACCGCGCCGTCGCGCCAGTTCAAGCTGTTCACCAGCCAGGGCGGCATCCGCGTGCCGGCCTTCGTCACCTGGCCGGGCCTGCGTCGACAGGGCGCCATCGGCCACGAATTCGCCACCGTGATGGACATCGTGCCGACCCTGCTGGAACTGGCCGGCACCCAGCATCCTGGCACCACCTACCAGGGCCGCGAGGTGCTGCCGCTGCGCGGGCGCTCGCTGCTGCCCTACCTGCAGGGCGAGGAAGAGCAGCCCCACAGCCAGGACGAGACCACCGGCTGGGAGCTGTTCCGCGCCCGCGCCATCCGCCAGGGCCAGTGGAAGGCGCTGTACATTCCCAAACCAGACGGCCCGGGGCGCTGGCAGCTGTATGACCTCAAGCGCGACCCCGGCGAGATCCACGACCTGGCCGAGGCCGAACCCGAGCGCCTGCGCCGGCTGGTGGAGCACTGGCAGCGCTACGTCGACGAGACCGGCGTGCTCGACTTCAGCTTCGCCGGGCGCCTGCTGCGGGAAGTGGCACGCGGCCTGCTGCGGCTGTTCACCCGCCAGCCACGCACCCTCTGAGTTCCATTGCCTGCACGAGGCTCCACATAACGTGCCAGGGATGGCGCTCCCGGAGAGGGGGAACCCCGCCGCAGGCGGGGGAGACCTTCGCTTTGGCTACGTTCTCTATGGTCCGGGCGGCGATCCGCAGACAAAAGCAACGAAGCGAGGCGAAGTAACGGCCGCAGGCTGGCCCGAAGGGCGAGCGTAGCTAGTCAAGTGACTCGCCACGAAGGCAGTCCCGGAACACTCGGCAATCCCGCTCCCCGGATTTCATCCGGGCTACGACCGGTGCGCATGGCGCACCCTACGGAGCACACGCGCATAAAGAAGCCGCGCCTCCTCGCGGAAGTCGCGGCTTTGTGGCCCGGATGCAATCCGGGAAGAACGGGCGCCTCAGGCGAACACGATCTCCTCGCCCTCGACCCCGGCCTGCACCAGCGCCCCCGGCGTGAAGCGGCCGGCGAGGATCTGCTGGGCCAGCGGGTTCTCGATCCAGCGCTGGATTGCGCGCTTGAGCGGCCGCGCGCCGTACACCGGGTCGTAGCCGACGGCGATCAGCTTGTCGAGCGCCTCCGGCGTCAGCTCCAGGCGCAGCTCGCGCTCGGCCAGGCGGCTGCGCAGGCGCTGCAGCTGGATCTCGGCGATGCCGGCGATCTGCTCGCGGCCCAGCGGCTCGAACACCACCACCTCGTCGATACGGTTGATGAACTCCGGCCGGAAGTGGCTGCTCACCGCGTCCAGCACCGCCGCGCGCTGCGCCTCGCGGTCGCCGGCCAGCTCCTGGATCTGCGCCGAGCCCAGGTTGGAGGTCATCACGATCACCGTGTTCTTGAAGTCCACCGTGCGCCCGTGGCTGTCGGTCAGGCGGCCGTCCTCCAGCACCTGCAGCAGCACGTTGAACACGTCCGGGTGGGCCTTCTCCACCTCATCCATCAGTACCACCGAATAGGGCTTGCGACGCACCGCCTCGGTCAGGTAGCCGCCCTCCTCATAGCCCACGTAGCCGGGCGGCGCGCCGATCAGGCGAGCTACGCTGTGCTTCTCCATGAACTCGGACATATCGATGCGCACCAGCGCCTCCTCGGTGTCGAAGAGGAATTCGGCCAGTGCCTTGCACAGCTCGGTCTTGCCCACCCCGGTCGGGCCGAGGAAGAGGAACGAGCCGCTCGGCCGGTTCGGGTCGGCCAGACCCGCGCGGGAACGGCGCACGGCGTTGGCCACGGCGACCACAGCCTCGTCCTGGCCGATCACCCGCTGGTGCAGCAGCCCTTCCATCTTCAGCAGCTTCTCGCGCTCGCCCTCGAGCATCTTGCTCACCGGGATGCCAGTCCACTTGGAGACCACCTCGGCGATCTCCTCGTCGGTCACCTTGTTGCGCAGCAGCTGGTTCTCGCTCTTGCCGTGCTGGTCGACCATCTGCAGGCTGCGCTCCAGGTCCGGGATCACCCCGTACTGCAGCTCGGCCATGCGGTTGAGGTCGCCCTTGCGGCGGGCGGCCTCCAGCTCGGTCCTGGCCTGCTCGATCCTCTGCTGGATCTGCGCCGAGCCCTGCACCTCGGCCTTCTCCGACTTCCAGATTTCCTCCAGGTCGGCGTATTCCTTCTCCAGCTTGGCGATGTCCTCCTCCAGCTTGGTCAGGCGCTTGCGGGTGGCCTCGTCGTCTTCCTTCTTCAGCGCCTCGCGCTCGATCTTCAGCTGGATCAGACGGCGATCCAGGCGGTCGAGGGCCTCCGGCTTGGAGTCGATCTCCATGCGGATGCGGCTGGCGGCCTCGTCGATCAGGTCGATGGCCTTGTCCGGCAGCTGGCGGTCAGTGATGTAGCGATGACTCAGCTTGGCGGCGGCGATGATCGCGCCATCGGTGATGGTCACGCCGTGGTGCACCTCGTAGCGCTCCTTGAGGCCACGCAGGATGGCGATGGTGTCTTCCTCGCTCGGCTCGTCCACCAGCACCTTCTGGAAGCGGCGCTCCAGCGCGGCGTCCTTCTCGATGTACTGGCGGTACTCGTCCAGGGTGGTGGCGCCCACGCAGTGCAGCTCGCCGCGGGCCAGCGCCGGCTTGAGCATGTTGCCGGCGTCCATGGCGCCCTCGGCCTTGCCGGCACCGACCATGGTGTGCAGCTCGTCGATGAACAGGATGATGCGGCCTTCCTGCTTGGACAGCTCGTTGAGCACCGCCTTGAGGCGCTCCTCGAACTCGCCGCGGAACTTGGCGCCGGCGATCAGCGAGCCCATGTCCAGGGCCAGCAGGCGTTTGTCCTTGAGGCCGTCCGGCACTTCGCCGTTGATGATGCGCTGGGCCAGGCCCTCGGCGATGGCGGTCTTGCCGACGCCGGGCTCGCCGATCAGCACCGGGTTGTTCTTGGTGCGCCGCTGCAGGACCTGGATGGTGCGGCGGATTTCGTCGTCGCGGCCGATCACCGGGTCGAGCTTGCCATCCTCGGCGCGCTTGGTCAGGTCGACGCAGTACTTGTCCAGCGCCTGGCGCGATTCCTCGGCATTCGGGTCGTTGACCGCCTGGCCGCCGCGCAGGTTGGCGATGGCGTTCTCCAGGGCCTTCTTCGACACGCCCTGGGACAGCAGCAGCTTGCCGAGCCGGGTGTTCTCGTCCATGGCGGCGAGCAGCACCAGCTCGCTGGAGATGAACTGGTCGCCCTTCTGCTGGGCCAGGCGGTCGGCCTGGTTGAGCAGGCGCGCCAGGTCCTGCGACAGGTTCACATCGCCGGTGGGGTTCTGCAGCTTGGGCAGCGTGTCCAGCTCCTTGGCCAGGGCCTGGCGCAGGGCCGTTACGTCGAAGCCGACCTGCATCAGCAACGGCTTGATCGAGCCGCCCTGCTGCTCCAGCAGGGCCTGCATCAGGTGCAGCGGCTCGATGGCGGAATGGTCGAGGCCGACAGCCACGGACTGGGCGTCGGACAGGGCGAGTTGCAGCTTGCTGGTGAGACGGTCGATTCGCATGAATATGTCCTTCCTTCAGATAGCGGGCCGGAGCGCTGAACTGCTCCCGATAGTGAAGCCCGGAATAGCTCTTTAGATAAGGACAGTTTTCACCGATTCAAGCGCCGGTCCGTTGACGCGGATCAGTCCCGGTCCGCTGCGGCCGGGACTGAGCGCCCTGTAGGAGCGGCCTTGGCCGCGAGCTCTTGCCCGGGGCCACGCAGGAACCGAAAGCCAAGGGTTCGCGGCCAAGGCCGCTCCTACAGGGACACAGTGGTATCACCGTCAGGGTTCGAGCCACACCAGCGAGGCGAAGCGACCGGTGCAGGCCGCGCGACGGTAGGAGAAGAAGCGTGGGTCGGCGAAGGTATCCAGCCCGCCGCCATGCACGGCGGTGACGCCGACGGCGGCCAGGCGGATGCGCGCCAGGGCATAGATATCGGCCATGAACTTGCCGGCGTTGCGGCTGGCGCCGAAGGCCTTTTCGGCCTGGGCATGCTGCGCCAGGAACGCCTTACGCACCTCGGGACCGACCTCGAAGGAGCCAGGACCGATGGCCGGCCCCAGCCACACCAGCAGCTCGCCTGGCTCTACGCCGAGGGCGGCCACCGTGTTCTCCAGCACCCCGCCGGCCAGCCCGCGCCAGCCGGCATGGGCGGCGGCCACACGGGTGCCGGCGTGGTCGCAGAACAGGGCGGGCAGGCAGTCGGCGGTCAGCACCGCGCAGGCGGTGCCCGCGGCGGTCGTCCAGCTGGCGTCGGCGACCGCCACCCTCGCCGGGTCGGCCTCGACCGCGTCGGGACTGTGCACCTGCTGCAGCCAGGCCGGCCGGCAGCCGAGGCGCTCGCTCAGGCGCCGGCGGTTCTCGGCGACGGCGGCGGGCTCGTCCTCGACGTGATCGCCCAGGTTCAGGCTGTCGAAGGGCGGCAGGCTGACGCCGCCGGCCCGGGTGGTGACGCAGGCGCGGACGTTGGCCGGGGCCGGCCAGTCCGGCAGCAGCCAGTCAGACGAAGGATTCATTGTCCTGTCGCAGCAGCGACAGCAGCCAGACCAGGTCTTCCGGCAGCGGCGACTCCCAGCGCATGCGCTGACCGGTGGCCGGATGCTCCAGCTCCAGGAAGCGCGCGTGCAGGGCCTGGCGGGGGAATTCGCGCAGGGTCTGCACCAGGGTCGGGCTGGCGGCCGGCGGGATGCGGAAGCGCCCGGCGTAGAGCGGGTCGCCCACCAGCGGGTAGCCCGCATGGGTCATGTGCACGCGGATCTGGTGGGTGCGGCCGGTCTCCAGCTTGACCCGCACATGGGTGTGCGAGCGGAAGCGCTCCAGCACCCGGTAGTGGGTGATGGCCGGCTTGCCACCGTCTATCACCGCCATGCGCTGACGGTTGGCCGAGCTGCGGCCGATCGGCGCGTCAATGGTGGCGCCGGAGGTGATCACGCCGATGCAGATGCATTCGTAGATGCGGCTTACGCTGCGCTTCTGCAGCTGGTCGACCAGTCTGGTCTGCGCCTGCAGGGTCTTGGCCACCACCATCAGGCCGGTGGTGTCCTTGTCCAGGCGGTGGACGATGCCCGCGCGCGGCACGTTGACGATGTCCGGTACGTGGTGCAGCAAGGCGTTGAGCAGGGTGCCATCGGCGTGCCCGGCGGCCGGGTGGACCACCAGGCCGGCCGGTTTGTCGATCACCAGCAGGTGCTCGTCCTCATAGACGATGTTCAGCGCGATGTCCTGGGCCACCCACTCGCCCTGAGCCTCCTGCTCGGCCTGCAGGCTGAGCACGGCGCCGCCGTGGACGATGTCGCGCGGGCGCAGCACGGCGCCGTCGACGGTCAGGCGGCCGTCCTTGATCCAGCCGGACAGGCGCGAGCGCGAATACTCGTCGAACAGCTGAGCGGCGACCTGGTCGAGGCGCTGGCCACCGAGGTCGGACGGTACTTCGGCGGAGAGTTGGATGAGCTGATCGGAATCTTCGGACATGGGCTGCTGCGGAGAGCGGTGCGGCTTTTGGTTTCGGCTGCACGCTGTGGTTAAATACGGCGTCTTTGTCCCGGCCTTTTCCGGGGCGCCCATCATAACAGGACGGTAGAGGCCTAGACAGCCGCCGTCACAGGGACGCAAGCCACCATGCAAGTGAAACACCTGCTGCTGATCGCCACCCTCGTCGTCGTCGCCGCATGCTCTTCCAACAAGCCGGAAGTGGATGAGAACCTGAGCGAGACCGAGCTCTACCAGCAGGCCCAGGAAGACCTCAACAACAAGAGCTACAACAGCGCCGTCAGCAAGCTGAAGGCCCTGGAGTCGCGCTATCCGTTCGGCCGCTATGCGGAGCAGGCCCAGCTCGAGCTGATCTACGCCTACTACAAGAACGTCGAGCCGGAAGCGGCCAGGTCCGCCGCCGAACGCTTCATCCGCCTGCACCCGCAGCACGCCAACGTCGACTACGCCTACTACGTCAAGGGCCTGGCCTCGTTCGACCAGGACCGCGGCCTGGTGGCCCGCTTCCTGCCGCTGGACCTGACCAAGCGCGACCCGGGCGCGGCGCGCGACTCGTTCAACGAGTTCGCCCAGCTCACCAGCCGCTACCCCAACAGCCGCTACGCGCCGGACGCCAAGGCGCGCATGATCTACCTGCGCAACCTGCTGGCCGCCTATGAGATCCACGCCGGCCACTACTATCTGACTCGCCAGGCCTACGTCGCCGCCGCCAACCGCGGCCGCTACGTGGTGGAAAACTTCCAGGAGACCCCGGCCGTCGGCGACGGTCTGGCCCTGATGGTCGAGGCCTACCAGCGCCTGGAACTGGACGATCTGGCCGCCAGCAGCCTGGAAACCCTGAAGCTGAACTACCCCGACCACCCGTCCCTGGTCGACGGCCAGTTCGTGCCCCAGGAAGAGGAAGCGGACAACCGCTCCTGGCTGGCCAAGGCCACCCTGGGCCTGATCGAGTCCGACGCGCCGCTGCCGCCCGGCGAGACCCGCGCCAACCAGGACGTGATCCGCCAGTACGAAGACGCCCAGGAGCAGATTCCGGACGAACTGCTGCCGGAGAACCGGGAAGAAGCCCGGGAAGACTTGGACAGCGAGGCGGAAGCCGGCGGCAGCGACCGCTCCTGGTTCAGCTACATGACCTTCGGTCTGTTCGACTGATCCACGCCACGACACGAACAAGGGAGGCCATGCCTCCCTTTTTCATGCCCGCGCGACGACCATTTCCTGCTGCGCCGGCACGGCCTCCTTGGCTACACTGCGCCTCTGCCAACAAGAAGGGCACAACATGTTCCGTCTGCTGTTCTGGATCGCCTTGATCGCCGCCGCCGTGTGGCTGTGGCGCCGCTTCAAACGCCCCGCCCGACCGGCCGACCGGCCGCGGGAAGAGCAGGCCTCGCCGATGGTCCGCTGCGCCCGCTGCGGCGTGCACGTGCCGCGCGAGAAGGCCCTGCCCCAGGGCGAGAACTGGTACTGCAGCCAGGCCCACCTGCCGCAGGAACAGTCCGGCCAATGATCGCCGACCAGCTGGCCCTGAACGGTATTCCCGGGCGGCGGGTACTGCGCCTCTACCACCTGTACCGCGTCGCCGTCGGCCTCGCCCTGATCCTGCTGATCTCCACCAAGCTGGACAGCGAACTGCTGGAACTGGCCCACGTGCAGCTGTTCCGCTACGGCAGCTGGGCGTACCTGATCGTCAACGTGCTGGTGGCGGTGCTGATGCACCGACCGCGGCACCTGCTCCAGGTGTTCGGCCTGGCCCTGCTCGACGTGCTGATGCTCTGCGCGCTGTTCTACTCGGCGGGCGGCACGCCCAGCGGCATCGGCAACCTGCTGATCGTGGCGGTGGCCATCGCCAACATCCTGCTGCGCGGGCGGATCGGCCTGCTGATCGCCGCCACCGCCGCCATCGGCATGCTCTCGCTGACCTTCTACCTGAGCCTGACCCGCCCCGCGGTCAGCGCCCAGTTCGTCCAGGCCGGCGCGCTCGGTGGGCTCTGCTTCGCCGCGGCGATCCTGCTCCAGGGCCTGACCCAGCGCCTGCAAATGAGCGAAAGCCTGGCCGAGCAGCGTGCCGTCGACGTGGCCAGCCTGGAGGCGCTCAACTCGCTGATCCTGCAGCGCATGCGCACCGGCATCCTGGTGCTGGACAAACAGCACAGGGTGCTACTGGCCAACCAGGGCGCGCTGGGCATGCTCGGACGCGGCAGCCTGGAAGGCAAGGTGCTCGACCCGCACTGCCCCGAGCTGGTCAAGCGGCTCCAGCAATGGCTGCACAACCCCACGCTGCGCCCGCAGAGCCTGCAGGCCATGCCCGATGGCCCGGTGCTGCAGCCCAGCTTCATCCCGCTGCAACGCGGCGAGGATCAGCACACCCTGGTCTTCCTCGACGACATCTCGCAGATCACCCAGCAGGCCCAGCAGCTGAAACTGGCCTCCCTCGGGCGGCTCACCGCCGGCATCGCCCACGAGATCCGCAACCCGCTCGGCGCCATCAGCCACGCGGCGCAGCTGCTGCAGGAGTCGGAAGACCTGGAGGAGCCCGATAGACGCCTGGCGCAGATCATCCAGGACCACTCGCGGCGGATGAACATGGTGATCGAGAACGTCCTGCAGCTGTCGCGCCGGCGCCAGGCCGAGCCCCAGCTACTCGACCTGAAGTACTGGATGCACCGCTTCGCCAGCGAATTCCGCAGCTCGGCGCGCCTGGACCAGACGCTGCACCTGGAGACCCACGGTAGCGGGCTGCAGACCCGCATGGACCCGCACCAGCTGACCCAGGTGCTCAACAACCTGGTGCAGAACGGCCTGCGCTACAGCGCCCAGGCCCACCAGTTGGGCCAGGTCTGGCTGAAGCTGTACCGCGACGAGGAAAGCGACCTGCCGACCCTGGAGATCCTCGACGACGGCCCCGGCGTCGCCCCCGAGCAGATGCAGCACATCTTCGAGCCCTTCTACACCACCGACAACAAGGGCACCGGCCTGGGCCTGTATATTTCCCGCGAGCTGTGCGAAAGCAACCAGGCACGGCTCGACTACAAACCCCGCGAGGGCGGAGGCAGCTGCTTCCGCATCACCTTCGCCCATCCACGCAAGTTGAGCTGAACCATGAGCACCCGGCAGAGAGCCCTGATCGTCGACGACGAACCCGACATCCGCGAACTCCTGGAAATCACCCTCGGGCGCATGAAGCTCGATACGCGCAGCGCGCGCAACGTCAAGGAAGCGCGCGAGTGGCTGGCGCGCGAGCCCTTCGACCTGTGCCTGACCGACATGCGCCTGCCCGACGGCACCGGCCTCGACCTGGTCCAGCACATCCAGCAGCGCCACGCCCAGGTGCCGGTGGCGATGATCACCGCCTACGGCAGCCTGGACACCGCCATCAACGCCCTCAAGGCCGGTGCGTTCGACTTCCTGACCAAGCCGGTGGACCTCGGTCGTCTGCGCGAGCTGGTGGGCACGGCGCTGCGCCTGCGCGCGGGCGACAGCGAGGAAGGCTCGGTGGACACCCGCCTGCTCGGCGAGTCGCCGCCGATGAAGGCCCTGCGCAACCAGATCCAGAAGCTCGCCCGCAGCCAGGCCCCGGTCTACATCAGCGGCGAATCGGGCAGCGGCAAGGAACTGGTGGCCCGCCTGATCCACGAACAGGGCCCGCGGGCAGAGAAGCCGTTCGTGCCGGTCAACTGCGGCGCCATCCCCTCCGAGCTGATGGAAAGCGAATTCTTCGGCCACAAGAAAGGCAGCTTCACCGGCGCCATCGAAGACAAGCAGGGCCTGTTCCAGGCCGCCAACGGCGGCACCCTGTTCCTCGACGAGGTCGCCGACCTGCCGCTGACCATGCAGGTCAAGCTGCTCCGCGCCATCCAGGAAAAGGCCGTCCGGGCTGTGGGCGGCCAGCAGGAACTGGTGGTCGACGTCCGCATCCTCTGCGCGACGCACAAGGACCTGGCCGCCGAAGTGGCGGCCGGCCGCTTCCGCCAGGACCTGTTCTACCGCCTCAACGTCATCGAACTGCGTGTTCCGCCGCTGCGCGAGCGCCGCGAGGACATTCCCCTGCTGGCCGAGACCATGCTGCAGCGCCTGACCGACGGCAGCGGCCTGCCCGCCGCGCGGCTGAGCGCGGAGGCGCTGGACAAGCTCAAGTGCTACCGCTTCCCCGGCAACGTGCGCGAGCTGGAGAACATGCTCGAGCGCGCCTACACCCTGTGCGAGAACGACCAGATCCAGGCCGCCGACCTGCGCCTCGCGGACGCCGCCCCGGTCGCCGACGGCGACACGGCCTCGCTGGCGCAGATCGACAACCTGGAAGACTACCTGGAGGAAATCGAGCGCAAGCTGATCATGCAGGCCCTCGAGGAAAACCGCTGGAACCGCACCGCGGCGGCCCAGCGCCTGGGCCTGACCTTCCGCTCCATGCGCTACCGCCTGAAGAAGCTGGGCATCGATTGATGCCCGGCTGTCGACCGGCGGCAAGCGCTATCCATCGGCGGCACGACGTTTTCTGTCCGCAGCGCCGGGCCTTACCGCTAAACTACGCAGCCTGAACCAGCCTGCGCCGAGATCCAGCATGCAAATCAAACTCGCAAACCCTCGCGGCTTCTGCGCCGGCGTCGATCGAGCCATCGAGATCGTCAACCGAGCCCTCGAGGTTTTCGAGCCGCCCATCTACGTCCGCCACGAAGTCGTGCACAACAAGTTCGTCGTCGAAGACCTCCGGGCCCGTGGTGCGGTGTTCGTCGAAGAACTCGACCAGGTGCCGGATGACACCATCGTCATCTTCAGCGCCCACGGCGTCTCCAAGGCGGTGCGCGACGAAGCCGCACGCCGCGGCCTCAAGGTATTCGACGCCACCTGCCCGCTGGTGACCAAGGTCCACATGGAAGTCCTGCGCTACAGCCGGGATGGCCGCGAATGCATCCTGATCGGCCACGAGGGGCACCCCGAGGTCGAGGGCACCATGGGGCAGTACGACACCACCAACGGCGGCGCCATCTATCTGGTGGAAGACGAGGAAGACGTGGCCCGCCTGCACGTCCGCGACCCGGAGTCGCTGGCGTTCGTCACCCAGACCACGCTCTCCATGGACGACACCAGCCGGGTCATCGACGCCCTGCGCGCCCGCTTCCCCAGCATCGGCGGCCCGCGCAAGGACGATATCTGCTACGCCACCCAGAACCGCCAGGACGCCGTGAAACAACTGGCCATCGCCTGCGACGTGGTGCTGGTGGTCGGCAGCCCGAACAGCTCCAACTCGAACCGCCTGCGCGAACTGGCGGAAAGGCTGGGCACTCCGGCCCATCTGATAGACGGGGCCGAAGACCTGGAGCGCACCTGGTTCGACAATGCCTGGAACGTCGGCATCACCGCGGGCGCATCCGCACCCGAAGTGCTGGTGAAAGGCGTGGTGGAAAAGCTCAAGGAATGGGGCGCCAACGTGGCGGAAGAGCTGGAAGGGCGCCCCGAGAACATCACCTTCTCGATGCCGAAGGAACTGCGGGTCAAGGAGATCGGCTGACTCGTCCAGCCCCGGCTACAGCCGGGGCGAGCCTGAGCTCACCAGCCCGACCGGCCGGTAGGGTTCTGGCTCGACGATCGGCGCCAGCCCGAGCATGAGGTCGCACAACAGCCGGCAGGACGCGGGCGCCAGCACCAGGCCATTGCGGAAATGCCCGCAGTTGAGCCACAGCCCGGGCAGCTCCGGCACCTCGCCGATAAAAGGCACACCCGATGGAGAGCCCGGCCGCAGCCCGGCCCAGTGCCCTACCCGCTCGGCCTCCGCCAGCGCCGGCAGCAACGCCCGGGCGGAAGCCTCCAGGCTCTGCAGGGCCTCGTCCGTCGGCGTCTTGTCGTAGCCCTGATACTCCAGCGTGCTGCCAACCAGCACATGCCCATCGCGGCGCGGAATGGCATATCGCCCCTTGGCCAGCACCATGGACGGCAGGAAGTCACGGTCGCAGCGGTAAAGAATCATCTGCCCCTTGACCGGCTGCACCGGCAGGTCCAGCCCCACCTCACGCAGCAGGTCACCGCTCCAGGCACCTGCAGCCACGACAACCTGATCGGCCCGCAACGCCCCTTGCGCCGTCTCCACGCCGACTACCCGTCCTTGCTGGATGACGAAGCCATGCACCGGACACTGTTCGCGCAGCTCGACATTGGCGCGCCGCGCCAGGTCCGCGCGAAGCGCCTGCAGAAGGCGGGGATTGCGCACATTGGCCACCCCCGGCATATGCAATGCGTGCTCGAAGCCCTCGCCCAATGCGGGTACGGCCTCACGGACCTGCGCCGCCGAGACCTGCCAGAGCCTGCGCCCATGCTTGATGGCCCAGTCCAGCGCCTTCGATTCGCCGGGCAGATCGAGCCAGTAAAGCCCGGTGACATGCAGCTCGGGGTCGATACCCGAGTCATTCAGCAACTGCGACGCCAGGGCCGGGTAGAAATCCTGCGACCAGTGCGCCAGCGCCGAGACCGCCGGGCTGTAGTTCCATGGATACAGTGGTGAAACGATCCCGCCCCCCGCCCAAGACGCCTCGCCCCCCGCACGCCCCTGCTCCAGCAGCAACACATTCCATCCCGCCTCGGCCAGCATCCGCGCGCTCAACAGCCCGATGGCTCCCGCGCCCACCACAATCACCCGGCTCACTTGCACCTCTCGAGAACTGATCTATACCGAAAAATGCGAAAGGAATTCGCACGACATACATACGCCCCAAGGAAGACACCATGACCCCGTCAAGACCGACAGGCTTCACCCTCGTGGAGCTGGTCATCACACTTGCCGTAATCGCGATACTCACCACCCTCGCCGCTCCAGCCCTGGCCAAATTGCTGCAAACCTCGCGAGACCAGGCCGCCATGGAAGAGCTGAACACCCTGCTCCACCATGCGCGCAGCCGGGCCGTCGAGCACAAACGAACGCTGCGTCTGTGCCCCAGCCTGAACGGCATCGACTGCAGCACGGACTGGTCCCAGCCCTGGCTGCTCAGCACCGAGCAAGGCAAGAAGCTCTACCACTCGACGCCCTACTCCGGCAGCCGCCCTCTTCAATGGTCGGGCTTCCGCGATGCGATCCGCTTTCACGGCAACGGCACCAGCCCGACCAGCAACGGCCGTTTCTACATCTGCGATGAACAGGCCATCACACGGCAATTGGTCATCAATCGGCAGGGGAGGATACGCCGCGCAGGCATCCAGGAAAACCAAGAGCAGAGCCACCGCTGCCTGTAGCCCTGGCGTGGTTGAAGCCAGTCATCCGGGACATTTCACCGGTTATCCAGCGATGCAGGACATGAGAAAGGCCATGGCCGACTATTCGCATCACGAAACCAACCGGAGCAGCACATGTCCCGTGCACGTAACAATCGGGGCTTCACCCTGGTGGAACTGATGGTTGTCATAAGCCTGCTGGCCATCATGGCTTTCATCGCCGTGCCCAACTTCACCCAACTAGTCCGCAATAACCAAGTGCAGGCCAAAGCCGAGGAGCTGAAAACCTTCTTGGTGATGGCCCGTACTGAGGCGGTCAACTGGCGCACCACCATCGATCTCGATCTTGCCGCTAGCGACACTTGGCAAGCCAAACGCCCAAGCAAGAACGACCAGCTACTCCGCAAGATCGAACTCCCTCAGGTCCCGATGAAGGCAGTTGCCACCGACGCCAGCGGCACCGCCATCACCGAACTCACCTATCTGCCCTCCGGCACTGCCAGCGGCGCGGCACGCTTTACCGTGTGCTACGACGAAGACGCCGTGAATGGCTTTCTTATTACCGTCCAGCCCAATGGAAGCGTGCGACTGCACCCGCGCGGGAAGGATGTAGACGCATCCAACAACCCTATAACCCTGGCCTCTTGCGAATAGGAGCTTCCCTTGAACAACAGTAAAGGCTTCAGCCTCATCGAGGTACTGGTCACTCTGCTGCTGGTCACGCTGGGGATTCTCGGCATGGTCGCCTTGCAAAGCCGCAGCATTCAGTACACTCAGGACTCGATCCAACGCAACTCTGCGGTAGAGTTGTCCAACCAACTCATCGACATGATGCGTACCAATCCCGCCGAGCTGTTCACCGATATCCCCCCGGACTATCCGGCCAACGACGGACTCAAAAGCAGCTCGCTGTTCTTCAAGAACAAAGGCAGTAACTTCTCTCCAGCCCCCACAGTGCCCTCCGCCAGTGCCTGTGTAGACCCGGAGGGAGCACAACTACAACGTGACTGCTGGGTCGAGCAGGTCAAGGCCAGACTGCCCGATAGCGCGACCCTGTTGACGTCACAGTCTTACATCTGCCGCAGTTCTACGGCGGGCGACTGCAACAACCAAGGTTCCACCATCGAAATCCAGCTGGCCTGGCAGGTGAAGAAGGACGCCTGTCCGGATATTCGCACCCCCAATGCCACTACCTGCATCTACCGCACTCGGATTGAGCTATGAATAGCCTCAGAATACGCCGCGGCCAGCGAGGTCTCTCCCTCGTCGAATTGATGGTCGCCCTCGCCATTGGTTGCTTCCTGATTCTTGGTATCACCCAGATATACATCGACAACCGCCGCAACTACAACTTCCAGCAACAGCAAGCCGGGAACCAGGAAAATCAACGCTTCCTCGTCACCCTGATGGAAAGCTACCTGAACAAGGTCGGCTTTCGCAGAACCCCGGCACAATTGCCCGAGTATGCTTTCCGCCGCCTAGATGCCACCACCGACTGCGAGGCCTTCAAGCCAGAGTCCTCCATCACCCGCGCCCAGCCCGATAACGGTACGGTTGGCGTATGCCTGCGCTACTTCCCTCTCGTTCAGGGTGAATTGGACTGCACCGGCAAGGCCACACCGAACTTCGAGGGTAGCGACAAGGCATATAGTCTTAAGGGCGATCCCGTCGTCATGGTGCTGCGCTTCAAGCCGGATGACAATGGTGGCCTCAACGGCAAGCTGGAGTGCAAGGCAGGCAACACCACTGCCGAACTGGTTACCGGCATCGCAGACTTCCGCATGGCCTTCGGTGTAGGCGAAGGCCTGGATCGCAAGATCGACCGCGTCGTCAAATCGACGGACTACAACGGCACCGGCTACATCATGCAGGTTCGCTTCAACGCCCTGATGGCCAGTAGCGACAACCAGCGCCCGGATGGCAGCGACTCCCTTGCCCTGACCACTTGGACCAGGGACGCCACTACTGCGGAAAAAGCCTGGCTCACGAGCCGTGATAAAGGCCAGATATTTCAGATTGCCAGCAGTAACGTAGCGCTAAGGAACGTGATGCCATGAAAAGTCTCGATAGAAACCGGCAAACCGGCGCCACATTGTTGGTGGCGCTGGTCCTGCTGGCCGTGGTGACCGTTCTCACCGTCAGCAACATGCGCGAAGTTACTCTCGAAGGGCGGATGACCGCCAACCGCATCGAGGTACAGCAACTGCGACTGGCCAGCGAATCGGCACTACGTGAAGCGGAAAAACGCTATTACGGCCCAACCAACATCGAAGATAAGCTTACAGAAAGGCCCGACAACTGTAAGAAAAGCAACATATATAAGCGACTCTCACACAACAAGCCCTGCCTGATCAAACTCACTGACACGTCGGTAATAGATTTGGAAGCGCACTTGGACTTTCAGCGCAACCCATTGCAGTACATAAAAGATAGTGGCTACCTCAATAACTGGACCGGCCTAGAAACCGACACTGCGGACAATAACACCTTCGTGCCTTGGATGCCCTATCGTGGCACTACCCCTGGAAACACCAGCACTCTTGAGCACAAGGCCTACTGGAACACCGTACTGCTACCCAACGACGATATCAACGCCGAGTATGGTGACGCCTTGCAGGGCAAGGGCACATATTTCTATCTGGTGACCGCTCAGGCAGCTGACCAGTTCGCACTGCAGACGACCATGGCCAACATCTACGTCGGCATCAACAACTAATGCACAGGGTGATGCACATGACCCGCAAGAGTTTTCAAATCAGCGGCAAGTTTCTGAGCAGTCTGGCCATCAGCAGCGGCATTCTTCTAGCCGCCTTGGATGTGCAGGCCGCTGTATCGCAAAGCCCTCTGAGTCTGACCATTGGGGTACCGCCAAATCTGATTCTGACACTGGATGACTCCAGCAGTATGGATCGGGCCTATGTTCCCGACAGCATTCCAGGGGGAGGAAGTACCCGGCGCTACAACTCAGCCGATTACAATCCGATGTACTACAACCCGGCAGTGACCTACCGTATTCCACCATCTTTCAATAGCGATGGAACACAGGCAACCGCATTTACAACTTCGTTCACTGCGGCACGACGCAATGGATTCAACTCCTCTCGCGGAACGGTAAACCTAAGCACTTCCTATCGTTCGACCTATACCTACACCGTTACTTCTAGCTCCAACGGCTCGGAAGGTAATAATCCCGCTCCCGACTTCTATCTGAGCTTCAACCAATCGGGCGTCAACCTCACCGCTGGCGCTACATCGGGAATTTATACGAGAAACGGTGTGGACTACAGGCTGACCCGAGCCTCCAGTGGCTCTGGTTGTAGTGTCACGGTCGTCTCTCCACAAAATTACCCCGCAATCAGTTGCACTCGCTCCAGTTCGACGTCGACGACCTATCAACTTAGCATTCCTGACCGTCGCACTACCGGAGTACCGGCCTACTACTATGTATACGACAACACATTGACAGACTGCACACAGGCCAAGACCGATGACAACTGCTACCGCAAGATCGATGTCAGCAGTACATCTGGAAGGACGAGAAGCGAAGATCCAATCGCTGGAACTGACGAACGCCAGAACTTTGCCATTTGGTATTCATTTTATCGCTCTCGCAACTTGGCTACCGTCAGCGCAGCCAGCATGGCCTTTGCCGACCTCTCTTCCAGCCCCCGTCTGACATGGCAAGGACTGACGGACTGCACCACCCTTAATAGCAATAACTGCAACAACAACCGCTTCCGCGAATATACGACTGCACAGCGTGGCAGACTGTTCGGCTGGATGCAGAACATGACATTTCCTGGGAACACTCCATTGCGTGCCGCATTGGACAGGGCAGGGAAATTCCTCCAGACCGACACCGCCTGGCATAAATACCCCAACGAGAGCGGCAATACAGACGCCAACACATATGCATGCCGCCCCAGCTACCATATTTTGATGACTGACGGCATATGGAATAGCAGCAATGGCAACCCGACAAACACTCTCCGCGCCGACCATAGCAACTTCACACTGCCGGACGGTACAAGTTATGCCAATCGGAGACCTTATGTTGATGGCACCCAAAATACTCTGGCCGACTTGGCCATGCATTATTGGGCAACCGATCTGCGCGCCAATACATCTGCCGGCGGAGCCAATGATCTGAAACCCTATATTTTGTATAAGAGCGGCAATAGCACGACCGACTACTGGGACGCGAGAAACAACCCAGCCACATGGCAACACATGGTCAACTTCACAGTCGGTCTCGGCCTTAGTGGCTCGCTCAACCAAGCAGGGCTAGAGTGGGACAGCGAACGCGGCGCTCTTGGCGGCACGGCCTATAACAATCTTGTCTCAGGAGCAAGGCAATGGCCCGCTGCATCCTCAGACAGCGTCAACAACGTTTACGACTTATGGCATGCAGCGATTAACTCTCGTGGCGACTTCTTTAGCGCAGACTCACCCGAGAGTGTCATACAGGCTTTTGCCGACATCATGTCGCGCATCTCTGCCGACAAATCCACTGCCTCTCGCCCGGCAATGAACTCCGGCCAAGTGACGGAGGATGAGAACAACAATGGCATCATCAAGACGGTGTCCTACCACACCACCTATGCCAGCATCGAGAACTGGTCCGGAGACCTGATCCGCACCGAGAAGGAACGTAGCTTCAACTCTGTGACGGGACTTCCCCAGGACACCCTGCGTACCGCATGGCGAGCCAGCGAACAGATGCCCGCCCCAAGCTCGCGAAGAATCTACATCCCCACAAGCAACTCCAATGGGCTGCAAGCATTCACTTGGAACAATGCAGGCAATCCCAACACCGAAGGCACCCTGGCCCACCATCTGCGCCGCAACCCAGAAAATGGCAGCCTCGATAACGCAACGAAGGGTGAGGAGCGGCTGAACTATCTGCGCGGCGTACGCACTGGCGAAGGCACCACCTATCGGACTCGCTCCTCGATATTAGGCGATCTGTACTCTTCAACACCGGTTGGTGTGTCCAAAGCTCGTTACCTAGTAAATATAGCCAACCGCACCGAGGGCAACACCGCTTATGCCTCTTTCGCACAGTCAGTTTTGAACCGCAAGGGTATGGTCTACGTTGGCGGCAATGATGGCATGCTGCATGGTTTCAACTCTCAGACAGGCCGCGAAGAGTTCGCCTTCATCCCGAGTGCAGTATTCCCCAACCTGAACAAGCTGACCGGCAATAACTACAGCCATCACTTCTATGTCGACGGCTCGCCGGTGGCAGCCGACGTTTATGACAACGGCACCTGGAAAACCATCTTGGTCGGTACACTGCGCGCCGGCGGCAAGAGCATCTTCGCCCTCGACGTCACCGACCCAGATAACATAAGGCTGCTCTGGGAATTCGACGACCGTAGGATCACCGGCACGAATGCTGTGAAAATGGGCTACAGCTTCTCAAAACCGACCGTTGCACGACTCAATACCGGCAGGTGGGCCGTGGTGTTCGGCAATGGCTACGAGGCACAAAACCACACCAATGGCAAAGCCGCGTTGTTCGTGCTGGACGCCGTCAACGGTACCCTGCTGAAAAGTCTGGAGGTTGAGGGAACAGAGGGGCTGGCAAACGGCCTATCCACGCCGAAACTTTCGGACTACAACGCCGACGGCATCACTGAGTTCGCCTACGCTGGCGACCTGCAGGGTAACTTGTGGCGTTTCAACCTGCATTCCAACAGCGCCAACAGCTTCTCCGTAGCCTATGGAGGCAAGCCGATGTTCAGCGCCGTGGCGGATAGCGCCTATAGCAGCAAGCGTCAGCCTATCACTGCCGCTCCCTCTCTGGTACGCCATCCCAGCGGCAACGGTTATCTGGTGGTTTTCGGCACAGGCAAGTACTTCGAAGACGGTGACAAGGACGGTGACAAGTCCATGGCCCAGACGCTCTATGGCATCTGGGATCGCTACACCCGCCTGATCAACGAAGACATCAGCGCCAGCAATAGTGCGATCACCATCAATCGCAGCCGCTTGGTTACGCAAACCATCGACACCGCAACCACGGCTACCAACCGGGCAGGAAAAAGTATGGACGCTCGTACTATGAGCGATAATCACATCGCCTGGTACAACAATGAGGGCGGCGTGGATAAGCTGGGCTGGCTCCTGGATTTCAAGCAGGGAGCGGAAGCGCTGGATGGAGAAATGTTGGTAGACGACATGGCCACACTTGGGCGTAGCCTGTTCCTGCAGACCTTGGTACCCAATGACGACCCCTGCGCCGACGGAGCCAGCAACTGGACCTACGCCATCAACCCTCATAGCGGTGGCCGCCTGCGGCATAATGCCCTCATTCTGACAGCCCCTACCTTGGAGAGTGGCGTATTCCCCTCCGGCCAACAACAGTCAGGCGAAGGCGGCTTGACCATTTCGCAGAAACCCGATGGCAACTTCGAGGTCTGCACCGGAACCACCTGCAATGACATCAGGCCGGATCCGGCCAGCATTGGCCGGCAAAGCTGGCGCTTGGTCGATGAAATCGAGGAATGATGATGAAGTCTAAAACCCAAGCTCAACAGGGCTTTACTCTGATCGAGCTGATGATCGCCGTGACCGTCATCTCGATCATTGCAGCTATCGCCTATCCGAGTTACAGCGAATACGTCAGTCGCGGAAATCGCAGCGAAGGGCAGGCTCTTCTCAGCGATGCAGCCGCCGCTCAGGAGCGCTATTACGCACAGAACTTCGTTTACATCACGACTGCGGCGAATCTCAGTAAGCTGTTCAATACGCCCACCCCTACCTCGCGGACCGGCAGGTACACGCTGTCAGTGGGCACCACAGCAAATGATGGTGGCTACACTCTGACAGCTACCCCGACCTTCGACGACAGCGCCTGCGGCGCCCTGACCCTCAACGCGCTAGGCGAGCGGGACCGGACAGGCTCAGAAAAGACTCGAGAAGAATGTTGGCGATAGACTTGCGCTCAAGCAAAAGGCCCAATCCATGATTGGGCCTTTTGTTTTTACCAAGGCAATTATTGGGCTGCGTCGAACTCCACCCAGACTACCGTTTGGAAGCAGCAGTCAGACCGAACGAACCTCGATGATCTCCACATCGAAACTCAGCGTCTTCCCAGCCAACGGATGATTGAAGTCGATAGTCACCTGCTGCTCGTCGAACGCCTTGACGACCCCCGGCAGCTCGGTATTGGCGGCATCGTTGAAGATGATCAGCAGCCCTTCGGACAGCTCCATCTCGGCGAACTGGGATCGCGGCATTACCTGTACATTCTGCGGGTTGGGCTGGCCGAAGGCGTTTTCCGGCTCGATCTGCAGGCTACGCTTGTCACCGGCCTTGAAGCCGTAGAGCGCAGCTTCGAAGCCCGGTAGCAGGTTGCCGTCGCCGACCTTGAAGGTCGCTGGCTGCTTGTCGAAGGTGCTGTCGACCACATCGCCGTTGGCCAGCTTGAGGGCGAAGTGCAGAGTCACCTCTTTGTCCGGGCCGATACGCTGTTCAGTCATGGGCGGGTTCTCCGGACTTCTTGCTCTTGAACATGTCTAGCGCCAGCATCACGGCGCCGACGGTGATGCCGCTGTCAGCCAGGTTGAAGGCCGGAAAGCGGTACTGGTTCTGCCAGTGGACCAGGATGAAGTCGACCACATGACCGAGCACCACCCGGTCGTAGAGGTTGCCCAGCGCGCCCCCCAGCACCAGCGCCAGGGCGATGGCCAGCCAGGTTTCGTCGCGCTTCAGGCGTTTCATCCACACCACCAGCACAGCGCTGACGCCGAGCGCGATGGCCGCGAAGAACCAGCGTTGCCAGCCGGACTCGCCGGCCAGGAAGCTGAAGGCTGCACCGCGGTTGTAGACGTGGACCCAGTCGAAGTAGCCGTCGATCACCGTGACCCGCTGGCCATACTCCAGCACCTGCAGCACGATCTGCTTGCTGCCCTGGTCGAGCAGGAACACCGCCAGGGTCAGCCATAGCCAGGCCAGGCGACCGAAACGCGAGGCATCAGACATGCTTGCGCACCTCGCCATCGCCCTCGATGTTGCTCACGCAACGCTCGCACAGCTCCGGGTGGGCGGCATTGCTGCCGACGTCGGCACGGAAGTGCCAGCAGCGACCGCACTTGGCATGGGCCGACTTGACGATCTTCAGCTTGAGGCCAGGCACTTCGGTGTCCACCGCATCGGCCGGCGCATCGGCCAGCGGCGCGACGGTGGCGGCGGAAGTGATCAGGGCGAAGCGCAGCTCGTTGTCGAGCTTGGCCAGGGACTGCTGCAGGGATTCGTCGCCGTACAGGGTGACCTCGGCCTGCAGGTTGCCGCCGATGGCCTTGCTGTTGCGCAGGCTCTCCAGCTCCTTGTTCACGGCCGTGCGAACAGCGGTGAGCTGCTCCCAGTAGGCGCGATCCAGTTCGAAGCCTTGCGGCAGGCGATCGAGCCCTTCGTACCAGGTGTTCAGCATCACCGACTCGTTGCGCTCGCCCGGCAGGAACGACCAGATCTCGTCGGCGGTGAAGGCCAGGATCGGCGCGATCCAGCGCACCAGCGCCTCGGCGATGTGGTACTGGGCGCTCTGGCAGGAGCGACGCGCCACGCTGTCGGCGGCGGTGGTGTACTGGCGGTCCTTGATCACGTCCAGATAGAAGCCGCCCAGCTCCTGCACGCAGAAGTTGTGCACCTTGGAGTAGACGTTCCAGAAGCGGTATTCGCCGTAGGCCTCGATGATCTCGGCCTGCAGACGCGCGGTGGCGTCCACGGCCCAGCGATCCAGATCGAGCATCTGCGCGGCCGGCAGCAGGTCCTTGGCCGGGTCGAAGTCGCCCAGGTTGGCCAGCAGGAAACGCATGGTGTTGCGGATGCGGCGGTAGGCGTCAGCACTGCGCTGCAGGATCTGGTCGGAAACCGCCATCTCGCCGGAGTAGTCGGTCGACGCCACCCACAGGCGCAGGATGTCGGCGCCCAGGCTGTCGATCACTTTCTGCGGCGCGACCACGTTACCGAGGGACTTGGACTGCTTGCGACCCTGCTCGTCGACGGTAAAGCCGTGGGTCAGCAGCTCCTTGTACGGTGCGTGGCCGTCGATGGCGCAGCCCGTCAGCAACGAGGAGTGGAACCAGCCGCGGTGCTGGTCGGAGCCTTCCAGGTACAGGTCGGCCGCCGGGCCGGTGACATGCGCCAGTTCGGCATGGGAGCCGCGCAATACGTGCCAGTGGGTGGTGCCCGAGTCGAACCACACGTCGAGGGTGTCGCGGCTCTTGTCGTACTGGCCGGCTTCTTCACCGAGCAGTTCGGCAGCGTCGAGCTTGAACCAGGCTTCGATGCCCTCCTTCTCGACACGCTGGGCGACTTCCTCCATCAGCTCCACGGTGCGCGGATGCAGTTCGCCGCTTTCCTTGTGGGTGAAGAACGGGATCGGCACTCCCCAGTTGCGCTGACGCGAGATGCACCAGTCAGGGCGACCGGCGATCATGCTGTGCAAGCGCGCCTGGCCCCAGGCCGGAACGAACTTGGTCTGTTCGATGGCGGCCAGCGAACGCTCACGCAGGGTAGCGCCCTCGTTTGGCTTGCTGTCCATACCGACAAACCACTGCGCGGTAGCGCGGTAGATCAGCGGGGTCTTGTGGCGCCAGCAGTGCATGTAGCTGTGGCTGATCGACTCATGCTTGAGCAGCGCACCTACTTCCTCGAGCTTGGCAACGATGTTCGGGTTGGCCTTCCAGATGAACTGGCCGCCGAAGAATGGCAGCGAGTCGACATACACACCGTTGCTCTGCACCGGGTTGAGGATGTCGTCGTTGCTCATCCCGTAGCGCTTGCAGCTGTAGAAGTCGTCCTCGCCATAGGCCGGCGCGGAGTGGACGATACCAGTACCAGCACCCAGTTCGACGTAGTCGGCCAGGTACAGCGGCGACAGGCGATCGTAGAACGGATGGCGGAAATTGATCAGTTCCAGCGCAGCGCCCGGGGCAGTGGCAATGACTTCGCCCTGCAGGCCATAGCGCTGCAGGCTGCTCTCGACCATTTCCTCGGCCAACAGCAGCAGGCGATCACCCACATCCACCAGCGCGTAGGTGAACTCCGGGTGCACGTTCAGCGCCTGGTTGGCCGGAATGGTCCAGGGGGTGGTGGTCCAGATGACGATGGCGGTCGGCTTGTCCAGGCTGGCCAGGCCGAAGGCGGCGGCCAGCTTGTCGGCATCCTCGATCGGGAAGGCGACGTCGATGGCGTCGGACTTCTTGTCCTGATACTCGACCTCGGCCTCGGCCAGGGCCGAACCGCAATCGAAGCAGAAGTTGACCGGTTTCAGGCCCTTGAACACGAAACCGTTCTTGACGATTTCCGCCAGCGCGCGGATTTCGCCGGCTTCGTTGGCGAAGTTCATGGTCAGGTAGGGGTTGTCCCACTCGCCCAGCACGCCCAGGCGAATGAAGCCGGCCTTCTGCTCTGCCACCTGCTCTGCGGCGTAGGCACGGCAGCGCTCGCGGGTCAGGTCGGCGGGCTGGTTCTTGCCGAAGGTGGTTTCCACCTTGTGCTCGATCGGCAGGCCATGGCAGTCCCAGCCCGGCACGTAGGGCGCATCGAAGCCGGCCATGGTCTTGGAGCGGGTGATAATGTCCTTGAGAATCTTGTTCAGCGCGTGACCGATGTGAATGCTGCCGTTGGCATAGGGCGGGCCGTCGTGCAGGACGAACTTCGGCCGGGTCTCGCCGAGCTGGCGCAGCTTCTGGTACAGGCCAATGCTGTCCCAGCGTGCCAGGGTCTCCGGCTCGCGCTGCGGCAGGCCGGCTTTCATCGGGAAGGCAGTATCCGGGAGGTTCAGCGTGGCTTTGTAGTCGGTCATCTCAGGCTCTTCGATCAATCAAGCGGTTGGCCAAGCCAGTAGGCCCGGGCGGCGGCGACATCCGCGTCGATCGCCGTCTTCAGCGCCTCCAGGGAGGCGAAACGCTGCTCATCGCGCAGCTTGTGGTGGAATTCCACCGTCAGACGCTGGCCATAGAGATCGCCAGCGTATTCCAGCAAATGCACTTCCAGATGCGGGCTGCCATCGCCCGCCACGGTCGGCCGCTGGCCGATATTGGCGACGCCAGGGAAACGATGCCCCTCGTGCGCCGCGGTGACCAGAAACACTCCACGCAGCGGCGGTTTGCGCCGCTTCAGCTGCACGTTGGCGGTTGGCGTGCCGAGCTGGCGAGCCAGCTTCTGGCCGTGCAGCACACGGCCGGTCAAGGCATAGGGGCGGCCCAGCAGGCGTTCGGCCAGCTCCAGCTCGCCGGCCTGCAGAGCCTGGCGCACCCGGGTGCTGCTGACCCGCTCGCCATCCAGCTCGACGGTCAGCGCCGCCTCGACGCTGAAGCCCTGCTGCTCGCCGGCCTGGACCAGGAAGGCGAAGTCACCGGAGCGGCCGGCACCGAAGCGGAAGTCATCACCAACCTCCAGATGCTTCACGTGAAGCCCATCCACCAGCACCTGGCGCACGAACTCGTCGGCGGACAACTCGCGCAGGCGGCGATTGAAGGCCAGGCACAACACCCGGTCGACGCCCTGGGTAGCCAGCAGTTCGAGCTTCTCGCGCAGTCGGGTGAGACGCGCAGGTGCGGTATCGGGCGCGAAGAATTCACGCGGCTGCGGCTCGAAGATCACCACGCAACTCGGCACGCCCAGCTCGATGGCGCGCTCGCGCAGACGAGCCAGGATGGCCTGGTGACCACGGTGCACGCCATCGAAATTGCCGATGGTGGCAACGCATCCCTGGGTCAGGGGTAGCAGATTGTGGAGGCCGCGGACCAGCTGCATAGCGTGCTTCTTGCTTACAAAGTGGCCGATTATACGCACAGGCGACTATCGGCGACAGGCAGTGTGTCAGCCGCCGGGCAAGTCAATGAATGGTGCGGCGGGCGAAATCCCTCGGGCGAAAACCGAGCAGCAGCAGCATGCCGAAATAGGTCACCGCCCCGGTTGCCACCAGCGCACCCAGGCGCAGCAGCCGCATCAGCATGTCGCCCTGCTCCCAAGCCGGCATGACATGCATCAGCGCCAGCAGCACCGCCGCCATGACCACCACCGCCAGCACCAGCTTGAGCAGGAACGGCGTCCAGCCCGGCTGCGGCTGGTACATGCGCCGGCTGCGCAGTTGCCAGTAGAGCAGCCCCGCGTTGAGGCACGCCGCCAGGCTGATGGCCAGTGCCAGCCCGGCGTGCCGAAGGTCCAGGCCGAAGACGAACAGCGCGTTCATCGCCTGGGTCGCCAGCAGGCTGACGATGGCGATGCGCACCGGGGTCTTGATGTTCTGCTGGGCATAGAAGCCCGGCGCCAGGATCTTGATCAGGATCAGCGCCAGCAGGCCGACTGCGTAGGCAACCAGGGCCTGCTGGGTCATGGCCGAGTCATGGGCAGTGAACTTGCCGTACTGGAACAGCGAGACGACCAGCGGCTCGGCGATGATCGCCAGCGCAAGGGTGCAGGGCAGCACCAACAGGAAGCAGAGGCGCAGGCCCCAGTCGAGCAGCCGCGAATACTCCTCGCGGTCGGCGCTGGCGTAGGTCTTGGCCAGCGCCGGCAACAGGATGGTCCCCAGCGCCACACCGAGCACACCGGAGGGCAGCTCCATCAGACGATCCGCGTAATACATCCAAGACACGGAACCGGCCACCAGGAAGGAGGCGAAGATGGTGTTGATGATCAGCGAAATCTGGCTCACCGACACGCCGAAGATCGCCGGCCCCATCTGCTTGAGCACCCGCCACACGCCCGTGTCGCGCAGGCTCAGGCGCGGCAGCACCAGCATGCCGGTCTTCTTCAGCGCCGGCAGTTGCCAGAGGAACTGCGCCAGGCCTCCGACCAGCACGGCCCAGCCCAGCGCCATGATCGGCGGATCGAAATACGGCGCGAACCAGACCGAGAACACGATCATGCTGACGTTCAGCAGGGTCGGTACGAACGCCGGCACCGAGAAGCGGTTCCAGGTGTTGAGCACCGCCCCGACCAGCGACGACAGCGAGATCAGCAATATGTAGGGGAAGGTCACCCGCAGCAGATCGGTGGTCAGCGCGAACCGCTCGGCCTCGTCGGCGAAGCCCGGCGCGGTGATCCAGACGATCCACGGCGCGGCGAGGATGCCGAGCAAGGTCACCAGCGCCAGCACCAGGGTCAGCAGGCCGGCGACGTAGGCCAGGAAGGTGCGGGTCGCCTCCTCGCCCTGCTGGGTCTTGTACTCGGCCAGGATCGGCACGAAGGCCTGGGAGAAGGCACCCTCGGCGAAGATCCGGCGCAGCAGGTTGGGCAGCTTGAAGGCGACGACGAAGGCGTCCGACGCCACACCAGCGCCGAAGGTGCGCGCGATGATCGTGTCGCGGACGAAGCCCAGCACGCGGGAGAGCATGGTCAGGGAGCTGACGGCGGCCAGGGACTTGAGCAGATTCATGGAGTCTCGACGATCCGGAGGGCCGGCGCGGCTGGCCGGCAGATGAAGGCGAGGAGTGTAACCAGCCGCCGCTGGTCAGACCAGCCAATGAAGACACTTCCCCACTTGACAGGCACGCTGCGCATCGGCATGATTCGCGGCCTTATTTGTTGCTATCCCCCTAGTTTTCGAGGAGCTTGACGGTGGCCAATACACCTTCTGCCAAAAAACGCGCCAAACAGGCTGAGAAGCGTCGTAGCCATAACGCCAGCCTGCGCTCCATGGTCCGTACCTACATCAAGAACGTGGTCAAGGCCATCGACGCCAAGGACCTGGAAAAGGCTCAGACCGCCTACACCCTGGCCGTTCCGGTCATCGACCGCATGGCCGACAAGGGCATCATCCACAAGAACAAGGCCGCTCGCCACAAGAGCCGCCTGAACGGCCACATCAAGGTTCTGGCTACCGCCGCCTGATTGGTTCTGTTCTTGAAAAGACCGGCCTCAGGGCCGGTTTTTTATTGCCCGCGATTTTTCTCAAACAAAAGAAAAAGCCGGAGCATCCTCCGGCCTTCTTGATTACTGCGCCGCCCAGGGCAGGATCGGGATGGCCGTCACCGCATTCTGCGGACTGCCCTCGATCACCCTGTCGCTGTACACCAGATAGACCAGGGTATTGCGCTTCTGGTCGAAGAAACGCACCACCTGCATGGTCTTGAACACCAGCGAGGTACGCTCCTTGAATACCTCCTCGCCATCCTTCAGCTTGCCAACGAAGCGGACGGGGCCGACCTGACGACAGGCAATCGACGCCTCGGCACGATCCTCGGCCAATCCCAGACCACCCTTGACCCCACCCGTCTTGGCGCGCGACAGGTAACAGGTCACGCCCTCCACCTTGGGATCGTCGAAGGCCTCGACCACGATCCTGTCGTTCGGACCCACCCACTTGAACACCGTGGAGACCTCACCGATCTCCTCCGCCTGCGCCATCAGCGGCAACGCCAGGCATACCGCCAGCAATCCTTTCGCAATACGCATAACACCTCCAAAATCGGCTCACAGGCTCGCGAGCTAGAGCCATGCAAGGCAAAAGCAGGCGAGGAAGCGGAGTTTACAAGCCGTAAATGAGCTTTCCGAGCCTGCTTTTAACGCGGCAGGGCCGACGCGCAGCAGCCTGTGAGCCGATTTTCAGACCAGAATCAGATTGTCCCGGTGCACCAGCTCCGGCTCGTCGACATAGCCCAGCAGCCTCTCGATGGCATCGGAAGGCTGACCGATGATCTTCTGCGCCTCCAGGGCACTGTAGTTGGCCAGGCCGCGGGCGACCTCGCGCCCATCGGGACCGACACAGACCACCATCTCGCCACGACGGAAACTGCCCTGCACCTCACGCACCCCGACCGGCAGCAGGCTCTTGCGGTCGGCCGTCAGCGCCTTCACCGCTCCCGCATCCAGCACCAGGGTGCCGCGAGTCTGCAAATGACCCGCCAGCCATTGCTTGCGCGCCGCCAGCAGGCCACGCTCGGGTGCCAGCAGGGTCCCCAGGCGCTCGCCCGCCTTGAGGCGATCCAGCACGCGCTCTATGCGCCCGCCGACGATCACCGTGTGCGCCCCGGAGCGCGCCGCCAGACGCGCCGCGCGCAGCTTGGTCTGCATGCCACCGCGCCCCAGAGCGCCGCCGGTACCGCCCGCCACCGCATCCAGCGACGGATCGTCGGCGCGCGCCTCGAAAATCAGCTGGGCATCGGGATTGTGCCGCGGGTCGGCATCGAACATGCCGTCGCGGTCGGTGAGGATCACCAGCAGGTCGGCCTCTACCAGATTGGCCACCAGCGCCGCCAGGGTGTCGTTGTCGCCGAAGCGGATCTCGTCGGTGACCACGGTGTCGTTCTCGTTGATCACCGGAACCACGCTCAAGTCGACCAGCGTGCGCAGGGTGCTGCGGGCATTCAGGTAGCGCTTGCGGTCGGACAGGTCGTCGTGGGTCAGCAGCACCTGGGCGGTGTGCTTGCCATGCTCGGCGAAGCTCGACTCCCAGGCCTGCACCAGCACCATCTGGCCGATGGCTGCCGCCGCCTGCAGCTCATGCATCGCGCTCGGCCGGGCAGTCCAGCCGAGGCGGCTCATGCCCGCCGCCACCGCGCCGGACGACACCAGCACCAGCTCCACTCCCGCCTCGCGCAGGGCCACCATCTGCTCGACCCACACCGCCATGGCAGAGCGATCCAGGCCACGCCCGTCGGCGGTCAGCAGCGCACTTCCTATCTTCACCACCCAGCGCTGCGCGCCGGTCACCTTGTCCCGCATGATGCCCTCTGCATTCAAGCCAATCGGCACAACGCCGCTATAAAGCGGCGCTGCACGATACCCATTGTCAGTCCCGAACGTAAATGATCTCGGGACCGTCTTCGTCATCCTCGAAGTCATCCCAGTCATCGTCGTCGCCCACATCGTCGATGCTCTTCAGCCCCGCCTTACGCAGCGCGCGCTTGTCGTCCAGCGCCTGCAGACGGGCGCGCGCCTCGTCCTCGATGCGGCGATCCAGCTCCGCCAGCTCCTCGGCAAACGCCGGCTCTTCGGCGATGCGCACGGCACGCTCGTCCATGTAGCGCATGATCGCCTGGCTCAGCGCCTCGGTACCCTCGCTCTCCAGGGCGGAGATGACGAACACCGGCCCTTTCCAGTCGAGACGCTCGACCACCGCCCGCATGCGCTCCTCGCGCTCATCATCGAGCAACTGGTCGCACTTGTTCAGCACCAGCCAGCGCTCGCGCTCGGCCAGCGCCGGGCTGAATTTCTCCAGCTCGCTGATGATGACTTCGGCGGCCTCAGCGGGATCACTCTGATCCAACGGCGCCATGTCCACCAGGTGCAGCAACAGATGGGTACGCGCCAGGTGCTTGAGGAAACGGATACCCAGGCCGGCGCCTTCGGAGGCCCCCTCGATCAACCCCGGGATATCGGCGATCACGAAGCTCTTGTAGCGACCGACACTGACCACGCCCAGGTTCGGCACCAGGGTGGTGAAGGGATAGTCGGCCACCTTCGGCTTGGCCGCGGACACGGAACGAATGAAGGTGCTCTTGCCCGCATTCGGCAGGCCGAGCAGGCCGACATCGGCCAGCACCTTCAGCTCCAGCTTGAGGTCGCGCTGCTCGCCCGGCTTGCCCGGCGTGGTCTGGCGCGGCGCACGGTTGGTGCTGGACTTGAAGCGGGTGTTGCCCAGGCCATGCCAGCCACCCTGCGCTACCATCAGGCGCTGGCCCGGCTTGGTCAGGTCACCGATGATCTCCTGGGTCGCCGCGTCGATCACCGTGGTACCGACCGGCACCGGGAGGACCAGATCCTCACCCTTGGCGCCCGTGCACTCGGTACTGCCGCCCTTCTCGCCATTACGCGCATTGAAGCGACGGGTATAGCGGTAGTCGACCAGGGTATTCAGGTTCGGATCAGCCTCCATGAACACGGAGCCGCCGTCACCGCCGTCGCCGCCGTTGGGGCCACCCTTCTCGACGAACTTCTCGCGACGGAAGCTCATCATGCCGTTGCCGCCGTCGCCGGCTTTTACAAATATCGAAACTTCGTCGACGAATTTCATTAGGGTTGCCTCCCACCGCAGCGGCGGGCCAGTGAACTCAGGAATACAGGATACACAGAAACAAAAAAGCCCCGTCGCGAGACAGGGCTTTTTCAGCAAGCGCGACCTCAGGCGGTCACGATGCTCACGTAACGGCGGTTGAACTCGCCCTTCACGTCGAACTTGATCACGCCGTCGACTTTCGCAAACAGGGTGTGATCCTTGCCCATGCCAACGCCGTAGCCAGCGTGGAACTGGGTGCCGCGCTGACGCACGATGATGTTGCCGGCCTTGATGACCTGGCCACCGTACATCTTCACGCCAAGGCGTTTGCTTTCTGAATCGCGGCCGTTACGAGTACTACCGCCAGCTTTTTTGTGTGCCATGAGTCATAGCCTCCTAAAAGGGGATCAGGCCTGGATGCCGGTGATCTTGATTTCGGTGAACCACTGACGGTGGCCCTGACGCTTCATGTGGTGCTTGCGACGGCGGAACTTGATGATGGTCACTTTGTCGTGACGGCCTTGGGAGACCACCTCGGCGACAACCTTGGCACCATCGACCACCGGAGCGCCGATTTTCACGTCGTCACCGTTGCCAACCAGCAGAACGCGGTCGAAAGTCACGGATTCGCCAGTGGCGACTTCCAGTTTCTCGACCTTGAGGAATTCGCCTTCGGCGACTTTGTACTGCTTGCCACCGGTAACAATTACTGCGTACATGGATTTTTCTCCGTTGAACCTGCTCACCCGACTCTTTATAGGAAGAGTTATTGGCCGGCATGGCTGCATGGGGCCGGAACTGACGCCCGTGCAATTGCGTAAGGCAGGGAGTGCCCATAGAAGTTTGGGGCCGCGATTGTACGGAAACCCCGGAGGCGAGGCAAGCCCTGCCAGGCCTTGCCTTGACAGCCCCTACCCCGCCCCCTAGCATGCCGCGCAGCCCGGTCTGCCCAGGCAGACCCGCCATTTTGCCGCCCTCCGCCACGCGAGGCAGCCGGCCCCGTTCCAGGAGCTCCCGTCACCGATGCAACCCCAGGCCTTCCAAAGCGTGGTCGCGGACGATTTCACCGCCGTCGACGGCATCATCCGCCAGCAGCTGAAGTCCCATGTGCCCCTGGTGGAAAAGATCGGCGACTACATCATCTCCGCCGGCGGCAAGCGCCTGCGCCCGCTGCTGGTGCTGCTCAGCGGCAAGGCGCTCGGCTACCAGGCCGACGACCTGCGCCTGCTGGCCGCCACCATCGAGTTCCTGCATACCGCCACCCTGTTGCACGACGACGTGGTCGACATGTCCGGCATGCGCCGCGGCCGCGCCACCGCCAACGCCCAGTGGGGCAATGCGCCCAGCGTGCTGGTCGGCGACTTCCTCTATTCCCGCTCGTTCGAGATGATGGTCGAGCTCGGCTCCATGCCGGTGATGCGCATCCTCTCCCGCGCCACCCGGGTGATCGCCGAAGGCGAGGTGCTGCAGCTGTCCAAGGTGCGCGACGCCAGCACCACCGAAGAGACCTACATGGACGTCATCCGCGGCAAGACCGCCATGCTGTTCGAGGCCTCGACCCACAGCGCCGCCGCCCTAGCCAGCGCGAACGAGGCGCAGAGCGAGGCCCTGCGCCACTTCGGCGATCACCTCGGCATCGCCTTCCAGCTGGTCGACGATCTGCTCGACTACCAGGGCGACGCCACTACCCTGGGCAAGAACGTCGGCGACGACCTGGCCGAGGGCAAGCCGACCCTGCCGCTGATCTACACCATGCGCGAGGGCAGCTCCGAACAGGCCGCCCTGGTGCGCAGCGCCATCCAGAAGGGCGGCATCGAGGATCTGGAGAGTATCCGCGCCGCCGTGCAGGCCTCCGGCTCCCTGGACTACACCGCCCGCCTGGCACGCGAGCATGCCGAGAAGGCGATCGCCTGCCTGGAGGCCCTTCCGGACAACGCCTACCGCGACGCCCTGATCGAGCTGAGCCACTTCGCAGTCGCCCGCACCCACTGACACGGCGCCGCACGATGAAGAGCCCGTCCCTGTGACGGGCTTTTTTGTGCCCAGCCATCCTCGCGGCCACCCTCTTCGGCCACCACCCGCAGAGACGTCAGGAATCGCTGCGGGCGATTTTTTGTGAGCCGATCTCGGCGCGCACGGCGACCGTTCGGTCGAGTGTCCGACAAAAGACGCGATTGACGCTTGCTATTTTGATAATAGGAATTATTCTCATATCCATTGAATGGACGACAAAGGAGATGAGCCATGACCTATCTGATCGATGCCTGGCTGGATCGCCCCCACCCCTATCTGCGCATCCTCAACAGGGAGACCGGCGAGGTGTGTGCCGTGCTGGAAGAGGAAGCCATAGGCGAGCTGCGTGATCAGGGCGACCTCGATCTCGCCGGCCTCAGCTCGTGCGAACCGGGCGTGCTCAAGGAGCTGGTGCGCGGCCTGTTCCTGTTCTGCTACGCACGGGCGCTCAGGCCCCACAGCGAGCCGCACTGAGCAACGCTGACGAGACGCGGCCAGACCCGCCAGTCTCGTCGGCAACCCGGCACAGGGAGCGTGCCGGGATAGCGCGGAGCGATTGCCCCGCGCAGGTGCCCGGATCGGTCAGGAAGGCCGTCCGGGCATCGCCTTTTACAGGATGTCGAGCAGCTCGACGTCGAACACCAGCACACTGTGCGGCGGGATGCTGCCGACAGCCTGGCCACCGTAGGCCAGCTCGCTCGGCACGTGCAGGCGCCACTTGCTGCCGGCGTTCATCAGTTGCAGGGCCTCGACCCAGCCGGCGATCACGCCGCCGACCGGAAATTCGGCCGGCTGGCCCCGATCATAGGAACTGTCGAACACGGTGCCGTCGATCAGGGTGCCGTGGTAATGGGTACGCACATGATCCTCGCGCGACGGTTTGGCACCCTCGCCCGCCACCAGCACTTCGTACTGCAGGCCGGACTCCAGCACGGTCACGCCCTCACGCTTGGCGTTCTCGACCAGGTACTCGCGCCCGGCGCCGGCAGCAGCCTCGGCCTTGGCGGCGGCTTCGGCCTGCATGACTTCGCGGATCACCCGGAAGCTGGCGTTCAGCGCCTCGGGCGAGACCTGGCTGGGCTGGCCGTTGAAGGCGTCGCGCAGGCCGGCGACGATGGCCTCCAGACTGGCACCGGGCGGCGGGTTGTCGCGCAGCTGGTCGCCCAGTTGGCGGCCGATGCCGTAGCTGACGCGGCCTTCATCGGTGGAAAGCTCGCTGGAAAGGTTCAGGTCGGACATGGCCGGGCTCCGCTAGGGGGTCGAAAAAGGTCGGCCAGACTAGCACAGCCACCCGCAAACGAAACCGCCCGGGCATCTCGCGACGGCCGGGCGGTTGCAACACGAGGCGGGATCAATCGTGCTTGGTCAGCTTGTCCAGGTAGCCCATAGCGAAGGCCGAGGCGACGAAGGTCATGTGGATGATCACGTACCACTTCAGGTGATCAATCTCGTAATTGCGCGCGTCCATGAACACCCGCAGCAGGTGGATCGAGGAGATCGCCACGATGGACGCCGCCACCTTCATCTTCAGCGAGCTGGAGTCCATCTTGCCCAGCCAGTTGAGCTTCTCCTTGGACTCGTCGATATCCAGCTGGGACACGAAGTTCTCGTAGCCGGAGATCATCACCATCACCAGCAGGCCACCGACCAGGGCCATGTCGATCAGCGACAGCAGCACCAGGATCAGTTCGGCCTCGGCCATCGCGAAGACGCTGGGCAGAATATGGAAGACTTCTTGGAAGAACTTCAGCGCCAGCGCCAGCAGTCCCAGCGACAGGCCGAAGTAGATAGGCGCCAGCAGCCAGCGCGAGGCGTACATCGCGTTTTCGATAAAGCGTTCCATGTTGACTCGCCGAGTGGGAAAAACAGGCGGCGAGTATACCCAGCCATGCACGGCGGGCAAGGCACCAACGTCGTAGAGAGGTTATCCCCGTCCGCTGTGGATAACCTTGTGGGCAGAGGCAGGAAGGATCGCCGCATCCCCGGCGCAGCGGGAGCCCCGTACGGATTGGACAAAAAGCGCTCAGCTCTCCGGGTGAAACTGACAGATGCCGGCCGGGCCTGGGCATGCGCCATTCAACCTGCGCAGCTCCGCCAGCAGATGCAGGCGCCAGATGGGCTCATCCGTACAAGGCTCATAGCCTTGAACGGCCAAGCAATCGGCAATCGAATCGAGCACCCTCTCTGCGACGAAAGGCCCGTGGAATGGGCCTTGCGCCTTGATCGCCGAGGGCTGCGCCCCCGACATGCCGGCCGCGCACAGAAGCGTCCACAAGCCACGCCCGCTGGCTAGCGGACGGATCTCGCACTCGATACGGGTGGTCAGGCCCAGGCACTGACGGGTGAGGCAGAGGCTGCGCGGCATGGCGGCGATCCTCGCGAGGTCTGGCATTCAGCCTACACCCCGCCACACCGCTTCGGAAAGGTGAAAGTTATCCCCGCAGACTGTGGATAACTCTGTGGACGGTGCCTGGGAAAAGCCGTCGCAGCGACGCCCGCCGAGGGCGCCGCCGGAATGGGCAGAGACTGACCAGTTGTCGCGTGACCACGAGCGTCATTCCTTGGGCGCTTTCGCCGCCGGCTTGGCCCGGGTCTTCACTTCCTTGATCTTCGGCTCCTTGTCCTTCTCGTCCTCTTCCATCCCCATCTCGGCGATGCTGCGCAGGCGCTCCACCACCCGCGCGTTGACGCTGCCCTTGGGGAAGCGCCCCTTCTCGTCCGGCGCGCCCGCCGGCTCACCCAGCAGCAGGGCCAGGGCCTCGTCGACATGGCGCACGGCATAGACGTTGAACTGGCCGTTGCGCACCGCCTGCAGCACGCGCTCGTCGAGCATCAGGTTGCTGACGTTGGAATGGGGAATGATCACCCCCTGTTCGCCGGTCAGACCGCGCGCCTCGCACAGGCGGAAGAAACCCTCGATCTTCTCGTTGACGCCACCGACCGCCTGCACCTCGCCGAACTGGTTGATCGAGCCGGTGATCGCGAAGCACTGCTTGAGCGGCGTGCGCGACAGGGCCGAGATCAGGGTGCAGACCTCGCCGAGGGAAGCACTGTCGCCGTCGACATAGCCGTAGGACTGCTCCAGCGCGATGCTGGCGGAAATCTCCAGAGGGAATTCCTGGGCGTAGCGGCTGCCGAGGAATCCGGTGACGATCATCACGCCCTTGGAGTGGATCGGCTGCCCCAGGCTGACCTCGCGCTCGATGTCGACGATGCCCGAGCCGCCCGGGTAGACGGTGGCGGAAATTCGCGCCGGCACGCCGAAGGCGGAGTCGCCGACTTCCAGCACGGTCAGCCCGTTGCACTTGCCGATGGCCTCGCCGGCGGTATCGATCAGGATGATGCCGGCCAGCATGTCGTCGATGATCCGTGCCGACACGCGCCCGGTGCGGTCGGACTTGGCCTTCAGCGCCCGCTCGATATGGCCGACGTCGGTCACCGCATCGCCGGCCAGCTGGCGCACGAAGTCGGCCTCGCTGACCAGCTGGAACAGGTCGCCGATGCGCGCCGACAACCGCCCCTGGTGCTCGGCCAGGCGCGCGCTGTAGGTGGCCAGGCGCGCCACGGCGGCGGCGCTCAGCGGCGCCATGCCCTCTTCCGAGGTGCGGGTCTTGAGCAGCTGGGCGAACTGTTCGAGGCTGTCGTCGGCGACCGGGATCTCCTCGTCGAAGTCCACCAGCACGCGGAACATCTCCTGGAAGTCGGAATCCAGGTCCTGCAGCGCGTAGTAGAGCTGGCGCGAGCCGATGATGATGACCTTGAGCTGCAGCGGAATGACCTGGGGCGTCAAGGTCACGGTGGCGATGCGCCCCATGTCGCCGAGCGGCGACTCCATCTTCAGCTGGCGCGAATGCAGCGCGCGCTTGAGCGCGTCCCAGACGAAGGGCTCGCCGAGCAGCTTTTCCGCCTCCACGATCAGGTAGCCGCCATTGGCGCGGTGCAGGGCACCCGGGCGCAGCTGGCGGTAGCTGGTGTAGAGCGCGCCCTGGTCGGTGCTGTACTCGATGCGGCCGAACAGGTTGTCGTAGGTCGGGTGCGATTCGAACACCACCGGGGCGCCGCCGTCGGCGTGATGATCGACTACCAGACTGGGGCAGTACTGCTCCTCCAGCATCTCGCGGCGCTGGACGTCGGGCTTGTCGTCCAGCAACTGGTCGACCACCGTGCGCAGCAGGTTGACCTGCACCGCCTGCAGGTAGGCGCAGACGCCGGTGTTCTCCGCGTACTTCTCCGAGAGCGGCGCGAGCAGCGGCTGCAGGGCCAGGGTGATGGTTTCCTCATTGAGCTGGCGCAGCTGGTTGCTGCTCTCGCGCTTCCACTGAGGCAGGCTGGCCAGCTCCTCGTTGAGGCGCTCTTCCAGCACGGCGATGTCCTCGTGGAAGCGCTCGCGCTCGGCTTCCGGCAACTGGGCGAATTCCGCTTCGTCCAGCGCCTTGCCGTCCTTCATCGGCGTGAAGGCGATGTTCGAGCTGTCGCGGTAAAGGGCGACATCCTTCTCCAGCGCCAGCTTCTCGATCAGGTCCAGCGCCTTGTCGTAGCGCTGGTTGAAGATGCGGTCGATGGCACCCTTCTTCTGCTGGTAGGTGGGCGTCTCGAACACTGCGGGGAAGGTCGCCAGCAGGTTGTCGATCAGATGGCCCACATCGGCGGTGAACTCCGCGGCGGTGCCGGGCGGCAGCTCCAGCGCGCGCGGCTCGCGCGGCTCATCGAAGTTGTTGACGTAGACCCGGTCGTCCGGCGTGGCCTGGCGCTTGGCCTCGGCCTTGAGGTAGCGCTGCACGAAGGAGAAGCGGCCGGTGCCCGGCTCGCCCATCACGTACACGTTGTAGCCGGGGCGCGGCATCGCCACGCCGAACTGCAGGGCCTCGACGGCGCGCTCCTGGCCGAGCACGCCACGGAAGGGTTCGAGATCATCGGTGGTGGTGAAGTTGAACTGGTCGGGGGCGCAGGGACGGGTCAGGGCATCGGGCGCCAGGCGCAGGCTGGCAGCGAAGGATTCGGGCATCGGAAGTCCTTGTCGAAGCGGGCTAGCCGCAAGATGGGACCATTCTGGCGCCGCCCCGGCGCCGCTGGCAAGGCAGTAGTCGGGACGCATCCCGGCAGCCACGAACACGATTCCGCCGCACCACCGCCACTCAAGCGCTGCCGCGCACCCGCACCCAATCCAGGCCGAAGCGCGCCAGGTATTTGCGCAGACGATCGGCATCGTTGGCCTTGGCCTTCGCCTGGCGAGACACCCCGAACAGGCGCCGCCCCGCCTCGGACAGGCTGGCGCTTTCGCGGCAGACCGCGATCACCGCCTGCAACTGCAGACGGTCGAACAGATCGATGTCGGCAATCTGCTCGCCCAGCAACGCCTGCAAGTCATCCGGCCGCACCTCCAGCCCCCAGGCGTGGCGCAGCCGGGCGATCTCTTCCTCGACCTGGGTCTCGTCGATCCGCCCGCTGTCCGCCAGGGTCGCCATGCGGGTGATCGAGGCGGACAGCTCGCGGAAGTTGCCCTGCCACGCCGCCTCGCCGGAGGTGGCGAAGGCCAGGTAGCGGCGACGCGCCTCCAGGTTGAAGCGGACCAGTCGCCCCTGCTCGCGCGCATGACGCTCCAGTTCGAAGTCGATGTTCGGCTCGATGTCCTCGCGGCGCCCGGCAAGCCCGGGCAGGTCGAATGTCCACAGGTTAATCCGCGCGTAGAGGTCCTCGCGGAACGCCCCCTCGGCGACGCGCGCCCGCAGGTCGCGGTGGGTGCCGGCGATCAGCAGGAAATCGCTGGCCACCTCCTTGTCCGAACCAAGCGGGAAGAAGCGCTTCTCCTCGATGGCCTTGAGCAGCATGGCCTGCTCGTCGAGCCCCAGCTCGCCTATCTCGTCGAGAAACAGCATGCCGCCATCGGCCGCCCGCAGCAGGCCGTCACGGGCGTTCTGCGCACCGGTGAAGGCGCCCTTGATATGGCCGAACAGCGCCGACATGGCGCCATCGCCGCGCAAGGTCGCGCAGTTGACCTCGACGAAACGGCCATCGAGCTGGTGTCGGCTGCGCTTTAGCTCGTACACGCGGCGAGCGAGGAAGGACTTGCCGGCGCCGGTCGGGCCGATCAGCAACATCGGCGCCGTCGAGCGCACCGCCACCCGCTCGATCTGCTCGATGGAGCGGTTGAAGGCCGCATTGCGCGTGGCGATGCCGGACTTGAGGAAGGCCAGCCCTTCCAGGCGCTCGTGCTGGAAACGGGTCGCGATGCGGTCGTAACGCGACAGGTCGAGGTCGATCAGCGCGTGAGTGCCGGTGACCTGGGCCTCTTCATCGCGTCGACGCGCCGGCGATGTCTGCACCAGTCGCGCCGGCAGGTAGCGCGCCTCGGTGAGCAGGAACCAACAGATCTGCGCCACGTGGGTGCCGGTCGTGATGTGCACCAGATAGTCCTCACGCTCAGTATCGAAGGCGTAGGCGCTGGTGAAGTCATGCAGCGCGCCATAGACCTCTTCGAAATCCCAGGGATCGCGCAACCGCATCGGCTGCAGGCGCACCTCGGTTTCCGGCGAGACCTGCTCGATATCGGCGCGGATACGCTCGGCCAGGCTGACGTCGCGGGCATCCACGCCATGGATCAGCTCCAGCCTGTCGATCAGCAGGTCCGCCTGCTGGCACAGGCCGATGCTTGGTCGCCACTTTCCCCAGCGGTTGGCACCCTTGCCCACGCGATCGAGAGTGGAGCCGAGGAAGCCGATGGCGACGGTACGCTTGCGTGAAATGTTCATCCGCCTCTCGGTTTCCGTTAATGGGCGCAACCAATCTTATCTATAAGGATAAATTAATATCCATAAATCTATAAAAAACCAGACACCTGTCTCCAACCACAGGCGTTAATCCCACCGTATCTATAAATTTATTCTTTTAAATTCAATTAGTTGAAACATTTTAAGACTCACAAAGCCAAACCTGGCACAGCCACTGCAATAGTCCTGGCAAGCAAGGACAACAGAGCGAGATGCCAAGATGGCCAACTTCACATTGTTCAACACCCGAGACGCCCAGCTGCCTGCCTGCGATGCGCTGAACAGCCAGCAGGCTCCGGCCTACGCCTACAAACCCAGGCACAAGCTGGCGCAGATGGCGGTAACCGGCTGCCTGAACCAGACCTTCTATGCCGACGCCGAAACCCAGCTGGCCGAAGTGCTGAAACTGGTCGCCGAGCTGGACGCCCGCTACGTGACCAAGGCCGCACTGTACGCTCGCAAGAAAGGCCACATGAAAGACATGCCGGCCCTGTTGCTGGCCGCCCTGGCAGCGCAGCGTTCGAGCCTGGTGCCGGCTCTGTTCGGTCAGGTGGTGGACAACGGCAAGATGCTGCGCACCTTCGTGCAGATCCTGCGCAGCGGCGTGACCGGGCGTAAGTCCCTCGGCTCGCAGCCCAAGCGCCTGGTGCAGACGTGGCTGAACACGGCCAGCGAACGCCAGCTGCTGCAGGCCGCGATCGGCAACCAGCCGTCCCTGGCGGACGTGGTGAAGATGGTTCATCCCAAACCGGCCGAGGCCTGGCGCGAAGCCTTCTTCGCCTGGCTTATCGGCAAGCCGGTGGATGCCGCCGCCCTGCCGCCGCTGACCCGCGCCCTGTTGGCGTTTCGCAGCGGTGCGAGCAGCGAGCTGCCGGACGTGCCGTTCCAGCTGCTCGGCAACGAGACACTGAGCCCGGTGCAATGGGCCGAGCTGGCAGGCCGGATGGGCTGGCAGGCGCTGCGCATGAACCTCAACACCCTGGCGCGCCACGGAGCGTTCGCGGTCGAGGGTTGCACCGAGGTGGTAGCGGCACGCCTGGCCGATGCCGAAGCGGTGGCCAAGGCGCGGGTTTACCCGTACCAGTTGCTGGCCGCCTACCGGATGACCGGTGAAGGCATACCGCCGGCGGTGCGAGAGGCGCTGCAGGATGCCCTGGAGCTGTCGCTGGCCAACGTGCCGGCGCTGACCGGCAACGTGGTGGTATGCCCGGACGTGTCCGGCTCGATGCACAGCCCGGTCACGGGTTATCGCCAGGGCGCGACCACGGCGGTGCGCTGCATCGATGTGGCTGCGCTGGTGGCGGCGGCGATCCTGCGCAAGCAGCCGCAGGCCCGCATACTGCCGTTCGAGAACAGTGTGGTGAAGGTGGCGCTCAACCCGCGTGACAGCGTGATGAGCAACGCGCAGAAGCTGGCAGCAATCGGCGGCGGCGGGACCAGCTGTTCCGCCCCGCTGAAGCAACTGGCGGACGCCAAGGCCAAGGTGGACACGCTGATCCTGGTTTCCGACAACGAATCCTGGATCGATGCCCGCCGCCATGGCGCCACGGAAACCCTGCGCCAGTGGGCGCGGATCAAGCGGATCAACCCGCAGGCGCGGCTGATCTGCATCGACCTGCAGCCACATGGCACCACGCAGGCCGCGGACCGCGCGGACATCCTGAATGTTGGCGGCTTCAGCGACGCGGTGTTCGACGTGGCGGCACAGTTCGCCGCGGGTAACTTCGGCGCCGGCCACTGGGTCGACGCCATCGAGAAGATGGAGATATGAGAAAGCCCCCGACCAATTGGGGTCAGGGGCAAAAGATCAACGATTTCGAGCGTGTTCGAATGCCGATGGGACTACATCCAAGACGTCTCATCACTCCCCTGTCGAACACGAGCGAAGGCACGAATGCCAGTGGCTGTACATCGGTTAAGTGGGTTCGATTCCCGCCCGTGGCAACACGGAACAGCCACTCATTTTGTCGTGCCACCTGATTCACGGTTTTGCGACGAATGCCGGTGGAACTACACCCTTCCACGGTCGAGATGCGGGTTCGAATCCCGTCGGTTCCATCACTGGGGGGCCGTAGTTCAATGGCAGAACACGAAAATACGTTTCACCACCCTTGTCGTCGCATCTTTTTCAGGCCCGCCACGGCGGGCCGGCAGCGAATGCCACAGGCACTACATTGTGTCGCGGGTTCGAATCCCGCCCCGGCAACGGGTAGCTCAGTTGGTAGAGCAGATGTGCCTGTCACCTCGTCGCTGCACGGAGGCCACACCTCCACCCTTTTTGATCGACCCGGCGAATGCCGGCGGAACTACAGAACGCAAAGGTCGCGGGTTCGACTCCCGTCAGCCGCAAGGCTGTAGCTCAGCGGATAGAGCACTGCGCATGTTTCGCCACGAATTGTCGCCGCAATGAGAACAGGCTGGCGCGGCCAGCACGGATACGAGTGAATGACGATGCAAACCAAGACCTACAACCTGCTGGAAGTCGCCAACGGCAAGCCGATCAAGCTGTGGACCCATGGCGTTCCGGTCGAAGAAGACGCCAAGCAGCAACTGATGAACACCGCGAAGATGCCCTTCATCTTCAAGCACCTGGCCGTGATGCCGGACGTGCACCTGGGCAAGGGCTCGACCATCGGCAGCGTGATCCCCACGGTCGGCGCCATCATCCCGGCCGCGGTCGGAGTGGATATCGGCTGCGGGATGATCGCCGCGCGCACCTCGCTGATGGCCCACGACCTGCCGGATAACCTGGCAGGGCTGCGCGCCGCCATCGAGAAGGCCGTGCCGCACGGACGAACCTCCGGTCGTGGCGCTCGCGACAAAGGCGCCTGGGAAAACGTGCCGGAAATGACCGACCAGGCCTGGTCTGCCCTGAGCGAGCGCTTCAAGGCGATCACCGACAAATACCCGAGGCTCGCCAACACCAACAACCGCAAGCACCTGGGAACCCTGGGCACCGGCAACCATTTCATAGAAGTCTGCCTGGACGAGGTCAACCGCGTCTGGTTCATGCTGCACAGCGGCTCGCGCGGCGTGGGTAACGCCATCGGCAATCTGTTCATCGAGCTTGCCCAGGCCGATATGCGCCAGCACATCGCCAACCTGCCGGATCGCGACCTGGCGTACTTCGAGGAAGGCAGCCGGCACTTCGCCGACTACGTGGAAGCGGTGGGCTGGGCCCAGGACTTCGCCAAGCAGAACCGCGCACTGATGATGCACGCGGTGATCGCCGCCGCACGCGGGGTGATCGCCAAGCCGTTCGACGTGGCCCTGGAGGCGGTGAACTGCCACCACAACTACGTGCAGAAGGAACGGCATTTCGGCGAAGAGGTACTGGTGACCCGAAAAGGCGCGGTATCGGCGAAGAAAGGCGAACTGGGGATCATCCCCGGCTCGATGGGCGCCAAGAGCTTCATCGTCCGCGGCCTGGGCAACGAGGAGGCGTTCTGCTCCTGCAGCCACGGTGCCGGTCGGACCATGAGCCGGACCAAGGCCAAGAAGCTGTTCACCGTGGACGACCAGATTCGCGCCACGGCCCATGTCGAATGCCGAAAGGACGCCGACGTGATCGACGAAATCCCGATGGCCTACAAGGACATCGACCATGTCATGGAAGCCCAGCGCGAGCTGGTGGAAGTCGTGCATACCCTGCGACAGGTGGTATGCGTGAAAGGATAGAAAGATGAAATACCTGAAAGACTGGCTGGAACGGCTGAAAAGCCGCCCGGCCTCCGGTAACTACTGGGAAAACCATCGCCGTCACGAGGCATGTGAGGCCCTGGCCGCCTGCGGCGACACAAATGACTGGCTCACGCTCAGCACCCACGGCAACGGCTTCGTTCGCGAGATCGCCGTGCGCAAGCTGAGTGAACAGTCGTCGCCAGCCGCGCTGGCAGCGCTGCTGGAACGGGTCAACGACTGGGTACCGCAGGTGCGCGAGCTGGCCGTCACGGCCGTGCAGCGCTATCTGATCCCCGAGCAGGCTCCCGCCTTGCTGCATGCCCTGCCGCAGTTGATGGCCCTGGCCGAGCGCCAGCGCGCCGACCACGGCCCTACGCTGGCGGCGGCACGTGCCGCGCTGCAGGCGCCCGAGGTTCGCAAGGGGGTAGAGGCCTCGTTCGTTGCCCGGCATGGTCAGGCAGCGAGGTTTCTCTTCGACTTGCTGCTGGAAGTGAGTGACGAACCGGCCAACCTGCTGAGAACCGCCCTGGCTCATCGCGAGATGACCGTGCGCCAGATGGCTGTGCCAGCCTGCCAGGCCCTGCCGACCGAACAAGCTCACTCGTTGCTGCTGGATGCGCTCAAGAACCCCGGGGCCAGTGTTCAGGTCAGCGTGCTTCGTAGCCTGCTGACACGGCTCGACGACCCACGAGAGGTCTTGCGCGACGCGCTGCTGGCTGCCTCTCCTTCGGTGCGCAACCTGGCCCGCTGGGCGGCCCCGCGCTGGCAGATCGAACCGCGCGAAGTGCTTGAGACTCGCTTGCGCCAGCCCATGCCAAAGCGAAAGCGCGAATGGCTGGGTGTACTTGGCCTGGCCTGCGAGCTGGCTGTCGAGCTGGACGAACCCTGGTGTTCCAGCGCCCTGCTCTCGCCGATGAGCAGTGTGCGGCTGGCCGCCGTCGCAGGGCTAGCCGACACACAGCTCAGGGAACAGCTGGCCGCGCTGGATGACCCCGCCGACAAGGTCTTCGCGAAAGCCGTAGAGCACCTGGGCAAGCAGCTCTGGACAGTACTGCAGACCGAACTCGACGACCGCCTGGATCGTGACTGGCACAGCCTGCCAGCAGCGCGCCGAGCTGCCCTGATGAACCTGCGTCCCCGCTGGCAACAACTGGCCTACCTGCTGCTCCGACTGGATGCCAACCCGGAGGAACAGGATAGCTGGCTGAAGCTGATAGCCGCCTGGTGCCAATGGCAATACGTGGTGATCGACCCGACCACCGCGAAAGCCGACAGAGAACGGCTGATAGTTCGGGTTCGCGATCTCGAGAACAGTGGCGCCCTGCCTGACGGTTGCGCGGCCCGCCTGTCATGAGCATGGAAGAAAGGCCCGGCTGACGCTGCCACGCACCAAGGTGGATAACAGGCTGCTCGACGGCTACCCGCTCCAGATAGTCAAGCAATACGCACGAAAGAAACTCGGCTCACCGCCGAGACAGGGAACAGAAATGAACAAGGACATCCTCGAACTGGACGGCGCCATCGGCGGAGGCCAGGTACTGCGCAGCGCGCTGAGCCTGTCGATGCTCAGCGGCAGGCCGTTCTCCATCCACAATATTCGCGCCAGGCGCAGCCGCCCCGGCCTGCTGCGTCAGCACCTGACCGCCGTACAGGCGGCGGCGCAGGTCTGCTCGGCCGAGGTCGAGGGCGCGGAACTGGGATCGCAGCGGCTGAGCTTCAGCCCCGGCGCCATTCGCGGCGGCAACTATCGGTTCGCCATCGGCAGCGCCGGCAGCTGCACCCTGGTGCTGCAGACACTGCTGCCCGCCCTGTTGCGAGCCGATGCGCCGAGCACACTGCACATCAGCGGCGGCACTCACAATCCGCTGGCGCCACCGGCGGACTTCCTGCTGCGCGCCTGGTTGCCGCTCCTGCGGCGTATGGGTGCCAAGGTCGATATGCAGTTGCTCCGTCATGGTTTCGCACCGGCCGGAGGCGGGGTGATCTCGTCCCAAGTCGAACCGTCCTTCCTCTCGCCCCTGCACCTGCTCGAGCCGGGAGCGGTACTGCGGCAGGAGGCCAGCGCCCTGCTCGCCGGTATTCCGGGGCATGTCGGCGAACGCGAGCTTGCCCGGGTCATGAAACGCCTCAAGTGGCCGGATGGGGACCTGCGATTCGTCTGGCTGGAACAGGAGGAAGGACCAGGCAACGCGCTATTGCTGGAGATCGTCTGCGAGCAGGTGACGGAAATCTTCAGCGCCTTCGGCCAGAACGGCATACGCGCCGAGCGGGTAGCCGACAGCGCCATCGACCAGGCACGCGAGTGGCTGCAGAGCGGCACCGCGGTGGCGGAACACCTGGCCGACCAGTTGCTGCTGCCCATGGCGCTGGCCGGTGGCGGCAGCTTCACTACGCCGCGGATGACGGAGCATCTGGCGAGCAATCTCGAGGTACTGCAGCGCTTCCTGCCCGTGGTCGTCCGTTGCAGCGAGCCCCGTTGCGGGGCATTGCTCATCGAGCTGAGCGCCTAAACCTTCCGTCGCCCCTGAAAAAGGCTCTGTCCACGTTAGTTGTTGCACACCTTGTGGGAACGGATTTATCCGCGATTTCGCGGCCAATCGGGATGCCGCCAGCCGCTCCCACAAAGCGGGATTGCGCCACCAGCACGTAACTAAGCCATGAAAAAGGCCGCCAGACGGCGGCCTTCGGGCATCGCGGGGGAGATCAGACCACGCCCTGGGCCAGCATGGCGTCGGCGACTTTCACGAAGCCGGCGATGTTGGCGCCCTTGACGTAGTTGATCCGGCCGTTTTCCTCGCCGTGGTGCACGCAGGCGTGGTGGATGTTCTGCATGATGCCGTGCAGACGCTGGTCCACTTCGCCGGCGCTCCAGTGCAGGCGCATGGCGTTCTGGCTCATTTCCAGGCCGCTGGTGGCCACGCCGCCGGCGTTGGAGGCCTTGCCCGGGGCGTAGAGGATGCCGGCCTCGATGAACAGGTCGACGGCTTCCAGGGTCGACGGCATGTTGGCGCCTTCGGCGACGCAGATGCAGCCGTTGCTCAGCAGCGTGCGGGCGTCCTCGGCGTCCAGCTCGTTCTGGGTGGCGCAGGGCAGCGCGATGTCGCACGCCAGGCCCCACGGGCGCTGGCCGGCGAGGAAGCGCAGGCCGAAGTGCTCGGCCATCTCGCTGATGCGGCCGCGGCGCACGTTCTTCAGGTCCATCAGGTACTGCCACTGTTCTTCGGTGAGGCCTTCCTCGGCGAACAGGGTGCCCTCGGAGTCGGACAGGGAGATGACCTTGCCGCCCAGCTCCATGACCTTCTGCGCCGCGTACTGGGCGACGTTGCCCGAGCCGGAGACAGTCACGCGCTTGCCGTCGAAACCCTCGCCCTTCCGCTTGAGCATTTCCTCGGCGAAGTACACGCAGCCGTAGCCGGTGGCTTCCGGGCGGATCAGGCTGCCGCCGTAGGTCAGGCCCTTGCCGGTCAGCACCGAGGTGAATTCGTTGGCCAGGCGCTTGTACTGGCCGAACAGGTAGCCGATCTCGCGCGCGCCGACGCCGATGTCTCCGGCCGGCACGTCGAGGTCAGCACCGACGTGGCGGTACAGCTCGCTCATGAAGGACTGGCAGAAGCGCATCACTTCGCCGTCGCTGCGGCCCTTCGGATCGAAGTCCGAGCCGCCCTTGCCGCCGCCCATGGGCAGGGAGGTCAGCGAGTTCTTGAACACCTGCTCGAAGGCGAGGAACTTGAGCACGCCCAGGTTGACCGACGGGTGGAAGCGCAGGCCGCCCTTGTACGGGCCGATGGCGCTGCTCATCTGCACGCGGAAGCCGCGGTTGACATGGACCCGCCCCTTGTCGTCGACCCACGGCACGCGGAACAGGATGGCCCGCTCGGGCTCGACGATGCGCTCGACGATGCCGGCTTCCACGTAGTGAGGGTTGGCTTCGAGGAAGGGCCAGAGGGAGCGCAGCACCTCTTCCACCGCCTGGTGGAACTCGGGCTGGTCGGGATCGCGCTGCTTGAGGCGCGCGAGAAAGCTGTCGACGGACTGGATCATGAGGCACCCGCACTGATTCGATATTTCAGGGGGCGAGACTCTAGCAATCGCGAGAGCACCAATAAAGAACAAAATGGCGCTTTTATGAATCTATTTGGTGCATTTCTGTAAAAGAAACTGGAAAAACCATGAAAAAACGGGGCCATCCGGCCCCGTCTTCATGCACGTCATTGGTGCGGATACGCACCAGACGGGCACATCACTGCGCCAGCTTCTTGTGGCGGACCCGGTGCGGCTGGGCAGCGGCCTCGCCGAGGCGTTTCTTGCGGTCGGCCTCGAACTCGGTGTAGTTGCCCTCGAAGAAGTACACCTGGCCATCGTCCTCGTAGGAGAGGATGTGGGTGGCGATACGGTCCAGGAACCAGCGGTCGTGGCTGATCACGATGGTGGCGCCGGGGAAGTCCAGCAGCGCCTCTTCCAGGGCGCGCAGGGTTTCCACGTCGAGGTCGTTGGACGGTTCGTCGAGCAGCAGCACGTTGCCGCCCTGCTTCAGGGTCAGCGCCAGGTGCAGGCGGCCGCGTTCACCGCCGGAGAGGTCCTTGACGAACTTCTGCTGGTCGGCGCCCTTGAAGTTGAAGCGCCCGACGTAGCCACGCGACGGCACCTCGTAGTTGCCGACCTTGATCATGTCGAGGCCGTCGGAGACCTGCTCCCACACGGTCTTGCCGCCGTCCAGGCTGTCGCGGCTCTGGTCGACGCTGGCGATCTGCACGGTGTCGCCGATCTCGATGGTGCCGGAGTCCGGCTGCTCCTTGCCGGTGATCATGCGGAACAGGGTCGACTTGCCCGCGCCGTTGCCGCCGATCACGCCGACGATGGCGCCCCTGGGGATGCTGAGCGACAGGTTGTCGATCAGCACGCGATCACCGTAGCCCTTGCTGACGTTGTTCAGCTCGATGACCTTGTCACCCAGGCGCGGACCAGCCGGGATGTAGATCTCGTTGGTCTCGCTGCGCTTCTGGAATTCCTGGGACTGCATTTCCTCGAAGCGCTGCAGGCGGGCCTTGGACTTGGACTGGCGGGCCTTGGCGCCCTGGCGCACCCACTCCAGCTCGGCCTTCATCGCCTTGGCGTGGGACGCCTCCTGCTTGGCCTCCTGGGCCAGGCGGTTGGACTTCGACTCCAGCCAGCCGGAGTAATTGCCCTCGTAGGGGATGCCGTGGCCACGGTCCAGTTCGAGAATCCAGCCAGCGACGTTGTCGAGGAAGTAGCGGTCGTGGGTGATCGCCACCACGGTGCCCGGGAAGTCGTGGAGGAAGCGTTCCAGCCAAGCGACGGAGTCGGCGTCCAGGTGGTTGGTCGGTTCGTCCAGCAGCAGCATGTCGGGGGCCGACAGCAGCAGGCGGCACAGCGCCACGCGGCGCTTCTCGCCACCGGACAGGTGCTCGATCTTCGCCTCCCACGGCGGCAGGCGCAGGGCGTCGGCGGCGACTTCCAGCTGGCGCTCCAGGTTGTGGCCGTCGCTGGCCTGGAGGATAGCCTCCAGCTTGGCCTGCTCGGCGGCCAGTGCGTCGAAGTCGGCATCCGGTTCGGCGTAGGCGGCATACACTTCATCCAGACGGGCCTGGGCCTGCTTGATCTCGCCCACGGCCTCCTCGACGATCTCGCGCACGGTCTTGGCCGGGTCGAGCTGCGGCTCCTGCGGCAGGTAGCCGACCTTGATGCCCGGCATCGGGCGGGCCTCGCCGTCGATCTCGGTGTCGACCCCGGCCATGATGCGCAGCAGGGTGGACTTGCCGGCGCCGTTCAGGCCGAGCACGCCGATCTTGGCGCCGGGGAAGAACGACAGGGAGATGTCCTTGAGGATTTCGCGCTTCGGGGGCACGACCTTGCTGACCCGATGCATGGTATAGACGTACTGAGCCATGGCTGACCTTGGTTCTGCGTAAACTGGAAATGAAAAGGAAACCGCGCCCCCAGCCCACCGGCCGGAGGCAGTAATTCCGGGAGCGAGGGGCAGTATCAGGAAACCGTGCGCCCGCGCGTGCGGCAAAGCTACCGGAATGCACCGCGCGGGGCAAACCAGGCGATGGGCTGTGATGGCACTGTGCCGTTTTTACGGGCATGCTACGCGGTCCCGATTGCCAGGAAGGCCCCGACTTGGCAACCGTACGTGCAGGGTTCATAACGCGTGTCACTATCCCGCCTCCGTTCTTCCCGCTCCTCGGGCGACCCCCTCGCCCGGCCCAGCCGCGGCTCCCTGAAGGGCGCCCTGGCACTGCTGGTGGCCCTGATGCTGGGCCTGCTGCTGTGGCAGTTGCAGCAGGAGGCGAGCCACCTGGAGCAGAGCGAGCGCCAGCGCCACCTGGACCACGCCAGCCAGCTCGCCAGCCATCTGGCCCTGACCATGCGGCTCAAGGCGGAGTCCGGCCGTATCTTCCTCGCCAGCCAGGCCCGCCAGCCCCTGAGCGGAGAGCCGCTCGACGCGCTGCTGGAGCGCCTGCATCGCTACTACCCCACGCTGGACAGCCTCGCCTGGGTCGACGCCGATGGCCGGGTGCTGGGCGATAGCCGCCCGGCCGCCGATGACGGCGCGCCGTTCGACCGGAACCAGCCCTACCACTTCGCGCTGTCCCGCCTCGATCCCGGCCTGATCCAGGTCGACCTGCAGTCGCCGGATGACGCGGGCGGCTGGCGCCTGCGCTTCGCGGCCGAGGCCCTGCGCCACTGGCTGCCGGAACAGCCGGCCGACCTGCCCTGGCTGCTGCATGAAGAGGCTCGCGGCCTGGTCCTGCTGCGCCACCCCGCCGGCGACCGGGCCGAGCGCCTGACCGACGCGGAGCGGGCACTGAGCATCCAGCGCACCCCGCTGGCCGGCAGCGACTGGCAGGTGGTCGCCCTGTTCGACGCCCCCGCCCTGCGCGCCAAGGTGCTGCCGCGCCAGGCCAGCAAGCTGCTGCTGTTCATCCTCTGCGGGACGCTGACGCTGCTCGCCCTGTTCGGTCTGCTGCGCGAACAGAGCCGCCTGCGCGCCTACCACGCGCTGTCGCGCCGCTCCATGGAGGACGCCATCGGCGCCCTCGGTGCGATCGACGAACGGGTGCTGGTGACCCAGCCCGACGGCCATATCAGCTACCTCAACCCGCGCGCCGAACAGATGTTCGGCCTGGACCTGGCCACCGCCAGCCAGATGCACCTGCTGGAGCTGCTACCGGCACTGGCGCCTTGGCTGGAGAACGCCTTCTACGAGCAGAGCGCGCCGATCGAGGTGCTGCAGGACGGCGAGCGCCGCCTGTACGACGTCACCTGCCACGCCCTCTACACCGACAACCCGGAGCCGGGGCGCGCTTGGGTGCTGCGCGACGTGACCGAGGAACAGCAGGCCCTGCGCGTGCTGCAGGACACCCGCCGGCGCTACCAGGACATCTTCGAGGGCAGCGGCGTGGCCCTCTGCGTGCTCGACCTGTACGAGCTGAGCACCTACCTCGAGGCCCAGGGCCTGCACAGCAGCGCCGAGCTGCAGCCCTGGCTGGACGAAGACGAGGCGCGCCACGAGGAGCTGCTGCGGCGTATCCGCGTCAGCGAGGTGAACAAAGTGGCCCTGCAGCTGCTCGGCGTCGACAGCCCGCAGCAGGTCTGGGAACACCTGATCGCCGCCGCGCCCCTGCGCCCGGGCGGTCCGCGCCACACCCTGGTCAGCGCCCTGCTCGACGGCGACCGGGACATGATGGTGGAGAACCGCATGTTCACGCCGCAGGGCCACGAGCGTTACCTGTGGCTCAACCTGCAGTTCCCGGAGAGCCGCGAGGAACTGCACGCAGTAACCCTGAGCGTGCACGACATCACCAGCCGCAAGCGCGTCGAGCTGTCGCTGGTCGAGCGCGAGCGCTTCTGGTCCGACGTGCTGCGCTCGGTGCCGGACACCCTGTACGTGCACGACATGGGCACCATGCGGGTGATGTTCAGCAACAACCGCCTAGGCCCCGACCTGGGCTACAGCAAGGAAGAGATGCGTCGCTTCGGCGACAAGCTGTGGGAGAAGATCCTCCACCCCGACGACGTCGAGCTGTACCAGCGCGTGCGCAACCTGCAGAAGGTAGTCGGCGACGGCCAGCTGCTGCACTGCCAACTGCGCTGGCGCCACCGCGACGGCAGCTGGCACTGGTTCGACATCCGCGAGCACGCGCTCAGCCGCGACCGCAGCGGCAGGGTCAGCCGCCTGATCGGCGTGGCCAAAGACATCACCGGCGAGATCAACGCCCAGGCCAGCCTGCTCGACAGCGAGCGGCGCTACCGACTGCTGGCGGAGAGCATCAGTGACGTGATCCTCTCCACCGACAGCACGATGAAGCTCAACTACGTCAGTCCGTCGGCCGAAGGCTTCTTCGGCTACAGCCCCGAATGGGTGCTGGAGAACGGCCTGCTCGACATCGCCACCAGCCCGCGCCAGCTGGCCGACCTCCTGCAACTGCTGGAGCAGGTGCGCGGCGCCCTCGGCGATGCACAGCGGCTGGCCGAACTGCAGACGGGCCTGGGCGGGCGCACCTTCGTCTTCGACGGCGTGCGCGCCGACGGCCGCAAGATCACCGTGGAGATGCGCCTGACCCTGATGTGGGACGAACAGGAGCGCTTCGAGGGCGTGCTCGGCATCGGCCGCGACATCACCCAGCAGCGCCGCGCCGAGCGCGACCTGCGCATGGCGGCCACGGTATTCGACCACTCCACCGCCGCCATCCTGGTCACCGACCCGGCCGGCTACATCGTGCGCATCAACGAGACCTTCCAGCGCATCACCGGCTTCGCCGGCGCCGAGGTGCTCGACCAGATGCCCGGCATGCTCACCGCCGACCGTCAGCAGGCCGCCCAGTTCGCCTACATCCTCGCCCAGCTCAACAAGCACGGCAGCTGGGAAGGCGAAGTCTGGCTCAAGCGTCGCAACGGCGAGCAGTTCCCCGCCTGGGTCGGCATCACCGCGGTGCAGGACGACGACGGCGACCTGGTCAGCTACGTGTGCTTCTTCAACGACATCAGCGAGCGCAAGGCCAGCGAGCAGCGCATCCACCGCCTGGCCTACTACGACGCCCTGACCCTGCTGCCCAACCGCACCCTGTTCCAGGACCGCCTGCACACCGCCCTGCTGCACGCCGAGCGGCACGACGAGTGGGTGGTACTGATGTTCCTCGACCTCGACCGCTTCAAGCCGATCAACGACTCCCTCGGTCACGCCGCTGGCGATCGCATGCTCAAGGACGTGGCCGTGCGCCTGGCTGCCTGCGTCGACGAGGACGACACCGTGGCGCGCATGGGCGGCGACGAATTCACCCTGCTGCTGCAGCCGCGCAACACCCGGGCGGGCGCCCTCAACCGGGCCATCCACGTGGCCGAGCGGATTCTCGCCAGCCTGGCCCAGCCGTTCGTCCTGCAGGGCCGCGAGTTCTTCGTCACCGCCTCCATCGGCATCGCCCTCAGCCCGCAGGACGGCGACGAGCTGAGCCAGCTGATGAAGAACGCCGACACCGCCATGTACCACGCCAAGGAGCGCGGCAAGAACAACTTCCAGTTCTACCAGGCGGAGATGAACGCCACCGCCCTGCAGCGCCTGGAGCTGGAGAGCGACCTGCGCCACGCCCTGGAGCAGGGCCAGTTCCTCCTCTATTACCAGCCGCAGCTGTCCAGCGACGGCAAGCGCCTGACCGGCGTCGAGGCCCTGCTGCGCTGGAACCACCCGCGCCGTGGCCTGGTGGCGCCCTACGAGTTCATTCCGGTGCTAGAGGAGCTGGGCCTGATCGTCCAGGTCGGCGACTGGGTGATCGCCGAGGCCTGCCGCCAGCTCAAGGCCTGGCACGACGCCGAGGTCAGGGTGCCCAAGGTCTCGGTCAACCTGTCCGCCCGCCAGTTCGCCGACGGCCAGCTGGGCATGCGCATCTCCCGCGTCCTCGGCGAGAGCGGCCTGCCGCCGGCCTGCCTGGAGCTGGAACTGACCGAATCGATCCTGATGCGCGACGTCGGCGAGACCCTGCAGGTGCTGGCCAGCCTCAAGCGCCTGAGCCTGTCCATCGCGGTGGACGACTTCGGCACCGGCTACTCGTCGCTCAACTACCTCAAGCAGTTCCCCATCGACGTGCTGAAGATCGACCGCAGCTTCGTCGACGGCGTGCCCGGCGGCGAGCAGGACGCGCAGATCGCCCGCGCCATCATCGCCATGGCCCACAGCCTGAACCTGGCGGTGATCGCCGAGGGCGTGGAGACCCAGGGCCAGCTGGACTTCCTCCGCGAGCACGGCTGCGACGAGGTGCAGGGCTATCTGTTCGGCAAGCCGATGGCGGCCGACCAGTTCGAGGCGCAGTTCGGCGGCAGCGCCCTGTTCATGCTCACCTGAGCGGCGGCCTCGCGCTAGGCGCCGTGGGAGCGGCCTTGGCAGCGAAGTCCTTACCGCTCCGGCCCGGTTCGCGGCCAAGGCCGCTCCCACAACTCCGCCCATCGCCTGCTTTCGCGAGAGCATGAACAGGTTCGGCGGTGCGTGAGTCCCGCTCGTCCGCCACTTGACCGCCTTTCATGTGCCAGGCTGTGGCACATCGGGTAGAATGCGCGCTTTTCCCCCAGCACCCCGATCCCTAAGAGGACCGCCATGTTCAGCCGTGACTTGACCATTGCCCGCTACGATGCAGAACTCTTCGCCGCCATGGAGCAGGAAGCCCAGCGCCAGGAAGAGCACATCGAGCTGATCGCCTCCGAGAACTACACCAGCCCGGCGGTGATGGAAGCCCAGGGCAGCGTGCTGACCAACAAGTACGCCGAAGGCTACCCGGGCAAGCGCTACTACGGCGGCTGCGAGTACGTCGACGTGGTCGAGCAACTGGCCATCGACCGTGCCAAGGAGCTGTTCGGCGCCGACTACGCCAACGTCCAGCCGCACGCCGGTTCCCAGGCCAACGCCGCCGTCTACCTGGCCCTGCTGAGCGCCGGCGACACCATCCTCGGCATGAGCCTGGCCCACGGCGGCCACCTGACCCACGGCGCCTCCGTGTCCTCCTCCGGCAAGCTGTACAACGCCGTGCAGTACGGCATCACCGACGCCGGCCTGATCGACTACGACGAAGTCGAGCGCCTGGCCCTCGAGCACAAGCCGAAGATGATCGTCGCCGGCTTCTCCGCCTACTCCCAGGTGCTGGACTTCGCCCGCTTCCGCGCCATCGCCGACAAGGTAGGCGCCTACCTGTTCGTCGACATGGCCCACGTGGCCGGTCTGGTCGCCGCCGGCGTGTACCCGAACCCGGTGCCGTTCGCCGACGTGGTCACCACCACCACCCACAAGACCCTGCGCGGCCCGCGCGGCGGCCTGATCCTGGCGAAGAAGAACGAGGAGATCGAGAAGAAGCTCAACTCCGCCGTCTTCCCGGGCGCCCAGGGCGGCCCGCTGGAGCACGTGATCGCGGCCAAGGCCATCTGCTTCAAGGAAGCCCTGCAGCCCGAGTTCAAGGCCTACCAGCAGCAGGTGGTGAAGAACGCCCAGGCCATGGCCGGCGTGTTCATCGAGCGCGGCTTCGATGTGGTTTCCGGCGGCACCCAGAACCACCTGTTCCTGCTGTCCCTGATCAAGCAGGACATCACCGGCAAGGACGCGGACGCCGCCCTGGGTCGCGCCTTCATCACCGTGAACAAGAACAGCGTGCCGAACGACCCACGCTCGCCCTTCGTCACCTCCGGCCTGCGCATCGGCACCCCGGCCGTCACCACCCGTGGCTTCAAGGAAGCCGAGTGCCAGGAACTGGCCGGCTGGATCTGCGACATCCTGCAGAACCTGGGCGACGAGTCCGTGGTCGACGCGGTACGCGAGAAGGTCAAGGCCGTGTGCGCCAAGTTCCCGGTCTACGGCAACTGAGCCTCAGCGCTGTATGAAAAAGCCCGGCACTCGCCGGGCTTTTTCGTTTCTGCCACCCGTTCTTGAATCCGTTCTCAGCTGGAGCGGTACTTCCCAACCCCGTCACCCCGGCGCAGGCCGGGGTCCAGAAGGCCGACAGACGACTCGGAGCGGGCAAACTGGATACCGGCCTGCGCCGGTATGACGGGCTGGTGGCGTCGTACCCCGGGGAGAAAGATCGCTCCGCCTGCGATCGACCCGTTTGCAGGGCGGGTGCAACCCGCGTCGGGGCAGCGCGGGTTTTACCCGCCCTGCTGGAGTTGGGCGAAACCCCCGCGGATTTCCTCTTCCGGCAGGTCGTCGCCGATGAACACCAGCACGCTCTGGCGCGGCTCGCCCTCGGCCCAGGGCTCGTCCCAGTCGAAGCCGTACAGGCGCAGCACGCCCTGGAACACCAGGCGGCGCTCGTCGCCGGCCACTTCGAGCACGCCCTTGTAGCGCAGCAGCGCATTGCCATGGCGCTCCAGCAGGTCGTCCATGAAGGCGCTCAGACGCTCCATGTCCAGCGGGCTGTCGCTCTGCAGCACCAGGGTGCGGATGCGGTCCGGGGACTGCCCCACCGGAGCCAGCGGGCGCAGGGCCGGCGTCACCGCCACCTCGGCGTTGAGATTGAAGCCGCGGATGTCGAGCAGCTCGGCCAGGTCGACGCGGCCGTGCTCCACCACACCCACCGGCGCGCGGCGGTTGATCCGCGCCAGGCGCTCGCGCAGCGCCTCGACCTGCTCCGCCGACGCCAGGTCGGTCTTGCTCAGCAGGATGCGGTCGGCGAAACCGACCTGGGCCTGGGCGATGGTTTCCCGCAGGTGGCGCTCGGCGTTCACCGCGTCGACCAGGGTGACGATGCCGTCGAGGATGTAGCGCTGAGCCAGTTCCTCGTCGGCGAAGAAGGTCTGCGCCACCGGTGCCGGGTCGGCCAGGCCGGTGCACTCGATCACCAGGCGGTCGAAGGCCAGTTCGCCGGCGTCCAGCTTGTCCAGCAGCAGGAACAGGGCCTTCTCCAGCTCGACATGGATGGAACAGCAGACGCAGCCGTTGGCCAGGGTCAGCAGCTCCACCGGCCTGTCGCCGAGCAGCTGGCCGTCGATGGGCGTCTCGCTGAATTCGTTCTCGATCACCGCCAGCTTGAGGCCATGCTCGGCCTCCAGCATGTGGCGCAGCAGCGTGGTCTTGCCGGCGCCGAGGAAGCCGGTGAGGACGGTGACGGGAATGGGCTGAAAGATCATGGAACTCCTTGAAAACATGTGGGAGCGGCCTTGGCCGCGAAGTTTTTACCAGAGCACCGCAGGCGCCCAAAGAAAAAAGCTCGCGGCCAAGGCCGCTCCCACAGGTTCAGCAGCAGCGGATGGGCCGCCCCTTGCCACCGCCGTAGCGAGCCTCCTGGCGTTCGCGGAAGAACGCCTCGTAGCTCATCACCGGCAGGTCCGGGTGCTTGCGGCTCATGTGCTCGACGTAGTTGTCGTAGTCGGGCATGCCCACCAGCATCCTGGCGGCCTGGCCGAGGTACTTACCCATGCGGCTGAGGTCGTTGAACATGGCGACCTCCTCAGGCGTCCGCAATCGACTGGTACGGGCTTTCCCTGTCCGTCCGCTCGGGCCTGACCCAGGCGGCGCGGCCGACCTTGATCGCGTAGAACAGCACGCTGAGGACGACGAACAGGAACAGCACGGTCAGCACCGAGTTGGTGTAGGCGTTGAAGATCACGTGCTGCATCTGGCCGATGTCCTTGGCCGGGGCCAGCACCTGGCCGGCGTCCAGCGCATCGCTGTACTTCTTGGCCAGGGCCAGGAAGCCGACCGCCGGGTTCGGGTCGAGCAGCTTGATCAGGCCGGCGGTGGTGGTGCAGATCAGCAACCAGCAGGCCGGCACCAGGGTGACCCAGACGTAGCGCTGACGCTTCATCTTGATCAGCACCACGCTGCCGAGCATCAGGGCGATGCCCGCGAGCATCTGGTTGGAGATGCCGAACAGCGGCCACAGGGTGTTGATGCCGCCGAGCGGGTCGATCACGCCCTGGTACAGCAGCCAGCCCCACATGGCCACGCAGCCGGCGGTGGCGATCACGTTGGCGCCCCAGGACTCGGTCTTCTTCAGGGCCGGCACGAAGTTGCCCAGCAGGTCCTGCAGCATGAAGCGTCCGGCACGGGTGCCTGCGTCCACCGCGGTGAGGATGAACAGCGCCTCGAACAGAATGGCGAAGTGGTACCAGAACGCCATGGTGTTCTCGCCCGGCAGCACGCTGTGGAGGATCTGCGCGATACCCACGGCCAGGGTCGGAGCGCCGCCGGCGCGGGCCAGGATGGTGTTCTCGCCGATATCGCGTGCCACCGCCTCCAGCGCATCCGGGGTGATGGCGAAGCCCCAGCTGCTGACGGTGGCGGCCACCGCGGCAGCGTCGGAGCCGACCACCGCGGCCGGGCTGTTCATGGCGAAGTACACGCCCGGCTCGATCACCGAGGCGGCGACCATGGCCATGATGGCGACGAACGACTCCATCAGCATGCCACCGTAGCCGATGTAGCGGGCATGCGACTCGTTGGCCAGCAGCTTGGGCGTGGTGCCCGAGCTGATCAACGCGTGGAAGCCGGACACCGCGCCGCAGGCGATGGTGATGAACAGGAACGGGAACAGGGTGCCCTTCCACACCGGGCCGGTGCCGTCGGTGAACTGGGTCAGCGCCGGCATCTTCAGCTCGGGCATGACCACCAGAATGCCAATGGCCAGGGCGATGATGGTGCCGATCTTGAGGAAGGTCGACAGGTAGTCGCGCGGCGCCAGGATCAGCCACACCGGTAGCACGGCGGCGACGAAGCCGTAGCCGATCAGCATCCAGGTGATCTGCACGCCGGTGAAAGTGAAGGCCGGGCCCCAGGTCGGGTCAGCCGCCACCTGGCCGCCGGCCCAGATCGAGGCGAGCAGCAGGACCACGCCGATCACCGATATCTCGCCGATGCGTCCCGGGCGGATATAGCGCATGTACACGCCCATGAACACCGCGATGGGGATGGTCGCCATCACCGTGAACATGCCCCACGGGCTCTCGGCCAGGGCCTTGACCACGATCAGCGAGAGCACCGCGAGGATGATGATCATGATCAGGAAGGCGCCGAACAGGGCGATGGTGCCCGGTATCTGGCCCATCTCCTCGCGCACCAGCTCGCCGAGGGAGCGGCCGTTGCGGCGGGTGGAGATGAACAGGACCATGAAGTCCTGCACCGCGCCGGCCAGCACCACGCCGGCGATCAGCCACAGCGTGCCGGGCAGGTAGCCCATCTGCGCGGCGAGCACCGGGCCGACCAGCGGGCCGGCGCCGGCGATGGCGGCGAAATGGTGGCCGAAGAGGATGTGCTTGTTGGTCGGAACATAGTCCAGACCATCGTTGTTGATCAGCGCCGGGGTGGCGCGGGTCGGGTCCAGCTGCATCACCTTGTTGGCGATGAACAGGCTGTAGTAGCGGTAGGCGACGAGATAGAGGGCGACGGCCGCCACCACTATCCACAAGGCGTTGATGGCTTCGCCGCGGCGCAGCGCCACGACACCCAAGGCACAGGCGCCCACCACTGCCAGCACTGCCCAGGGCAGGTGGCGCAGCAGGCTATTGTTATTGTTCATGATTACTCCTAACTGATGGACAGACAGGCTGCCGCTCAAGCTTAGACGCTGGATGGCGAATGCATTACTCGACCTTGGTCTAAGCCACGACAGGGACGCCATGGGCATCGGAGCAGCACTTTGCCAGCAGCGAAAAAGGCTGCGTGCCCGCCCTGCACCTGTCACCGCCACACGGCTACACTAGCTCCCTTTCCGGCGACGCCAAGGATGCCACGCCGCATGTTCCGCTTCCCCTATCGCTCCCTGCTAGTCCTGCTGCTCGCCGGCATGCTCGGCTGCGCCGAGGAACACCCGCCGCTGGACCAGCAGGTCTATGTCTGGCAGCGCCAGTGGCGCACCTCCCATGCCGAGGCGCTGGCGCAGAGCCGCACCGACTTCTCCACCCTGCGCGTGCTGGCCCTGCAGGCGCACCCGCAGGCGGGCTGGAGCCGCGCCCGCCCCAACCTCGAACTGCTCAGGCGCGACGGCCGTCCGCTGCTCGCGGTGGTGCGCCTGGACGGCCAGCTGCCGCAGCTGGACCCGGCCGAGATCGAGCAGCAGATCGCCGGCCTGGTGCGCGACTGGCGCGACGCCGGCCTGCCGCTGCGGGGTCTGGAAATCGACCACGACTGCGCCACCGCGCGCCTGCCCGCCTACGCCGCGCTGCTGCGCGAACTGCGCCGGCAACTGCCGACCGAGCTGCCGCTGAGCATCACCGCCCTGCCCGCCTGGCTCGCCAGCCCGGCGCTGGACGAAGTGCTCGCCGCGGTGGACGCCTCGGTACTCCAGGTGCACGCGGTGGTGGCGCCGCAGCAGGGCCTGTTCGACCCGAAACAGGCCCTCGACTGGGCCGAACGCTATGGCGAGCGCAGCCACAAGCCGTTCCACCTCGCCCTGCCGGCCTATGGCGTGGCCCTCACCGACGACGGCCAGGTGGAAAGCGAGACACCGCTGCGTCAGGGCGGCCCCCGCCACGAGCTGCGCGCCGACCCGCGCCAGGTGGAAGAATTGCTGACCAAGCTGCGCCGCACACGCCCCGACCACCTGGCCGGCATCATCTGGTTCCGCCTGCCGCTGGCCGGCGACCGCCGCGCCTGGCCGATGCCCACGCTACTGGCGGTGGTGCGCGGCCAGCCGCTGGAACCCGCGCTGGCCCTGCAGCACCAGCAGAAGCAGGGTTTCAGCCATCTGCAATTGTTCAACAACGGCACCCTGGCCAGCCGCCTGCCCAGCCGCATCGAGCTGCCGGTCCAGGCCTGCTCGGCGGCCGACGCCGTGGGCGACTACCGGGTGGAGCGCAGCGAAGACCGCCTGGCCTTCGTCCGTCGCCGCGAGGGCCGGCTGGATGCCGGCGAACACCGTGCCCTGGGCTGGGCGCGCTGCGAACAGATCGATCAAGGAGGCATGCATGTACAGTTCTAGAACCCTGCTGGCCCTGGCGCTCGGCGCCCTGGTGCCGCTCGGCGCGGCCCAGGCCTGCGGGCCGGAATTCCCCTATCGCCTGCTCTCCGACCGCGCCGGCGCCCTGGGCGAACTGCCGGAAGGCAACTTCGCCTTCGAGATCGGCCGCATCGCTCCGGCCATCCCGGGCCTCGGCCAGGCCGGCAACGCCACCCTGCAGCCCTACTGGGACGAGAACAACCAGCGCTACGTGGACGCCCGCACCGTGGTGGAAAAGGAGCAGCTCGGCGACGAGCGCTTCGCCCTGGTCAGCCGCCTGCGCGGCCTGACCGACGCCCACCAGGCCGAGGCCGAAGGCGCCGCCCTGCCGGCCGAACTGCGCCTGTACAGCGCCGGCGCGGTGGCCTTCGCCCGCCACGACATGGCCCTGGCCGCTGACTACTTCCGCCGCGTGCTGGCCCTGCCCGAGGCCGAGCGCCCGCTGCGCGGCACCTGGGCCGCCTATTCCCTCGGCCGCGCCCTGGCCGAGCACGCAGTCAGCGCGCCGGACACGCCGCTCGACGAGGCCGCCGCCCTGCAGCGCCAGCGCGACCTGCGCCAGCAGGCCAGAGCCGCCTTCCAGCAGGCCCGCGCGATGACCGTGGCCGGCGCCGACGACCCGCTGGAGCTGGGCATCGCCAGCCTCGGCGAAGAAGCCCGCCTGGCCCTGGACGACGGCGACTGGAGCAGCGCCATCCGCCTCTACGCCAGCCAGTCCCGGCAGGGCTCCTCGACCGGCTACAGCTCACTGCGGGAACTGAGCCGCCAGTTGACGCGCCTGGACGACGCGCAGCTGCGGCCGCTGCTGGAAGTCGCAGAGGTCCAGCAGTTGCTGACGGCCCAACTGTTCAGCCGCCTGGACGCCTACGACACCGATGGCAAGGCGACCCAGCGCCTGTTGCAGCTGCTGCAGTCCGTGCAGGTTCAGCCGCAGATCGCCGACCGCCTGGCCGCGCTCGGCTACCAGCAGGGTGACTACGACTCGGCCCGCCGCTTCGCCGAACAGGCGGGCGACGGCGGCCTGGCCTGGTGGCTGCGCGCCAAGCTGGCGCTGCAGAGCGGCGACAAGGACGCCGCCGTCCAGGCCTACGCCAAGGCCGCGTCGGCCTTCCCCGCCGAGGAGGACTGGGGCTGGCGGCGCACCGAGAACTGGGACTACGAGACACTCAAGCCACGCTGCCGCATCGAGGGCGAGATGGCGATCCTGGCGCTGGAGCGCGGCGACTACCTGGAAGCCTTCGACCAGCTCTACCGCAGCGGCGAACTCTACTGGCAGGACGCCGCCGAAGTCGCCGAGCGGGTGCTCAGCAGCAGCGAACTCAAGGGCTACGTCGACACCAAGGTCACCACCGCGCCGGCCGACAGCAAGCAGTACGGCTACTGGAACCGGCCGCCGGCCCTGGCCCTGCGCGAACTGCTCGGCCGCCGCCTGCTGCGCGAGGGCCGCTACGCCGAGGCGGTGCCCTACTTCGCCAGCCCCGAACTGCAACAGGCCGCGCGCCAGTACGGCGAAGCCCGCGTGCAGGCGGAAAAGGCCTGGACCTCGATCGGCCGCGCCGAGGGCTACTACGAGGCCGCCAAGCTGGCCCGCGTCCTGGGCATGGAACTGCTCGGCTACGAGCTGGGCCCCGACGAGGCCTGGACCGGCGGCAACTTCGGCGGAGAGACGGCCAAGCCGGTGCAGGCCGGCGGCCTGATCAGCGCCGCCGAGGCGCAACTGCAGAACGCCAGCGCTGCCCAGCCGAACCGGCGCTTCCACTATCGCTGGGTCGCCGCCGACCTGGCCAACAGCGCGGCCGACCTGCTGCCCACCAGCAGCCAGGCCTTCGCCGCCGTGCTGTGCAAGGCCAGCGGCTGGATCAACTACCGCGACCTGGAAGGCGCCCGGGTCTACTACCGGCGCTACGTCGAGCACGGCCCCTACGTGGAGTGGGCGGGCAACTTCGGCTTCGACTGCCAGGAACCGGACTTCGACGGCGCCCGCCAGCGCCAGTGGGACGAGCGCCGGCAAGCGACGGTCCAGGCGCTGCGCCCCTACAAGTACTGGCTGCCGCTGGGCACGCTGGCCCTGCTCGCCACGGCCATCTACTGGCAGCGCCGGCGGCGCGCCTTGGCTATAGTGGACAAAACTGCGGAGGAAAACCGTCATGAGTGATACGCCCAGCGAGCGTCGGCGCTTCCAGCGCATCGCCTTCGACGCCGCCACCGAACTCGCCCAGGGCGAGCGGCACTGGCCGGTCCAGCTGCACGACGTGTCGCTCAAGGGCCTGCTGGTAGAACGGCCGCGCGACTGGAACGGCGATCCCAACCAGCCCTTCGTCGCCACCCTCAGCCTGGACGCCAACACCCGGCTGCAGATGGAAGTGGTGCTGACCCGCACCCGCGACGACCTGCTCGGCTTCGTGTGCCGGCACATCGACCTGGAGTCCATCAGCCACCTGCGCCGGCTGGTCGAACTCAACCTGGGCGACGAGAGCCTGCTGGAACGCGAACTGGCGGCCCTGGGCGAGCCTGACTGAGCCCGCCGTCCCGGATGCATCCGGGCTACACGCCGACTGCCTCTCCCCGAATCGCATCCGGGCTACGGACCTGTAGTAGCGGCCTTGGCCGCGAAGTCTCCGTTCCGGCCCGTATCGCAGCCAAGGCCGCTCCTACAGAAAGCCAAGCGGTGCGCACAGAACCTGTCGTCGGGTTAAACGCCTTTCTTGCCGGCCTGCTGCCGTTCGCGGCGCGCCTGCACGCGGCGGGTGCCGATGCTCGCCTCGCGGCGCTCCTCGGCGCTGTCGCGGGGGCGGCCCGGTTCGTAGTTGAGGGTTCTGGCGAAGAAGTCGAAGAACAGGAACATGGACCCATCTCCTCTATATGGACATGGCGCCATGCTCCTCCTCCGCCGGCGGGCAGAACTTGATCTGCGACAACTGCCGCGGCGCACGCCCAGCGGCAGAGCGCCGCAGGCGGTCACTCGAACAGGGCGTCCAGCGCCTGCTCTAAACGCGTCACCGCGATCACCTGCAGGCCGCCCGGCGCCTCCTTGGGCGCGTTGCCCTTGGGCACGATGGCGCGCTTGAAGCCATGCTTGGCCGCCTCCTTGAGGCGCTCCTGGCCGCTCGGCACCGGGCGTATCTCGCCGGACAGGCCGATCTCGCCGAATACCAGCAGGTCGTGGGGCAGCGGGCGGTTGCGCAGGCTGGAGATCACCGCCGCCATCAGCGCCAGGTCGGACGCCGTCTCCAGCACCTTCACCCCGCCCACCACGTTGAGGAACACGTCCTGGTCGTAGGTGGGGATGCCGCCGTGGCGGTGTAGCACGGCCAGCAGCATGGCCAGGCGGTTCTGGTCAAGGCCCAGGGTGACGCGCTTGGGATTGGCCATATGGCTGGTGTCGACCAGCGCCTGAACCTCCACCAGCATCGGCCGGGTGCCTTCCCAGGTCGCCATCACCACGCTGCCCGACACCGACTCCTGGGCGCGGGTGAGGAAGATCGCCGAGGGGTTGGTCACTTCCTTGAGGCCCTTGTCGGTCATGCCGAACACGCCCAGCTCGTTGACCGCGCCGAAGCGGTTCTTCACCGCCCGCAGCAGGCGCAGACGGCCGTCGGATTCGCCCTCGAAGTACAGTACCGTGTCCACCATGTGCTCCAGCACGCGCGGACCGGCCAGGGCGCCCTCCTTGGTCACGTGGCCGACCAGGAAGATCGCCGTGCCGCTCTGCTTGGCGTAGCGCACCAGCAGCGCCGCGCTCTCGCGCACCTGGGCGACGCCGCCGGGAGCCGACTGCAGCTGCTCGGTGAAGATGGTCTGGATCGAGTCGATCACCATCACCTTGGGCTGCTCGCGGCGCGCCACATCGATGATCGACTCGATGCAGGTCTCGGTCATGACCTTGAGCCGGTCCTGCGGCAGCTCCAGGCGCCGGGCACGCATGGCCACCTGCTGCTGGGATTCCTCGCCGGTGACGTACAGGGCCGGCAGGCGCTGGGCGATGTTGCACAGGGTCTGCAGCAGGATGGTCGACTTGCCGATGCCGGGGTCGCCGCCGATCAGCACCACCGAGCCGTCCACCAGGCCGCCGCCGAGCACCCGGTCCAGTTCGCCGGAGGCGGTGGAGAAGCGCGGCACCTCCTCGACGCTGACCTCGGCCAGGGTCTTGATCTGCGCCTGCTGCCCGGCCCAGCCGCCACGCCCGGACGGCGCAGCCGCGCCGCCGCTCTCGATCACCGTCTCGGTCAGGGTGTTCCAGGCCCCGCACTCGCCGCACTGCCCGGCCCACTTGGGAAAGGTGGCGCCGCACTCGGTGCAGCCGTACATGCGCTTGGCCTTGGCCATGGGAATCTCCACCGCTGGAAAAGCGGCGATAATAACGTTCCCGCCACCCACGAGTCGCCCCGCGATGCAGATCGAACTTGTCCGCACCACCGTCGAGCAGCTGCCGCTGATCGCCAACCTCTACCAGTACTACGCCTACGAGTCGTCGGACTGGGAGGAGGAAGAGGTGGAGCCGGACGGTCGTTTCTACCTGCACGAGCCGCACCTGGTGCGCTACTGGCAGGAGCCGGAGTGGAGCGCCGAGCTGATCCTGGCGGACGGCTTCATCGCCGGTTTCCTGCTGATCGAGCGCAGCGAACTGGCCGGCATCGACGCGCTGGAGTTCGCCGACCTGTTCATCCTCAGGAAATACCGGCGCCAGGGCATCGGCCGGCTGCTGACCCAGCAGGTGCTGAACCGCGGCGGCACCTGGCTGGTGCGCCTCTACCCCCAGGACGAGCCAGCCATGGCGTTCTGGCGCAGCATCCAGGCCGAGCTGCCGCTGGGCTCGCGGCAGGTCTGGCCGGACGACGACCCGGAGCTAGTCAGCTACCTGATCAACCCGCCGTTGCACTAGCCGGCGCAGCCGTTGCCGCAGCCACAGCACTGCCCGGAGGCGCGCTTGAGCTGGCGTGCCAGGTCGTCCTTGAGGGCCACACGCTCCTGCTTGAGGCGACCGAGGGCGGTCTCGTCCAGCAGTTCGATGCCGTCCTCGACCCGGCAGACGCGCTTGTCCAGCGCCTCGTATTCCTCGGCCTGGCGGGCGAAGTGCTGATCCTCCTGGCGCAGGCGCTGCAGCTCGCCGCGCAGCTCGGGGAAATCCTGGACCAGCGGATGATGTTCGACATGCATGGCGTAAGCTCCGGAAAAAGATGTCCAACCCTACCCGCCCCCGGGAGGGAGGCCATTGACCGGGATCAAACCGCCGCCCCGGCGCTCCCCCCTGAGCTAGGCTGAACGCGAACGCACCCTGAGGAGTCATCATCGCCATGCCACTCGAACATCATCCGCTGACCCGCGAATTCCCCGAATACCGCCAGCAACTGCAGGCCCTGCACGCGGAGGACGCGCATTTCGCCCAGTTGGCGCAGCACTACGAGAGCCTCGACAAGCGTATCTACGAGGTGGAGGACGGCCGCGAGGCGCTGGACGACCTTGCGCTGCAGGCGTTGAAGAGCGAGCGGGTCCAGCTCAAGGACCAGATCGCCGAGCGGCTGCGCAAGGCCAACGGCGCCTGAGCCCAGCCACCATCCCGCCCGGCCCGAGAGCTGGTTTAAACTGCAGCCAGAATCAGAAACCCAGGGAGTGAAACATGAGCTTATTGCAAGAATTCAAGGCCTTCGCGGTCAAGGGCAACGTGGTCGACATGGCCGTCGGTATCATCATCGGCGCGGCCTTCGGCAAGATCGTCAGCTCCTTCGTCGGTGATGTGATCATGCCACCGATCGGCCTGCTGATCGGTGGCGTCGACTTCAGCGACCTGGCCGTCACCCTCAAGGCCGCCGAAGGCGACCTGCCGGCCGTGGTGCTCAGCTACGGCAAGTTCATCCAGACCATCCTCGACTTCATCATCGTCGCCTTCGCCATCTTCATGGGCATCAAGGTGATCAACAAGCTCAAGCGCGAAGAGGCCGAGGAGCCTTCGGTGCCGCCGGCCCCGAGCCCCGAGGAAGTGCTGCTGACGGAAATCCGCGACCTGCTGAAGACTCAGCAGAAGCCATAAAAGAGAACGGCGCCCGAGGGCGCCGTTCTTCATTACGCCGCAGGCGTCAGCAGCAGGCGGTTGACCCGTCGCTCGCGCACCTCTTCCACGCGCATGCGCCAGCCGGCGAACTCCACCTCGTCGCCCACCGCCGGCAGGCGGTCGAGCAGGCTCATCACCAGCCCGGCCAGGGTCTGGTAATCCTCGGTGGCTCTGGCCTGCAGGCCGATGCGCTCGCGCAGCAGGGCCAGGTTGAGCGCGCCGCTGACGCGGAAGCCCTCGTCCAGCCGCTCGATGTCCGGCCCGTCCACCTCGCTGGCGTCCGGCAGTTCGCCGGCGATGGCCTCGAGGATGTCGGTCAGGGTCAGCATGCCCTCGAAGCCGCCGAACTCGTTGACCACGAAGGCGACGTGGGTCGAGGCCTGGCGCATCTGCTCCAGGGCACCGAGCACGGTGCAGCTGTCCGGCAGGTTGAGCGGCTGACGCAGCAGGCTCTCGATATCCGGCTGGTCACCGCGCAGCAACTCGCGCAGCAGTTCCTTCTTGTGCACGAAGCCCAGCGGCTCGTCGATCTGCCCGCCGCGCACCACCGCCAGGCGCGAATAGGGCGACTCCAGCAGCACCTGGCGCACCTGCTCGGGGTCGTGGCCCAGGTCGATGTGGTCGACCCGGGTGCGCTCGGTCATCACGCTGCGGATGGACTGCTCGGCCAGGCCCAGCACGCCGCGGATCATCACCCGCTCGCGGCGGTCGAACAGCGCGGCCTCGCCGGCGCCACCCTCGAGCATGTCGGCGATCTCCTCGCCCACCTCGTCGGCCTCGATCTTGCCGCCGAGCAGGCGCAGCACGGCGTGGGCGGTGCGCTCGCGCATGCCGCGGCCGTTCTGCATCTGCCGCTTGCGCTTATGGCGCACCAGCTGGTTGGCCACCTCGATGAGGATGGAGAAGCCGATGGCCGCGTACAGGTAGCCTTTCGGGATATGGAAGCCCAGGCCCTCGGCGGTGAGGCTGAAGCCGATCATCATCAGGAAGCCCAGGCACAGCATGATCACCGTCGGGTGGGCGTTGACGAAGGCGGTCAGCGGCTTGCTGGCGACGATCATCAGGCCGATGGAGACGATCACGGCGATCATCATCACTTCCAGGTGCTCGACCATGCCGACGGCGGTGATCACCGCGTCCAGGGAGAACACCGCGTCGAGCACCACGATCTGCGCCACCACCGGCCAGAAGGCGGCGTACACGCGGTTGCCGGTCGGCTGATGGGCACGCCCCTCGAGACGCTCGTGCAGTTCCATGGTGGCCTTGAACAGCAGGAACACACCGCCGAACAGCATGATAAGGTCGCGCCCGGAGAAGCTCTTGCCGAACACCTCGATCAGCGGCTCGGTCAGGGTCACCAGCCAGGAGATGCTCGCCAGCAAGCCCAGGCGCATCAGCAGCGCCAGGCTCAGGCCGATGATCCGCGCGCGGTCGCGCAGGTGCGGCGGCAGCTTGTCGGCGAGGATGGCGATGAACACCAGGTTGTCGATGCCGAGGACGATTTCCAGGACGATCAGGGTCAGCAGGCCGAGCCACGCGGTGGGGTCGGCCATCCATTCGAAGATCATGCGAGTCTCCCGCGGGCAGGCGTCGACGCGGCGCGGGCGCAAGAGCTGCGGCGCTGGGCGTATCGATCAGACAGGGTAGAGAAGGGACGCGCGAGGGCGTCTGAGGAAGGAAGGCCACACGGGGGTGGCTGGCAACAATCGCTGTCCATGGGGTCCATTGCAACGGAAAGGGACGCCCATCCTAGCGGCGGACGCGGCGATCCCTAAGCGGCAAAGCGTAACCAATCCTTACCAGTAGTTCTCCACCGCCACCTGGCCGGGGCGGCGGGTCAGCGCCAGGTTCAGGCCGCGCGCCTTGAGCACGGCGCGGGTGTCCTCGATCATCTGCGGGTTGCCGCAGAGCATGATGCGCGAGTGCTCGGGCTCCAGCGCCAGGCCGGCGGCGCGCTCCAGCTCGCCGTTCTCGATCAGCGTGGTGACCCGCGCGCCGAGCGCCCCCGGCACCTGCTCGCGGGTCACCACCGGGATGTACTGCAGCTTGTGCCCCGCCCCTTCCAGCCATTCGCGCCGCGGCAGCTCGGCGATCAGCTCCTGGTAGGCCAGCTCGCCGCGGTCGCGGGCGCTGTACACCAGCACGATGCGCTCGAAGCGCTGCCAGACTTCCAGGTCCTGCAGGATCGAGAGGAACGGCGCCAGCCCGGTGCCCGTGCCGATCAGCCAAAGGTCGCGGCCGTCGGGGAAGCGGTCGAGGGTGAGGAAGCCGGTGACCTGCTTTTCCACCAGCAGCTCGTCGCCCGCCTGCAGGCGGTTCAGTTCGCTGGTGAACTCGCCGCCCGGAACCACGATGGAGAAGAATTCCAGGTAGTCGTCATGAGGCGCCGAGACCAGCGAATAGGCGCGCCAGACGATGCAGCCGCTGGGCTTGCGCACGCCCAGGCGGACGAACTGGCCGGCGCGGAAGCGGAAGCCGGGGTCGCGGGTGCAACGCAGGCTGAACAGGCTGGGCGACCAGACCCGCACCTCGGTGAGGGTCTGGCGGGTGAACTTCTCTTCGCTGGCGGTCATGGCTTCCCCCTGTACTGGTACCCGCGCAGTCTGGCGCAAAGGCGGCCGGACAAACACCACCAGTTCACAGGGATTAGCGCCGATTGACCGCCTGCGCGGCGCGCAGCACGTCGGCGCCGATCTCGGCCTCGTACTGCTGCCACAGCGGCTGCATGGCGGCGCGCCAGGCGTTGCGCTCCTCCTGGCTCAGGGCGACCAGGCGGGTGCGGCCGGCGGCGGCCAGTTGCTCGCGGCCCTTGCGGTTGAGCTGCTCGGCGTCCTTGTTCACCTGCAGGGTGACTTCCTCGACGATCGACTCCAGCTCGGTGCGGGTGGCGTAGGGAATGCTCTGCCAGAACGAGGAACTGCTGATCAGCATGTAGTTGAGCGAGCCGTGGCCGGTCTCGGTGACGAACGGCTGGGCCTGGTCGAAGCCCGTTGCGGTCATGTTCGACCAGACGTTCTCGGTGCCCTGCACCACACCGCTCTGCAGCGCCTTGAGCGACTCACCGAATGGGATGCGCTTGGCCTCGGCGCCGAGCGCGGCGAACTGGCTCTCCAGCACGCTGGACGGCTGGATGCGGAACGCCAGGCCCTTGGCGTCGGCCGGTGTGCGCAGCTCGCGGTTGGCCGAGAGCTGCTTCATGCCGTTGTTCCAGAAGGCCAGACCGTAGATGTTCTGCCCGGCCATGGAACGCAGCAGCTGGCGGCTCTTCTCGCGGCGCTGGAAGCGCTTGACCGCCTCCAGGTCGTCGAACAGGAACGGCAGGTCGAACACCTGCAGCTGCTTGGTGTAGGCCTCGAACTTGGACACCGAGGGCGCCAGCATCTGCACCTCGCCGCGCTGCAGCGCGGCCATCTCGTCGGCGTCGCCGAACAGGCTGGAATCGGGGTAGACCTCGACCTTCACCGCGCCGCCCAGGCGCTCGGCCACCAGGCGCTGGAACAGCAGGGCGCCACGGCCCTTGGGCGTATCTTCGGCGACCACGTGGGAGAACTTGATCAGGATGGGTTCGGCATGGGCCGGAGCGGACAGCAGCAGAACGAACGACAGGCAAAGCGTGAACAGGTACTTCATGGACTTCCTTGAGGCAATGCAATAGCTGCGCCCCGCAAACGTGGCGGGGCGAATGGCTGGTTTCTGGGGAGTCGGACCGTCGGCCCGGGGTTCGGACAGTGCCTGCGCATCAGGTCGCGCGGCCATCCGATTTGTTGTTGGGGCATGCCGCCCGGTGCGGAATTTCGACGGCGGCAAGTGACTGCGTATTCTCCGGATCGCACCACCGGGTCACAAGCCGTCTGTTTCTCACTTCGAGACATTTCCTTGTCCATCCGGGACAATGTGCCCGCTTCCTTCGCCGACCCAGCCCCATGCCGACTCTCGCCACGCCCTTCGCCCAGCTCGACCTGATCCGCCAGCCCGAAATGGCCAACGAGCCGCTGCAGGCCTTCGATGCCGCCGACGAGTACCTGCTCGCCCACGTGTACGAACTCGGCCTGCCGCCAGACAGCCGGGTGCTGCTGCTCAACGACGGCTTCGGCGCCCTCGCCTGCTCGCTGGCGGCCTATTGCCGGGTGACCAGCAGCGGCGACTCGCACCTGGGCTTCCTCGCCCTGCAGAAGAACCTGCAGCGCAACGGCCTGGCCGCCGACAGCGTGCGCTTCGTGCCGGCCAGCGCGACGGCGGAAGGCCCGTTCGACCTGGTCCTGCTGCGGGTGCCCAAGACCCTGGCCCTGCTCGAAGAACAACTGATCCGCCTGCACGGCCGACTGGCCCCCGGCGCCAGGGTGATCGCCGGAGCCATGATCAAGCACCTGCCGCGCGCCGCCGGCGAGCAGATGGAGCGCTACATCGGCCCGCTGCAGGCCTCGCTGGCGGTGAAGAAGGCCCGCCTGCTGACGGCCACGGCCGAGGCCAGGCCGGCGCCGACCTCGCCCTACCCGACCCGCTACCGCCTGGACACCCCGGCCCTGGAGCTGGTCAACCACGCCAACGTGTTCTGCCGCGAAGGCCTGGACATCGGCACCCGCGCTTTCCTTCCCCACCTGCCGAAACGCCTGACACCCCAGCGGGTGGCCGACCTCGGCTGCGGCAACGGCGTGCTGGGCATCGCCTATGCCCTGGCCAACCCCGAGGCAGAGCTGACCCTGGTGGACGAGTCCTACATGGCGGTGCAGTCCGCCGAGGAGAACTGGCGCACGGCCCTGGGCGAGCGCCCGGCCACCTTCCGCGCCGCCGACGGCCTGGCCGACCAGCCCGGCGAGTCGCTGGACCTGGTGCTGTGCAACCCGCCCTTCCACCAGCAGCAGGTGGTCGGCGACTTCCTCGCCTGGCGCATGTTCCAGCAGGCCCGCGCGGCGCTGGTCACCGGCGGCGAGCTGTGGATCGTGGGCAACCGCCACCTGGGCTACCACGCCAAGCTCAAGCGCCTGTTCCGGGGCGTGGAGCAGGTGGCGGCCAATCCCAAGTTCGTCGTGCTGAAAGCGACCCGCTAAGCTTCTGGAGACGCCGGGGGACGCGGCGCCGACGGTCCCGCCCGCCCCCCGGATAAAAGGTGAACCACCCAGCACCATCCGCGCTCCGAGTCACTGCGACCAATTGCCCGATGCGACAATCCGCCAACTGCGACCAAAGTCCGGGTTGACGGATTATTGATCCAGATCAATTGCAGGAGTGGCCTTTCATGTTTGGCCTGGATGCACTGGAACTGGCCCGAATCCAGTTCGCCTTCACCGTTTCCTTCCACATCATCTTCCCCGCCATCAGTATCGGCCTGGCCAGCTACCTGGCGGTGCTCGAAGGGTTGTGGCTGAAGACCGACAAGGAGGTCTACTACGACCTCTACCGCTTCTGGCTGCAGATCTTCGCCGTCACCTTCGGCATGGGCGTGGTCTCCGGCGTGGTGATGAGCTACCAGTTCGGCACCAACTGGAGCGAGCTGTCGGCGGCGGCGGGCAGCATCATGGGCCCGCTGCTGACCTACGAGGTGCTCACCGCCTTCTTCCTCGAGGCGGGCTTCCTCGGGATCATGCTGTTCGGCCTGAACAAGGTCGGTCGCGGCCTGCACTTCTTCGCCACCCTGATGGTGGCCATCGGCACCCTGATCTCGACCTTCTGGATCCTCTCCTCGAACAGCTGGATGCACACCCCGCAGGGCTTCACCCTGGTGGACGGCATCTTCACCCCCGCGTCCTGGTGGGAGATCGTGTTCAACCCGTCCTTCCCCTATCGCCTCGCGCACATGGCCGTGGCGGCCTTCATCAGCACCGCCTTCGTGGTCGGCGGCACCGCCGCCTGGCACCTGCTCAAGGGCAAGCGCGACCCGGCTACCCGCATGATGTTCTCCATGGCCTTGTGGATGGCGCTGATCGTCGCGCCGATCCAGGCGGTGATCGGTGACTTCCACGGCCTCAACACCCTCAAGCACCAGCCGGCGAAGATCGCCGCCATCGAGGGGCACTGGGAGACCGAGCGCGGCGTGCCGCTGCTGCTGTTCGGCATCCCCGACATGGCCGCCGAGACCACCCACTACGCCGTGGGCATCCCGCGCCTGGCCAGCCTGATCCTCGCCCACGACCTCGACGCGGAGATCAAGGGCCTCAAGGAATGGGCGCCGGAAGACCGGCCCAACTCGCTGATCGTGTTCTGGAGCTTCCGCGTGATGGTCGGGCTGGGCCTGCTGATGATCCTCTGCGGGGTCGTCGGGCTGTGGCTGCGGCGCGGCGACAAGGTCTACGAGTCGCGCGTCTTCCACCGGCTGATGCTGCTGATGGGGCCGAGCGGGATCGTCGCCCTGCTCGCCGGCTGGGTGACCACCGAGGTCGGCCGCCAGCCCTGGGTGATCTACGGCCTGCTGCGCACCAGCGACGCCGTGTCCAACCACAGCGCCACCCAGATGGGCGTCTCGCTGACGATCTTCGTGGTGGTCTATTTCATGGTCTTCGGCGTCGGCATCACCTACCTGCTGCGGATGATGCGCAAGGGGCCGGTGCTGGGCCTGCTCACCGCCCAGATCGCTGAAGAGGGTGGTCCCGGCCACAGCCGCACGCCGGCGCGGCCGCTGTCCGCCGCTGCGGACGGCGTCGAGGACGAAGCCGACCAGGAGAACCGCCAATGAGCATCGATCTGCCGCTGATCTGGGCCGGGGTGATCGCCTTCGGCATCTTCATGTACGTGGTGATGGACGGCTTCGACCTCGGCATCGGCATCCTCTACCCGTTCTTCCGCGACAAGGACGAGCGCGACGCCATGATGAACACCGTGGCGCCGATCTGGGATGGTAACGAGACCTGGCTGGTGCTCGGCGGCGCCGGCCTGTTCGCCGCCTTCCCGCTGGCCTACTCGGTGGTGCTCACGGCCCTGTACATCCCCCTGGTGGTGATGCTGGTGGCGCTGATCTTCCGCGGCGTGGCCTTCGAGTTCCGCTTCAAGGCCAAGCGCACCCGGCACCTGTGGGACGCCGCCTTCATCTGGGGCTCGGTGCTCGCCACCTTCTCCCAGGGCGTGGTGCTGGGCGCGTTCATCGACGGCATCCGCGTGGAAGGCCGCAGCTTCGCCGGCGGCCCGTTCGACTGGCTGGCGCCCTTCCCGCTGTTCTGCGGCGCCGGGCTGGTGGCCGGCTACGCCATGCTCGGCTGCGCCTGGCTGCTGCTCAAGACCGAGGGCAAGCTGCGCCACAAGATGTACAAGCTGATGCTGCCGCTGACCTGCGTGCTGCTGCTGTTCATCGCCGCGGTCAGCCTGTGGACGCCGCTGGCGCACCCGGAGATCGCCAAGCGCTGGTTCACCCTGCCCAACCTGTTCTACTTCATGCCGGTGCCGACCCTGGTCGCGGTGACCACCCTGGGCATCGTCCGCGCCGTGAACCTGAAGATCGACTGGCAGCCGTTCGTCCTGACCCTGGCCCTGATCGCCCTGGCTTACGCCGGGCTGGCGATCAGCCTGTGGCCGAACATCATCCCGCCGGACATCAGCATTTGGGCGGCATCGGCGCCGGAAAGCAGCCAGGCGTTCACCCTGGTCGGGGTTGCCATCATGGTGCCGGTCATCCTCCTCTACACCGGCTACAGCTACTACGTGTTCCGCGGCAAGGTGAAGGTCGGCGAGGGCTACCACTGATGAACGCCACCAAGCAGCCGCTGGCCAAGCGCCTGGCCTGGTTCGTCCTGCTCTGGCTGGGCGGCGTGGTGGCGGTGGGCATCCTCGCCTACGCCATCAAGTGGGGCATGGGCCTGACCTGAGCGCTCATCCGTAGGGTGCGCCGTGCGCACCGGACGCATAAGCCATGCGCTCATCCCAGCAGGCGTCTCAGGTCCTCATCGATCGGCATCGGGCGGAACGCGCTGACCCGCGCCCGCCCGGTGTTGCCCAGCGGCACCCACAGCCGCGAGAACAGCAATGCGGCCAGGATGCGCGGCACCTGCCCCGCCACCTCGCGCCAGTCGCCGAGCTGCCAGCCGGCCCTGAGCATCAGCCAGTGGGAGCGGGCATGAGGCAACGCCAGGCGCTGGCCGAGGATATGCGCCCGCTCCAGCCAGCCCAGGGCCGCGCCCGGCTCGTTCCGCGCCAGAGCCGCTTCCGCCTCAGCGAAGGCCTGACGCAGCGCCGCCTCCCACTCAGTGCGCATGGCCGTGGCCGTCCTTCAGCTCGCCATCGGCCTGGCGCAGCACCTGCACGGCAGCGGTGATGGCCAAGAGCGCCATGATGCTGGCGACGATCAGGTCCGGCCAGGCGCTGCCCGTGCCGAACACGCCGAGGGCCGCCCCCAGCACCGCCAGGTTGCCCAGGGCATCGTTGCGGGTGCAGAGCCAGACGCTGCGCATGTTGCTGTCGCCCTCGCGGTAGGCGTACAGCAGGACCGCGACACCCAGGTTGGCCAGCAGCGCCAGGGTGCCCACCACGCCCATGGTCGGCGCGCTCGGCACCTCGCCCTGCCACCAGTGCCAGAGCGCCGTGCCCAGCACGCCGAGGCCGAGCAGCAGCATGGTGACCGCCTTGAACTGGGCGGCGCGGGCGCGAATGGCCAGACTCATGCCGAGTACCCAGAGGCTGATGCCGTAGTTGGCGGAGTCGCCGAGGAAGTCCAGCGAGTCGGCCAGCAGCGACACCGAGCCGGCCTTGACGCCCGCCCCGATCTCCACCACGAACATGGCCAGGTTGACCAGCAGCGCCACCCACAGAATGCGCCGGTAGCGCCTGGAGCGCAGCGCGGCCTCGGGCGAGTCGTGATTGCAGCAGTGAGCACCCATTTGGCATCTCCTTGATTGAGGTGCAGACTAAGCTAAACCCTGTAGCCACTACGGAGTCAACATGGGCAAGCCCATCACCATCGGCGTACTGGCCCGCGAGAGCGGCGTCAACCTGGAGACCATCCGTTTCTACGAGCGCAGCGGCCTGCTGCCGCCGCCCCAGCGCAGCGACTCAGGCTATCGCCACTACCAGGAAGTGGATGTCAGGCGGCTGCGCTTCATCCGCCGCGGCCGCGAACTGGGCTTCAGCCTGGAGGAAATCCGCAGCCTGCTGGACCTGGCCGCCCACCCCGAGAGCCCCTGCGACGCCGCCGACCGCATGGCGCGCGAGCATCTGGACGCCATCGAGGCACGCATCCGCGACCTGCAGAACATGCGCGCCGAACTGAGCAAACTGGCCGACTGCCACAGCGGCCACGCCGAGCATTGCCGGCTGCTGGAGGCGCTGGACGAGCGCGATTGCTGCAACCATTAGTCACCCCTCTCCCTTCGGGAGAGGGGCTGGGGGTGAGGGTCTACTAGGCTATGCAGGACCTCAGGAAGGGAATCCTGCCATGCCTCATCACAAGACGCCGCTCAACCCCATGCAACTCGAATTCGCCCACCAACTGCGGCGTGACGCCACCGACGCAGAACACCTGCTCTGGCGCCATTTGCGTAGCCGCCAGGTGGCTGGCTGCAAGTTTCGCCGACAGCACCCGATCGAGCCTTACGTTCTGGACTTCTACTGCGAGGCATTGAAGCTGGGGATCGAGTTGGATGGCAGCCAGCACTATCACGATGCGGGACAGGCGCATGATCGGCAGCGCGCCCAGCACCTAATTGGCAAAGGCATACGCCTGCTGCGCTTCAGCAATCGGGAAGTGTTGTCGGAGCTGCCAGCGGTGCTGGAAAGAATTTTCATGGAGGCCATATGTCCCTCACCCCCAGCCCCTCTCCCGGAGGGAGAGGGGTGAACAGCTAGCGGCTCCAGTCGCGCACCAGCGCTTCCGCTTCTTCCAGCGTATCGAAACCGGTCAGGGCGACGCGGCCGTCCGATACCGGCTCGTCGACGATGGGCGCCAGGCGCACTTCGCCATCCACCAGGATCGCCAGGGGCCGGCCGAGATAGCTGCGGGTCAGTTCGGCCAGCACGGCGCGGCCGTCGTCGGTCAGGGTCAGCACCACCGCTGGCTGGCCATCGGGGGTGACGGCCAGCTCCGCCGTCTGCACGTCCGCCTCGGTCAGCGCGGGCTGCGGCGCCACCCACAGGCGCACGCCGCTGTGGCGGTCGGTCATCGCCTGCAGGCCATCGGCGCTGGCGGTGCGTGCCGGGTGGATGCCGAGCTGGTGGTGTGCCGAAGGCAGCCGCGCGTCGCTGGCGCAGCCGGCCAGCAGTGCAAGGGCAAGTGCAAGGAGCCATGCACATGCAA